>NZ_CP024091.1:5057280-5373360 GCF_002736205.1 Pedobacter ginsengisoli | reverse complement strand
ATTACGCCACGGAATATTTTTTCCGGCAATTTTAACCGCTTTCTTTATTCGCTCGGGAGTTGGATCAAACACTGCAATACGATACTTACCTTCACCCGGGTCTTTGTCTTTAGCTTCCAAAGCATCCAGTAATGCTTCGTGACTATGACGCGCAATTAGCAACACCTCATCTGTTTTTCTATTTATTAAAACAGATGACTGCTCGGCATTATTAGCTTTATATCCTTCAAGTACCGCATGTGCATTAATCCCGCCAAAACCAAAGGCATTTACACCTGCAATCCGTGGTAAGCCTGAGTCATCCCAATTCCGGGCTTCCTGTATCGCTTTAAATCTTGTTTCCTTTAGCTGTGCCAAAGGCTGCTCACAATGCAATGTGGGTGGAAGAACATTATGGTACAATGCTAATGATGTTTTTATCAGCCCTGCAATACCCGAGGCAGGCATAGCATGACCGATATTAGATTTTACTGTACCAATACCTGCTTTGGGCAGGGATGCATCATTACCAAAAAACTGTAAGAGTGTTTCTACTTCAGTTTTATCACCCAATGGGGTCCCCGTACCATGGGCTTCAATATATCCTATATCTTTTAAATCGATACCGGCATTTTCCCAGGCTTGCGTAATTGCCTTAATCTGTCCTTTTACCGATGGACTCATTACACTTGTACCACTGCCATCGCTGCTAACCCCAATGCCTTTTAATACTGAATAGATCCTGTCACCATCCACTATTGCATCTTCAAGTCTTTTTAACACTACAAATCCACAGCCTTCACCAATCAGCAATCCGTCGGCTCCTTCATCAAAAGGGGCTATCTTACCCTTTTTGGATAGTGCACCCAATTGAGTAAAAATACTCCAGAATGCAGCATTTTGACCAACATGAACACCACCCGCAACAACCATATTACAGCGGTTACTATTTAGTTCCTGTACTGCATGATCTATGGCAATAAGAGAACTTGCACAGGCGGCATCCAGGGTATAGGCTACCCCGCCAAGATTCAATCGGTTAGCAACTAATGAAGCAACAAGATTAGGAATAAGGCCCATCGCAGTATCGGCACCAAAACGGCCCTTACGCACCTGAAACTCTTTCTTTACCTTATCTATTTCTTCTTCATTTAAATGAGGTAAAAGATCTTTTAAAATACTGGCAATTTGTTCACCGGTTCTTACAATCTCTATTGCCCGGGTAGCCCCTGGACCGGCATAATTGCCTTTGCCAATAATAATACCTGTCTTATCAAGGGAAACATTCTTTTCAAATACGCCGGCATCTTCCAATGCCTTCTGCACCAACGCAAGCGTCAGCAAATGATCAGGTTCTGTCCCTTCAATCGCTACCGGAAGTAACCCAAAATTTGCAGGATCGAACTTCACTTCGGGAATAAAACCACCTCTATTACAATAAAAGCGATCAACACCCACTGAACCGTTTTCAAAATGTACCCGATCAATTCTGTCGGCAGGAACAACCTGCGTAGAATCAACCTTATTAATTATATTGTGCCAGAATGTCTCCACATCACTGGCACCGGGAAAAATGCAGGACATTCCTACTACAGCTACATCCGTTTTTTTCATAATGATGTATGGCTACCAGTTACTTCCCGCCATGATGAGTACCTGACTCTCATTTCCGTACTTAACTTCATTTACAAATGTTTCCATACCATCCTGTAAGGGTATCATAGAAATCCCCCTGCGTTCATATTCTTTTTCAAGAGTAGATGAAACCATTCCGGCACCTTTCCAGGGCCCCCAGTTTATAGCCATCACCTTACCTTTTATCTTTGCATTTAATGCCCATGCATACTTGTCCATCACGCTGTTTGCCGCTGCATAATCTGTTTGTCCCCGGTTGCCGTAAACCGAAGCTATGCTTGAGAAAAAGATGACGAACTGAGTTTCAGGCCTTAGTTGTTCTGCAAGCACACGTAAAGGAGTTACCTTAGTTTCAAAAACCCGTTTAAAGGACTCTACTGTTTTACCCTGAAACAATTTATCCTCCAGTAAACCTGCTCCATGAACTACACCGTCAATCCTTCCGTATTCTTCATAGACATCACTAATAAATTTGCTTAACCCTTCTTCATCTCGTAAGTCAAGAGCTGAGTACGATACTATAGAGCCTCCAGATTCGAGCGAACTGATATTTTCCAAAATCTGATTGTTCTTATAGATCTTATTGGTTTCCTGTTCTATTTCTGCCGGTTTTTTAATATTCCCTTCTTTGATTAAATAAGCCCTGATCTCTTCTTTGGTTTTCATAGAAGTGAAATGGTCTAATCCATTGGATCTGGGATCAGGCGATCGACCGACTAAAATGTATCTGCAAGGGTAATCCTTAGCAAAATGAGTCATCAGCTTTGCAGTAATACCCTGCGCACCGCCAAGAACCAGCACTACCGCATCTTTACCCAGTTGGATATGAGAATCTGCCAGTCCTGTTACCAGCTGCGAAGGAACAAGTTCCAGTGTTTGTCTGTTAACACCATTATAGATCACCTCCGAAGGTTCATCAGGATTAAGGATCTCATTTAAGGCAATTATGGCAATTTCTGATACAGAGGATTTTGTAGTTAAACTTACAACCCTGCATTTGGTGTTTTCATATTCCTTATCTAAACTTTTAAATAAACCAGAATATCCCTGAAAGTGCCTTAACATAGCAGTATCTGCCTCATTATCCATATAACCTTTGGTATCTGAAATGAGATAAACCCATTTCATTTCTCCAAAATCAAGTTCTTTTATCCTTGCAATATTATCAATAATAGTAGCCTTGTCCGGCGTACTGAACATGTTTAGCATGATCAACCCTTTATAACCTTTCAGACTGTCTGTAACAGAAACAATATCTACAATTGCCCCATGCTCTTCAAATAGTTCCTTAATAGCTGCTGCCTGTGTTCCGGCATCATCGGTTACCGCAAAACGAATTCCCTTTAACGATGAAGTATCCTTATTTAAAAGCTCGGAAGGAGTAAGTTCAAACCTAAGTCGCGACAAAGACTCATTATAATTGTCATTTATGGCACTCTCCTCAATAATCTTTTTAGCTTCGGCAACTGTCTCAATACTTTCAGATTCTATTTCCGAAATCCAATTTACCAGACCATTAAGTGTCTTTATGGCGGCCAGTTTCTCCATTAGATCATCATCACTTTCTTCTCCTTTGGCAAAACCGATCTTTACCTTCAATTCGCCAATAATTTCCATACGTTTAATTGAATCAATACTTAGATCGGCTTCCAGATCAAGATCCATCCCAAGCATATCCTGTGGATAACCGGTCTTATCGCTTACAACTGATAGAATTGCAGATTTAATATCAGCGAGGGTAAACTTTACACTGCTCAATTCTTCTACTACGGGAACAGCTGAGGCTGTATTTTCATTGATCCAGTTCACTAAACCATTTAATGTTTTAATACCCGCAAGCTGCTCCATATAGGCATCTTCATTTTTATCTGCATTACTAAAGCCGCCCAGTTCATTACGTAAGGAACCAATAATTTCCATGCGCTTAATCGAATCAATACTTAAATCAGCCTCCAGATCCATTTCCATTCCAAGCATTTCCTGCGGGTAACCGGTTTTATCGCTTACTATATTCATTAAAACTGCTTTGACATCAACTTTTATTGCCGCAGGTTTTGCTGCTGTAACCGCTAATGGCTGAATCCCAGCAGTTGGCTGTACAGTTGTAACCTGTAATGGAGCAGATTGAGACACAATCGGTGCCGGAACATACATTTGCTGAGGCAATTGCATATTTGGCGATTGCTGTGCTAAAAATGTCAGCATTACATCCCGTTGTGCCTGAATCATCATTTTCATGCTGTTCAGGTATTCCTGCATCATTTGTTCCGCACCATTTGAGGGCGTGTTTATATATTCTGTTTTCACTTCTGTTCCTTTTAGTTTAATAGGCTGTGTAATTGGCAAAGCCCCATTAACAGGTAGTTTTCCTACTGATGGGATGGCATGCTGTCCATTTACATACCAAACTGTTTTACTCTTTTTGTACTGACCGGGTTCATCCAGGTTTAAAAGCTTTCCATTACGCCCTTCAAACAGCTTTTCCAATTTAACATTACGCCCCGTAGCTATGTAAGTAGCAATTGTACAAAGCAGGTGTGTGATCTTATTATGGCTGTTATCCTCTGCATAAAGCAAAAGCTCGTCTTTACCCAAACATGCTTTTGCAAGAGCAGTTAACACTTTCCCTGGCCCGACCTCAATAAAGATCCTTGCACCATCCTTGTACATTTCTTTTATCTGCTCAACAAATTTCACAGGCTGCACCAGGTGCTCTGTAAGTCTTTCTTTTACTGCTTCTGCCTCTGCCGGATATAACCCGGCAGTAGTATTCGACCAAACCGGCAAGCGGAGATCCGTAAATCCAACATCGTTAAGTACACCTTTATAAAGGGCTTTTGACTTAGCAACTAACGGGCTGTGGAAAGCACAGGCTACTTCCAATGGTCTGAAAGAAATTTTAGCAGTCTTAAGTACTTCAGCAAGCATCTTAATTGCAGGAGTTGTACCTGCAATTACCAGTTGAGTTGGCGAATTATAGTTTACGGCATAAACATCCTTCATTCCATCAATCACCTTAAATATTTCGTCTTCCTTGCTGGTCACTGCAATCATGGCTCCTGTATCCCCATCTTCTACGGCGTCAAGAATTGCCCTAGCCCTTTGTTCACTTAAAAACACCAGCTGATCATCATCAAAGGCACCGGCAAAGCACAAAGCAGGTAACTCGCCATAGCTGTGCCCTGCAACCATATCAGGTTCAATACCTAAATCTTTAAGGAAATTGGCAATTGCCAGATCCACAATCCCCAACAGCGGTTGCGCCATGCGGGTATCCTTTATTCTTTCCTTCTGGGCTTTTAAAGAGCTCTCATCAAACACAGCATTTGGAAAAAGTACCTGTTCATATTTACTTCTGTTCTTTAACAGTTTACGCATGGCAGGAAATATTACAAAAAGATCTCTTGCCATATTGATACGCTGACTACCTTGGCCAGGGAACATAAATGCTACCTTACCTGATCTCTGTTTAGTAATATAGGTATCCTTACTCTCCACACCCGACAAAGCCAGATCAATCTTCATGATCAGGTCCTCCACTCTGTCGGCTACAATACTTAATTGTATCTGTTTAGTATTTCCCAATGCCAGACTAAAGGCGATATCCTTTAAATCTATATTATCATTTTCATCCAATAAAGCTTTTACATTGCTCAATTGCTTTTTGGCTTCACCGTAAGTATCACCTCTAAAAACAAACAGTTCAGAAGGCATCGAAGTTAATGCAGATACTTGATCAGATATTTTATGATCGCTTTCAATAACTGCATGAAAGTTAGTACCCCCAAAGCCAAAAGCGCTTACCCCAGCATAACGTTTATCATCCATCCACAAACCCGCTTCAGTATGAAAAGCAAAAGGACTAGTGCTGCTATTATAATAACTATTAGGTTTTGCTAAGTTAATGGTTGGTGGTTTTACGCCATGATACACAGATAAAGCGGCTTTTATCAGGCCTGCCAAGCCAGCCGCGCATTTAGTATGACCTATCTGAGTTTTTACCGAGCCAAGATGAGTTTGACCAACCCTTGCCCCTGATTCATTTAACATATCAGTTAAAGCACTAAGCTCGGTTTTATCGCCCACTACCGTACCTGTTCCGTGAGCTTCTACAAGTCCGAGTACTGACGGTGAGATACCCGCCTGACCATACGCACGCTCCAGCGCCCTCACCTGACCTGATTTGCGTGGTGCAGTTAAACCAAGACTCTTTCCGTCACTTGAACCACCAATACCCTGAATTACAGCATAGACCCTATCGCCATCTCTCAAAGCATCTTCATGTCTTTTCAATACTACCATCGCTATACCTTCACCAAGGGCAATACCATCAGCCTCTGCATCAAACGTTGCACACCGTCCTTTACGGGATAAGGCATGAGTGCTGGAGAACATCAGGTAATCATTAATACCATTGTGTAGATCGGCACCGCCCGCAAGCACCATGTCTGACTTCTCCAGGAATAATTCCTGACAAGCCAAATCAATAGCTGCTAATGATGAAGCACATGCAGCATCTACAGTATAATTACGCCCCCCAAGATTTAACCTGTTGGTAATACGGCCTGAAATTACATTGGCTAAAATTCCCGGAAAGGAATCTTCAGTTGTATTTGGCAACAACTCATCCAGTTCTGCAGGCATTTCACCAAATACCTGCTTAAAAAAGCCTCTGAAACTATAACTATTTGCAAGATCGTTCCCTCCTTCGGCTCCTATAATTACAGATACATTCTCTGCATTAAAACTACCATCCCGGTAACCGGCATTTTCCATAGCCTGCTTCGCAACCATTAAGCTCAGCAACTGGGTAGGCTCAATTGCAGCTAAGGATTGTGGCGGAATGCCATATTCCAGCGGATCAAAATCAATTTTAGGAATAAAGCCTCCCCATTTAGAATGAGACATATCGTTATCAGTTGACTCAGGATTATAATAGAGTGCTTTGTTCCAGCGTTCATCGGGAACTTCTGTTACCGAATCATTCCCAAGAATGATATTGCGCCAATACTCTTCAATATTTTTTGCTCCCGGAAAAATACAGGCCATTCCAACAATAGCTACATTTAGTGATTTTTCTTTAGCTTCAGGAACTACTGACAACGTTGCATTTTCAATATATTTATAGTTACCTACTGCAACCTCTTTATGTAAATCTAAAATAGAAACAACCTCACTACGCATTGCCGCTATTTGCCCTATCATATACATACCCAGATGCAGCTGATCCTTTTCATCTATAGTTACCAGCTTATCACCCTTGCGTTCAATTCCTTTTGCAGCGATACGAAGACGACCAACATTTAAGCTTTCCAGTTTTGCCCAGATTTCCTTTTTATCTATCCCTTCTTTCTGAAGCTTTTCTTTTTCTTCATTGAAAAATATTGCAAATGGAGAATTTAAACATCTTGTTTCATGGCCAGGTGCAGTTTCTAACAAGACAGTATCGTTAGAACTGATGGCCTGTTCCTGAAATTTTTCCTGAATAGCACCTGTAATTACAGCCTCTTTGGTGTATAGATATGATGTTCCCATCAACACTCCTACTTTTACACCTTTCGCTGCTAATGGAGCTGCCATTACGGCAATAAATGCAGTTGATAAAGCATCATGGATTCCACCGGCAAAAAAAACACTGATTTGTTCTGGTTGATCTTCTTTCAATAACCGCTCTATCTGCTTTTCCCAAAGCACCATACTGGACAAGGGGCCAACATGTCCTCCGCACTCTCTTCCTTCAAAAACAAAGCGTCGTGCACCTTCCTTTAAAAACATATCAAGAAGCGATACTGATGGCACATGAAGAAAGGTTTTTACACCTAGTTTTTCAAGTGGTCTAGCCTGCGATGGCCTCCCTCCTGCAATTAATACAACAGGCGGCATTTCCTGTTTTATGTATTCCAGCTGTTCATCACGAAGCTCCTGAGGGGCAAAGCCCAATATACCCACACCCCAGGTTTTATTTCCTGCAAGTCTTTTAGTTTCACTGATCAGTTCCTTCGCACGGTCACCTTTTAACAGGGATAAAGCAATAAAGGGCAACGCCCCTGCATCGGCTACTGCATTGGCAAAGGGGGCAACATCACTGACCCTGGTCATAGGACCCTGAGCTATTGGATAAGTAATATTTAAATCATTTGCCAGAGGATTATCAGTGCTGATCACATTGATTGACTTGGCCTGATTAAGGTGCCCATAGACAGCTTCATGAATACCAAACACCAATTTATCTATTTTTTTATATCGGCTTACAAGATCTCCTGATATAGAAATATCCTGCCCCATAGGAAGAAATGATTTCTCCAGATCAAAACCATTAATGTAAGGTTCAAGATCCTCCTCTGTAGCATTTTCTGGAAGAACCGGCGAATTCGGCCGCACTAATACACGGAAGTTCCCGATAAGTTTTGTTTCGTTCCCGCTTAATTTTTCACAGATCTGTTTTATGGCAGATGGCATGCTGCACTCAGGAAACAACGCCAGCTGACTGTCCAATACAATTCCTATTGCACCCAAAGCAACTAAAGCAGCAGCAGTGTGTATACCAACACCACCTTGCACATATATATCTATATTTTTAACCTCTTTAACAATGCGCTGGAAAAGTATATACGATGATTCATAGGCCACCTTACCGGCACCTTCATTACCTTTTACAATGATGCCATCAGCCCCTTCAGCCTGGGCTTTTTTAGCATCTTCAACATTGCAAACCTGATAAAACAGCTTAGTCTGTTTTTTTCTGGCGATTTGTATTCCATAAGGCAGGATAACCATTGTCACCTGTTCAGGGAGAATAACATCTTTAAGATTGTCCGAAATCAGGCACACGCCGAATCCTTTCGAACATTTTTTTGACAACTGCTCTAACGCATCAGCAGCTACATCTTTATCTCTTCCGAGATGAAGTACAGGAAATGCCTTCGCATTTGACACCGCTTCGGCAAGATTTATATCTGGCCGTTCAAATGGAGTTATTCCAATAATAATAGGAGTTTTCATGTTGTTGAGGGATGATTAGGGTTCAACTTCGAGTATTCTTCGAATATCATTTAACATATTCTACAGAAGCAGGATTTTTATACAGAAAAGCACCATGATTTTATTCAAAGTAGCTCTATATCAAGAAAATCATGTGTTTTCAGCCAAATATTTCAACAACATTTTAAAAAACACAATTAAAAGCAATAATCCTACGCTCTTGTATACCCAAAACTACAACTATAAAGACTCAATACCTCTTAAGAAACGAAAGTGAACAAAAAGAACAAGCACAAAAAGGCTCAAAACGCATGCATTTGAAGCAATAATTTAACAGTTCATTAACACCTAGCTTAAACGCAGTAATAAAGGCAGAAAATGTTCGTTTATTGAGCCTTGCTTAACCTGGAATTAATTAAGCAAGGCACTTCATTTGTTAAATAAATTCAACAAAACACACGTTCTTAATATAAGTCGCGTTATTAGTGTGTTATTATATTTGCATTTTAAGATATAATTAATACCTTTTGTGCACATAACAAATGAACTAAATTTTATAAAACTCAAATGAAAATTACAAAAACAATTTCGCTCCTGACAGTTATCGGATTTTTATCAATCTCGATGTATTCGTGTAAAACAAAGAAAGTAGTAGCGAAACCAAATCCTGTTCCGGTAGAAAAGCCTGCTCCAGTTGAAGAAACAAAACCTGCTCCAGCGCCAGCACCAGAGCCAGAAAAACCTGCTCCAGCACCTGAACCAGATTTTAACTTCAAAAACATTCAGTTTGAATTTAACTCTGATGTACTAAAAACGGCTTCTTTCCCAATTTTAGACAAAGCAGTTGCTGAGATTAAAAAGGATCCTAATGCTAAATTTATCTTAAACGGTCACTCTTCAGCAGAAGGAACTCCGGCAAGAAATATGTCATTATCTGTTGACAGAGCAAATGCAGTAAAATCTTACCTTGTTAATGCAGGTTTAAATGCATCTAGTTTTACCGTTAAAGGTTTTGGTGAAAGTCAGCCTGTAACTTCAAATGCAACAGAAGCAGGAAGAATCCTGAACAGACGTGTAGAAATTAAAGCAGACAACTAAGATCTGCTAAAAGGAGGAAATATGTTGCTTACAGCAAATTAATCAAATTTAATTTGTTCAGGGCCATCAATCTTTGAGATATGGCAGGCACAATTTCCTCCTTTTACTTTTATTATTGCCGACTTTGTTTGACCCTCCCTGGTATATGTACCACTAACTTTAATATTATCTCCGCTTTCTGAAAGCTTCTTGATGTGCAAGTCATTAACCACAATATAAATACCTGTTTCAAAATTGACATCACTTGTTGCAACACTTAAGGTATCACCTGTCCGCTGATTTACAGCACTATAATTATCAACAGCTACTCCTGCTCCATTTTTATCAACAAACTTTACTACCAAAGTAGCAAAGCTCTCATCACAAATTTTATCCTCACAGTTTGAGTTATCTGTTTTATCACACGCTGCCAACAGTATTATACATACTCCGCAAACAAGCATACCTATTTTCTTAAACATAGTTAGTCCTTTTCATTACTAAACGTAAATCACATAAAAAACGCTACAAACAAGCATACCCTTTAATTGTTAAATCTATGAGAGGCCATTTTTTTCCTTATCTTTCGATCTAATAATTATTACAGCATTATAAATGAGTACAAAACCTTCTATCTGGCAACGAATGGGCATTCAGGATTGGTTCTTAACCAATAATGGAACTACATCATCAGGAAAGTCGAAACCGCTTACACCTAACCAGGTTTATAAATATATTATTGAGGAATTTCGGAAATCAATATCAGAACTGTCATTTGCAGAACGTGTTGTTTTCTATCATGAGTTTATTATATGCCTCAATCCCGACGATTATCGTGAATTTATAGATAACAAAAAAGGTATTCTAGGTTTAATCTCCCAGGAGTCGGTCGACAACTTTTACGAAATATTAAACAAACAGGTTGCAGATGGCAAAAAAGTTGAACCCTCAAGTAATAAATGGGTATTCAGATTTGTATCTCACCCAGATTATAAACCAGGAGACATTAGTTTTATAGGAAAACTACTACCAGACAGCACTCAAAAAGAAGAAAACCTGAGGGTAACTTTTATACCACGACAAACCGGATTGGCTCAAACATTTGACATCAATAATGATATTTTAAAAGACTTTATCTTTTACAGTGAAGGTTATTATGAGATCCCCTATGTTGATATACAGAAGCCAGAGGAAAAGGCCATAAGTGATAGTCAAAGAGTTGTGCTGGCACGCTTTGAAACTACCATTCCGGATAAAGCTTACTCCGGACAAAAATTAGAATACCTGATGAAGGCTGACGATATTGTGGTTTCAGGAAATGAGGAGACCCGAGAGGATAATCACATTTTCAGAATCCCATCAGAGTGGGTAAACACCCCTCATCTTAAAATAAGGTATAACAGAGCTGAAGATAAATTCTACGTAGCTTCTTTTGGTGAAAAAACTATTTTAAACGAAAATCTGATTGAAAGAAGTGACATAACAGGCCCCAAATGGTCAGAACTACCGGTTAACTCACGACTTATACTAAATGGAATTATTGGCGTTAATATATTTAAATCCTAATATATGTCGCATGTATTATCTATAGCGTTATTCATTATATGCATCATTTTATTGATTGCACATTTTAGAGACATTAAAAATTCGCCCAAATAAAATGGATAGAAATTACTTTGGACTAACCGATACAGGAAAAGTAAGAGATAATAACGAGGATACCTTTATTGCCGAACCTACGACAGCAAATGATCTTGTTATTGCCTGTGTTATAGACGGGGTTGGGGGTTATTCTGGAGGTGAGATTGCTTCGGGGATTGCAAGACAATCAATTTTACAACACGTGAACAGTCAGCGCAAGGATTTGTCTTCGTTAATGAAGGATGCCATTATTGCTGCCGACGAACAGATTATGGCCGAAAAGCAAAAAGTAAAAGAACATGAAAACATGGCCTGTGTACTTACGCTTGCTGTTATTGATCTTCAAAAAAATCTGCTTTACTACGCGCATGTTGGCGATACCAGATTATATTTATTTCGCGATGGGTCATTAATTAAAATATCAAAAGACCAATCATTTGTGGGCTTCATGGAAGATAGTGGGCGACTAACTGAAGAACAGGCCATGAGCCACCCCAAGCGTAATGAAATTAATAAAGCCCTGGGGTTCGGAGCAAAAATAGCAGCACAGGATGATTATATAGAAACCGGCCAATCTCCTTTCCTTCCGGGTGATATGTTGCTGCTTTGCAGTGATGGCTTATCTGACATGGTTAACAGACAAGGAATTACAGGCATTCTAACCAAAAAAACAACCTTACAGGAAAAAGCAACTGAACTTATACAAGCTGCGAATAATAATGGTGGAAGAGATAACATTACGGTTGTTTTAGTTAAAAACGATAAGCAATCGCTGATACATGAAGCTACAAAACCGGTTGTAAAAACAGAAAGACCAAGACCGGTGGTTAACCATCAACCTAATATATTAACCACTACCAGCAAGGATGTTGCTGTACAAAAAGAGATTACCACGGTTGCTATCCCTGTTGTGCAGAAAAAAAGTAAAGGCTTGTTAATTCTGCTATCTGTATTATGCATTATTTTTCTGTCCTTTGCGCTGTATCTGCTTTGGCAAAACAATACCCGTTCCAATGCCATTAAGCAACAAAAGCTAGCAGCCATACAGCCAATTCGCAATGAGCAAGAGGCAAAACTTCAAGACACCATAAACAAACTGATTGGCAACACACTAATCATCTCAGATTCATTATTCAAATCACCAATTATCCTAAACGAGGATATACATTTCAATAAGGATACCCTTTTCATAATTGCAAAAACACCTATTGTCATCAGAAGTGATTCTGCATATAAAGGCGCTGCTGTTTCAATTAAACCTATCAGCAAGTATGTGTTTTTGGAGAACATTACCTTCGAGAATTTCCAGACTGCAATATTATCGCAAAACAATGTGTTACAGTTAAAAAATGTACAGTTCAACAATTGTGTAAATTCCATACAAGCTACGTATAACCTGCCCGCCAATAAGTATATACAGGGAAAAATACCAGCCAGTTCTTTTAAAACAGATTCATTACCAACCCCTGCAAGTCATTAGTATGGAGAGCAGAAAAATAGAACGCACTTTTATTATACTGATTACCATCGTATTAGGAACATTATTCTTTACACTTTTTAATACACTGCAACGTAATTTTGCCGATGTGGGTTCCCGCTTAGGCAATGGGACGATGATGGATCTGAATGCCAAAAACCCTGGTGAACGCATAAAAACCTTACTCGAAAAAGGCTATTACTTTGAAGACAAAAAAGATGTTAACCTGATAGCGCAGGCAGTTGCAAAGGGAGTTAAATCATTCAAGGAGCCGCTTGATAACGTTGGGGAACTAAATAAAAGTAAATTCTTTGTAGAGGCGGATTATGCTTTTGCCTCTGGAGGACAAAATTTCAAAAAAAGAGCTAGCGACTCGCGTGCATTACTTGGGTATACCGGAGACGACTCTTTGCGTTTTACCCAGGAAAGAAACCGGCCTCCTCAGTTACCTGCTCAAACCGACCTTAAACTAGGAGTCCATAGCATATCGGGTAAGATTATAGATACTGCCAATAAAGCTGTATCCGGCGTTCTGATAAAATTACAAATGATAGTTCCTCAGGACAGTGCTTATATTGATGATGAAGTAGAAGTAAAATCGGCAGGCTTAACATCATACGTAAGAACTGATGCCAACGGCAATTTCGCCTTCCTGAATTTACCAGAGGATAAAGCTTTTGAGCTGCTGCCGCTAAAACCCGGCTTCCAGTTCGGAAGATCTCAAGGTATACAAGAACTTCAAAAAGATGTTTCATTTACGTTCAAACAAACACAACACACTATCAGGCTCTTTTCGGCAAGAGATTTTAAGATCCTTAAGAAGGAAAAGTCTTTAATTGTACGTTCTCCTGACGAATTTAATAAGTGGTTCTGGATCATCACGGGAAGTTTCTTTGCGGGGTTTTTCTTACTGCATTTCCTGTTAAGCATTAAATTCCCTCGGGCAGACCAGCTGATTTTACCCATCATTATGCTAATGACAGGGTTTTCATTTATAGCCTTACTTAGCCTGCAAGATCCATTGAGAGACCGCTTTTTAGCCAAAGATACTCTTATTTTTTTCGGAATGGGGGTTTTCGCTATTGTTATACTAATGCTTATTAAATTCAGGAAATTTAATGTCGACTCCAGATTTTACCGGATGCTTGTACTTAATAAAAACTCAGGAAAAGCAAACGGATGGCAATGGGCCGGGCTGGCACTTGGGCTATTAGCCCTAACCATAGTTTTTGGAAGTGGCCCCGAAGGCAGTGGTGTAAAAGTAAACCTATTTGGCGTGCAGCCAAGCGAGATCGTAAAATATGCTATCATTTTATTCTTAGCAGGCTTTTTTGCCAGTAATGAACGCTTTATTACAGAATACCGAAGCTGGCAAAAAAGATGGTATTTCTTCTCATTTGCACTTGTTGCAATGGGCACTGCTATACTTATGTACCTGATCCTGGGCGATCTGGGTCCTGCAATGGTAGTGTGTTTTACATTTATCATTCTATTTTCTTTTTCGCGTGGCGATTTCATGATGATGCTCATTGCCATCATTACTTACACACTAACCGTCTGGTTTTTGAATATTTGGATCGCCAGTCTGGTTACTGTTATATTGATTGGACTAGCCATGCTGCTCAATAAAAAACAGACCAGCGAATCGGCAATAATGGTAATCATGATCATTGCAGGCTTCCTGCTGATAGACCAGATCCCTTATCTCGATAAGCTTATCCCGGGCCCCGTTAACCGGCTTACAGAGCGTAAATCTATCTGGCAGGATCCATGGAACAATGAAGTATACGGCGGCGATCAGGTAGCAAATGGTATCTGGGCTATGTCGGGCGGAGGTTTAACCGGCCAGGGTGTTGGCGAAGGCTTTGCTAAAACAATACCAGAGGCACATACCGACATGATACTGCCAGCCATAGGCGAAGAATTCGGGTGGACAGGCATTGTAAGTATATTCGTATTATTTCTCATTTTCCTTAACAGATCAATAATTATAGGTAGGCAAACAGGAACTCCTTTTCTATTTTATCTCTGTGCAGGCATCGGGATAAGTATGTTCGTGCAATTTCTGCTCATTGCAGGTGGCTCTACAGGCGCCCTACCCCTTTCGGGTGTTGCATTACCATTTATCAGCTATGGCGGATCTTCACTGGTTGCAAATATGATGGCGGCAGGTATTTTGCTTTCCGTTTCTTTAATCAGGGGAACTGATGTACAGATGGCGTTTATCACTAAACAGCAAGACAAGAATCTGGTTCCTGCACTTTTATCCGCCAGTATAGCGGTATTGCTTTTAACCATTACCATATCAAGATATATCGCTAATAATAAGAAATGGGTAGTACAGCCGTCACTTGTGGCCGACCGAAGTGGATCCCGGATGTTTAGCTACAACCCCCGCATTGCAATTCTAATGAACAAATTAGAAGCAGGTCAGCTATACGACAGAAAAGGAAGAGTTCTGGCTACCAGCAATCCTGATTATGTCAGAAAACAAGCAGACACATTAAAAACATCAGGTGTCAGCTACAACCTCGATTCCGCAATGCATAAACGGGTCGACAGATATTATCCCTTTGAAGAGCAAACTTTTTTCTGGGTAGGCGATGCAAATACAGGTGTATTTAACGGAAGTACAAACGGATACTTTGCTGAATATGAACATGCCGCAGAACTCAGAGGTTTCCACACACCTGTTACCTCTTTCAATACAAAAGCGAATAAATACAGGGAAGATCGCTTTCTGCCCAGAGGGGTAAAAGAGATGACTGTAAGTAAAAGGGATTATGCGGCCCTGGCCCCTTTACTGCTAGCCGGGATCAACAGCAGTGAGGTTGAATCTTTCAAAAAAAGAAACAGAGATGTTAAACTTACCATCGATGCCAGGTTACAATCAGCCATTCAGCATTCTGTTGCTCTGGATACTTCATTAACAAAAAGTAGGGTTTCAGTCGTGATCATGGAAGATTTAACCGGAGATGTATTGGCATCCTCGGTTTACCCCTTACCACCTATTAAAGATTGGGAGCTTCTAACCATGACTACCAACGATCAGAACAAGTTAGCCGGCTGGTATACCAACGCAGATCTTGGTTTTACATATGCAACACAGCCCGGTTCTACTGCAAAGGTTTTAACAGCAATGGCCGCCTTCAATAAATTAGGCATTAACGCAGCTAAAAGATCCTTTACGGTAAGTTCCTTTGAAAGGATCAGAACCAAAGGGATAGAACCCGACGAAACAGGGAACATTACGCTGGAACGGGCAATTGTAAACTCCAACAATGTTTATTTTATTAAATTAGCTAACGAAGAGCATTTACAGGAAGACATGGCCACTTTGTATATGAAAACGGGAATGTTCCTTAGAGGTGTTGGTGGTTATTACTTTGACAAAGACACCAGTAACGCAAAACAGGAGAATAAATGGATGAATCTTTGGCGTAAAACTGAGTTTAATACCAAACCGAAATACGATCCGTCAAATATTCGACGCACCCGGGCTAAAGGTATTTCCGGAATGGCCTGGGGCCAGGGCGAGCTGATAGCTACCCCTGCTTCTGTGGCAAGGTTAGTATCCGGAGTGGCCAATAAGGGAACTTTAGTTGCCAATCGTTATGTTTTAAAGATCAGCGATTCCACCACAAAAGTTAATCCGGGCATTAAACTGGCCAATGACCCGCAATATGCGGCTCTACTTACAGATTATATGCTTAAGCAAAGTGCCAATAAGCGGTACACCTTGGGCATTACAGTAGCGGGTAAAACAGGAACACCAGAAAGGATCTGGAAAAAAGAGCGGATTAATGACGGCTGGTATGTATTCTTTGCACCAAAAAAATCAGGTCCTGGTCATGTGGTTGTATGTATCCGTATAGAGTCTACCAAAGGCTCAAGCAGGGCCGTACAACTTGCCGGAAAACATGTTGTCCCAATATTATTGAACCTAGGTTACATTAAAGATTTTAAGCCACCGGTTGTTAAACCAGTAGCAAAAGAAAACATAGTAGTAAAAAAAGACAGCATCAACTAGTTTAAAGAAAGGATATAGAATATGTTTAGCCTATTTAGCAAAAATACCCCCGAAAAACCACAGGATGTTAAAGCCATCAGAGAAGCTATACTTGTTTTTATTAAACAGGAATTACAAAAAATGGAAGGCGGAGAAGGTAAACACATTAAAGGTTTTCAGCTTTACATAGCCTGTATGCCCGTTGAGAAATATATGTATGAATCCGCAGTATTTGCTGATGAAGAGCATCATTTCAAAAATGAGGTACAGCGAATAGCCGATGATTTTGCGATAGATCTTCCCAAAACCTGGACAATGGAAACTGCTTTTACTGATGAACTACCGCTGCAAGCTATTAAAATGCCTAATCTTGAAGTGGCTCTTTATATAAAAACACCTGAACATGCTGCGGTTCAAAAATCAGGAACAGCGTACATTAAAATTTTAAATGGCGAGGCCGAGCAGGCAGAATACACCATTAAGTCATCTGATGGCAAGATCAATATTGGTCGTGAAAAACAAGCACAGGACAGCGATGGATTTATCAGGGTTAACAATATAGCCTTTCCAGATGCCAGTGCCAATGAGTGCAACAAATACATAAGCAGGCAACATGCCCATATTGAATGGAGTAATGATGCCGAAGCTTTTATGCTGTTTGCTGATGATGGCGGCGTACCTCCGCGTAATAAAGTAAAAGTAAGATCTGTTAAGGAACATAATTCTGTAAAGCTTACCTTCACAGAACTGGGGCACGCGCTTCACGAAGGAGATCAGATAATATTAGGAGAATCAGCTGTTTTAGAATTCAGTTATCATCCTAATCAGTAATTTATAAACAAATGGCAAAAGTATTTACTATAACAGAAGGATTGGAAAATATGGGTGCATTGCGCACGGGTGGACAAGGGTCTGTATATAAAGGTAAAAGAATGGGTGCCATTCTTTCGGCTGTAAAACTATTGCCAACGCCTATACATGCAGAAAACACCGAAGACAAGAATTTCCGGGATTTCCAGAATGAGGTTGAAAAACTGAAGAAAGTTAATGAAGATCCAAGCCCGAATGTTGTCAAAATATTAAACTCAGGCCTAACAGAAAGTGGCTCTCTTCCCTTTATAGAAATGGAATATATAGAAGGACCAGATCTCGAAGATTTGCTAAAACCTCCACATAGTTCGATCTTTACTATAAGGGAAACGATAAAACTGGCAGACCACCTGGCCAATGCACTTGCCCACTGTCATAAAGTAGGGGTTAAACACGGTGATATTAAAAGTAACAATATCAAATTCAATACCGCTACAGGCAACTATATACTTCTTGATTTTGGTTTAGCCGTAATGTCTGATGAACAGCGTCGTTCCAGTTTGCGTCATGCAGGCGCCGTAGAGTTTATGGCTCCTGAACAGCATGACGGCAAGATGCTTTTCCAGTCCGATATTTATAGCTACGGCATTATTCTTTATGAACTTTTAGCCGGCACAGTTCCATTCCCTCTTATCAATAAAACAGAAACCTCGCGCAACATGGTTATGCTTTCGCACATCGAAAAGCAGATTCCTGATTTGATGGAACTCCGTAAAAACCGTTTACCTGCAGATTGGTCAGAAGAGAAAAAGGCCAGTGAAATGATGGTTCCTACCTGGCTGCTCCAGCTTATTGAAAAATGCCTGCAGAAAGATCCGGAGAACAGGTTCCATGACGGTGTGGGTTTATATGATGCTGTTAACAACAGCAAACAGGACATCCTGAATAAAGAGCAGGTTACAACGGTCATTAATGAACTGAAAGCCGAAAACGAAAGGTTAGCCAATCTGGTTCAGAAATATGAAAAGGGCGGTAAAGCAAGAACATTTATCACGGCCGGAATTATATTATTTGTTTGTTTAGCTACATTTGGTATAAATTTAGTCTTAAATCACCGTAAGGGTACTGAAACAGATAGCACTAACGTTGTAAATAAACCAATCCTGCCGATAAAGAAAAATGTAAAAACAGAACCTGAAAAGAAAGTTACACCAGTAACCCCAGATACCTTACAAACTGTTCCGGCGAGTAAAAAGGATACGGTAAAACCAAAAACAACTAAAAAAACAAAGGACGGATTGATTAATGATGTTCCTGAATTTTAATAAAATAACGAAGACACTATGAGCAAAGTATTTACCATAACAGAAGGATTAGAGAACATGGGGGCCTTACGTACAGGTGGGCAGGGTTCTGTTTACAAAGGTAAAAGAATGGGGGCAATCATTACTGCGGTAAAGATATTGCCAACCCCAATTCATACTGAAAATACGGACGATAGAAATTTCAGGAACTTCAAAAATGAGGTTGAAAAACTTAAAAAGGTAAATGAGGTGCCTAACCCGAATGTGGTTAAGATCCTTAATTCAGGACTTACAGAAAGTGGTTCTTTTCCATTTATCGAAATGGAGTACATCGAGGGCCCCGATCTGGAAGAACTGTTAAAGTCGCCTCACAACCCTATATTTACCATCAGGGAAACTATAAAACTGGCCGAACAACTGGCAAATGCCCTTACACATTGCCATAGGGTTGGGGTTAAACACGGCGATATAAAAAGTAATAATGTAAAATTCAATACCGCTACAGGCAATTATATCCTTCTTGATTTTGGCCTCGCAATCATGTCCGATGAGCAGCGCCGCAGCAGTGTACGGCATGCAGGAGCTGTTGAGTTTATGGCCCCGGAACAGCACGATGGTGAAATGTTCTTTCAAACCGATGTGTATAGCTATGGGGTAATATTGTATGAACTTCTGGCCGGAACGGTTCCTTTCCCATTGATCAACAAAGGAGAAACAGCCCGCAACTCGGTAATGCTGGCGCATATGGAGAAACAGGTACCTGATCTGTTAACCTTGCGAAGAGCCCAACTACCGGAAAACTGGTCGGATGATGTTAAAGCAAGGGAAATGAATGTTCCCCTATGGCTGCTCGAACTGATCAGAAAGTGTTTAGAGAAACGTCCGGAAAACAGATTTGCTAATGGAATGGCCCTGCAAGATGCAGTATTGCACTACAGCCATAGCAATGTGCCTGCTACCGAAGCAAAACCCGTGGCAGCTGCAGCAAGCATAATTGCAGCGCCAAATAATACTTCAGGCGTACGCATTTCAAAGCCTGTATTTACTTTAATGATCATAGCCATTTTAGGGCTTGGTGTGCTTTCAGCATATGCCTTCTTTTTTAAAGATCTTGAACCCAAAAAAGAGCTCGCTACTGATTCTTCAAGTGTTGTTCATCAGGATACCACCCACCTTACCGAAGAGGTAATTCCAGATACCACCGAAGAAATTAAACCCATCATTTTAGATACCACAGCACAGCAAACCAATCAGGATAGCTTAAAAAAAGAGTTTGAACGTCAAACTGCAGCAAATGCACCAAAGCCTACACCACCTCCTGTTACCCAACCTAAAGAAGGGCCTGAGGAGCCTGTTATATTTAGTGAAGGCAAAAAATACAGAATCCCCAAAACCACGCTTTATTTTCATGAATCACCTAATAATGATGCCCCAAGGCGTGGAATCTTAGGCTTGTGGGTTAAATCAAAATTTGAAGTAATTGATGAACAGGGCAACTTTATTTATGTAACGCTTACTGATAACGATGGACAGGTGACAAAAGGATGGTTAAAAAAGTCAGACTTGAAGGAAGTTCCACAATAAATACTTAAATTTCAATACCAAATATTAAGTATACTGTTGCATGGCAAGGACAACACCTCTTTCAGTAAATTATACTGTGCTCAAAAGCGCACTTGACCGTCCATTCCTTATACTCAACTCATCCGTAAATAAGACCATATTTATTGCTCTTGTTACTGTTATCAGCCTGCTTTTCATGTATACCTTTGTACCGTTTAACATCAATCGGTGGTACGAGGATGCGAGTAAACTCGATCTATTTAAAATCTTTAGCATCTTTTCCCTGGCCGGAACATTAACCCTTCTGTTTACACAGTTTGGACTATGGAAATTGCTACACATCAAACACCTTAGCTACGGACAATATTTCTTCTGGTTTCTAGGCGAAATAGTACTCTTAACCTTTGCCATAATGGGCTGCGACTGGGTGCTCAACAATCATCCGGAACTGTCAGTAAGTAATTATCTCGACACATTTAATTATACCATACTCATTGCCATCCCTCCCTATGTAATTTCATTATTAATTTTGTTTGGTGTACAACAAAATAAACTTGCGTACAACCTATCATTGGTTGCCACAGAGCATAAAGCACTTTCAGATAATCTTCTTATCGAAGATGAGAATGGAAAAATCATATTAACTCTTCATCCAAATAACGTTTTGTTCTTTAAATCTGAAGACAATTACGTTGATGTTCATTATCTGCTGGGTGGAGAAGTTAAAACAGAACTTATCCGTACCACATTAAAAAAGATTGAGTCTACCTGTAGTTATTCAGGTTTAATAAGGGTACACAGGTCATACACTATCAATATAAAAACCGTTTCATCTTCCAAGAAAACACATAAAGGTTATGTGCTTCAGTTTGATCCTTTGCCCGATCTGCAAATCCCGGTATCGGCATCCCATCAAAAACAATTTGAGCAATACCTTAACAATACAACTTCTACCCTCCCATCCACCCCATTATAGCCCCATTTCGTCCCAAACACGTTATAATCATTGTCTGCTGATGGTTTTGTAATCTATATTGCACTAACCAAAACCAAACACAATGAAAGTAACGAGACTATTTTTATTGATCCCTTTTCAGTTTTTACTTAGCAACCTAAACGCTCAGGTTATTAAGGGAACTATTAAAAACAACATCACAAATGAGGCCGCACCGGCGGTATCCATCCATGTCAAAAATTCTTCCGAAGGGACATATTCAGATGATAGGGGAAGGTTTCAACTCACCGTTAAAAAGAAACTGCCCGTTGTACTCATCTTTTCTTCCCTTGGTTTTGAAACCAAAGAGGTCGAGGTTCAAAGCACTACCACTCCGCTCGATGTTATCCTTAACCCAAACTCTATATTAGGGCAGGAAGTAGTGGTTTCGGCCAGCCGCGTGGTACAGAAAAAACTCTCCTCACCGGTAACCATCGAACAGCTTAGCAGTAAAGACATCAGCAATTCCCCTCAGCTAAACTATATGGATATGATCCAGGGCTTAAAAGGAGTTGATGTAACCGTCTCCAGTATTGGATTTACCAGTATTTCTACAAGAGGCTTTAACACCAGCGGAAACACCAATTTCACCCAGATTGTGGATGGAATGGACAATCAGGCACCCGGCCTTAATTTCCCTCTGGGTTCAGCCATTAGTTTAACTCAGCTTGATGTAGACAATATTGAGGTACTATCCGGAGCCTCATCCGCACTTTACGGTTCAAGAGGCTTAAACGGAACTATGGTAATGACCGGAAAAGATCCGTTTAAATATCAGGGTTTAAGTGTGCTTGTAACTCAGGGCGTAAACCATGTTAAAAGCAGTGGCAGTTATGACCCTGTGAGTGCATCACCATATTATGATTGGGCAATACGCTATGCAACAAAGATCAACGAAAAGCTGGCCTTTAAAATTAACTCTCAATATACCCAGGCAAACGACTGGGTGGCTACCGACAGCACTAATAAAAACGGCCCCGGCAACAGGTTTACCGACCCCAATTATAATGGTGTAAACTACTATGGCGGAGCAACCAATGCAGATATTAATCCGTTCTTAGAGGGAGCATTAGCAGGAGATCCTTCCCTGGCTCCCCTTATTGAACCTTTGCTTGCTAAGCCTAACTATGTGACCAGAACAGGCTATCCCGAATACGGATACCTCGATAACAAGGCAAAGTTATTCAAAGCAAATGCCGAACTAAGGTATAAAATAAGCCCAAAACTGGAAGCTATTATGTCCGGTACATATGGCACCGGAAACATTGTGTACACTAATGATACCCGCTATCAATTAAAAAGCTTTAAAGTAGGGCAATACAAGGCCGAACTGAAAAGCGACAACTGGTTTGTGCGTGCCTATACCACTACAGAAAACTCCGGAAGAACCATAATAGCAGGTCCTACAGCTCAGTACATTAATGAAGCATGGAAAACAAGTTACGACGGCGCTACCGGAGGCTGGTATCCGGAATACACCAGCGCCCTGCTTGCCTCACTTGCCGGTGGAGCCAGCTTAAACGACGCTCATTTAGCTGCCCGTGCATTTGCAGATCAGGGACGTACCCAATTAGGAACTCCACAGTTCAATGAACTTAAGGAAAAGATCTCCAATACGCCTATTTCCGAAGGCGGCACCTTATTTCTCGATCGCAGTAAACTTTACAATGCTGAGGCACAATATAACTTTACCGATGCAGTTAAGTTCATGAGTGTAATTGCCGGGGTAAACTGGCGCCTATACAGTTTGAACAGTAAAAATACGCTATTTCCAGATAAAGACAAACCAATTAATGTAAAAGAATACAGTGCCTATGTACAGCTGGCCAAAAAACTTGCCCAGGATCAGTTAACGCTCAGCACCTCTTTCCGGTACGATAAGAATACACTCTTCTCCTCCCCTAAAGTAACTTCCAGAGCTTCGGCAGTGTATGAGCCTGTTAAAGACAATTTTATTCGCTTTTCTTACCAAAATGCATACAGTTTCCCTTCAAACATACAGGCATTACAAAATACGCTTAACGGATACAACAGCTACTCATCTGGAGGTTCCTCTTTGTTACTGAACGACAACTATCATTTCAATGAATACCCACCATATACACTTGAAAGTGTTTCAGCTTATCAGCAATCGGGAGACGCCTCAGTGTTAAAGAAATTTGAATACAACGACATTAAACCACAATCTGTAAATGCCTTTGAACTTGGCTATGCAGCTTTAATTGGCAAAAGAGTAATGTTTGATGTGTTGGGCTATTTCTCTACATGGAAAAACTTTATCGGCTATGCCAATGTAGCAAACACTCCCGGAACCAGTGATGTAACTGCTTTTAAAGACCACAGCACTTATGTACAGTATAATATCGCTTTTAACGGCGGACAAACCGTAAATACCTATGGCTATGCTGCAAGCGTTAGTGTTGATCTGACACATAATTTTCTAGCAAAAGTCAACTACTTTTCAGACAACATTAAAAACAAAAACAACAGCCAGATAAACAACTTCAACACACCTCATTACCATATAAACATGGAATTTGGCAACAGTGGTTTCGGCAAAAAGCAGGAATGGTCATTTGGTACTACCCTTCGTTATAAACCAGGTTACTTTTATGTTGTTTCAGGCGGCTTAGCCGAGGGCAGGGTGCCAAGTTCAGCAGTAATAGATGCCCAGGTAAGCTATAAACTTATCAAGGCACGTTCCGGCATAAGGCTGGGTGCCACAAACATCACCAACAAATACTATTCAACCGGCGTTGCCAATCCTAATATTGGTGCCGTCTATTATATCACTTATGCATACAACATCCTTTAAAATGAAAACCATAGCATCATTAGTACTTGCTTTCTTTGTTACCATCACTTTGTTTTCCTGCAACGGAAACAAATCAGCCCAACAGGGGAACTATAAAACCGATTTAACATTTAAACCCGGGGAAGAGCAGAAAATAGCAGAAGCCTTTCTGTCTATAAAAGACAGTACCAGGATCCTATTAAAGCAAGGCACCTATAAATTCGACAACCTGAGTATCGCACAGGTAAATCACATTATGATTCAGGGCGAAGGACACGACAAAACCATTCTCGATTTTAAAGAACAAAGTCAGGGTGGCGAAGGCATCAGGGTAACAGATGTAAAAGATTTTGTAATTGATGGCATGACCATTCGCGATTCCAAAGGAGACCTCTTAAAGATCAATAAGAGCCGAAACGTAACCATTACCAACCTGCATGCGGTTTGGAGCAAAGCAGATTCGACCAGTGGCGGGTATGCCATCTATCCCGTTATGTGCAAAAATGTACTGATAGAAAACTGTTATACCGAGGGCTCATCAGATGCCGGTATCTATGTTGGTCAAACCGACAGCGCCGTTGTAAGAAAATGTAAGGCAGCCAAAAACGTTGCCGGCTGCGAAATCGAAAACACATCAAACGCCCAGGTTTACGACAATGAGTTTTACAACAATACTGCAGGCTTTCTTGTATTCGACTTACCTGATCTTTCTAAAAAAGGCGGGCATGTTAAAGCTTACAACAATTACATACACGACAATAATTTCAGGAATTTTGCAAAAGCGGGCAGCTTTGGTACCTCATGGGGTGTAGGCAATGCATCACCAGGCAGCGGAATTATAATACTGGCCGCATCAGACATCGAGATCTATAATAACCGTATTATCAACAACAACTCCTCTTCAATAACCATTGCTTCAGGCTTTGCTGTTGATGAAAAAGCCGGAGAGAAAATAAACAACAATTACTTTCCCATTTCTAAAAACATCAACATTCATAGCAATACTATCGAAATGGGACCTGCATTTCCCGAAGCTGCTTATGAGCACCGCATTGGTAAAATACTTGTAGCCGTTGAACAGCAGTTAAATGCTAGTGATCCGGCCAGAAAAACCAAGCGTATCCCCTTTATTATGTACGATGGTATTTCGAGTAATATCCTAACCAAGGGTACGGGAGCTAACCCAGATTCCATCTGTATAAAACAACCTGGCGACAACCTATTTGTAAATGCCGATTTTTTAAATATCAGCAATCCTAAAAACTGGAAACCCAACACAGACATTACCCCTTATATCTGCAAGTAAAAATTAATATCAATGCGTAAAACTTATCTTTTCGGGTTTATTCTCCTTTTTAGCGTTTCACTTTCCATTTTAAGCCAGCAGGGCTGTAAAAACAAAACCAGCCAAACCATACAAAACAATGGATTTGTGTTTAAGGAAAAGCTTTCTGATTATGGCTTTTTCAAAAACAAGCTGAAAGACCTTGTACCTAACGAAGGAGTTTTGCATTACGACATCAGTACCGCGCTCTTTACAGATTATGCCGTTAAAGACCGCTTTATTGTTTTACCAAAAGGGGCTGCAATTATGTATACTGCATCAGGGGCACTTAATTTTCCTGATTCAACAATCATTGTAAAAAACTTTGCCTACACCAATGTTAATCATCAAAAAATCATGATTGAAACCAGGTTGCTGGTTAAAGATCCTACCGACAAAAACTGGAAGGTGATGAATTACCTGTGGAATAAAGAACAAACAGATGCCATTAAACACATTACAGGTGCAAAAATCCCAATTACACTATTGGATAACGATGGCAATAAGCTTTTAACAAATTACCAGGTACCAAACACCAACGATTGCAAGCGCTGTCATATTAAAAATGATTTACTGATCCCAATAGGGCCAAAGGCTCGAAACCTCAACATAACCTTGCCAGGGCAGAGTACCAACCAACTTAAGGCATGGGCAGCCAGGGGAATTCTAAAAGGATTACCTGATACAGGATCAGTTGCACAACTGCCAAACTGGGCTGATGCCAAACACTATAGCCTGGAACAGCGCGCAAGAGCATACCTGGACATTAACTGCGCACATTGCCACACCAAAGGAGGCGATGCCTACAATACAGGCTTATTTTTAGAATATGAGCAAACTAACCCCAATCATTTAGGTATAAGAAAAGCACCTGTTTCTGCCGGTGGTGGGGCCGGTGGTCTGGATTACGACATCATACCTGGCGATGCCACACATTCTATTTTGGCTTATAGAATGGCAAGTACAGAGCCCGGAACAGCTATGCCTGAACTGGCACGAACACTGCCTCATAAAGAAGGGATAAAGCTGATCAGGGAATGGATAAATAGCTTAAAGTAAAAAAGAACAGCCGGAAAAATATCCGGCCGTTCTAACCTAATTCACAAACTCCCTAAATTGTGAATGCTGTGCACCCATCCAGGTTCACACAGCACTCAGCCTAAATTGTGTTAAACCAAATATGGTATGGCTAAGATCTGGGCTAACCATTTCCCGATCTTATATTAACTAACTATCCGCAGGGAAACAGAAAGATCTTTTTTACAATTTCTCTTTTAATGCCGCGTAGGTCTTTTTATAATCTTCATTATCAGGCGCCTTTTCAGTAAGCATTTTTGCCCAATCCAGCGCCTTACTTAATTCTGCTTTATCAGCACTATGCTCCAGTACAAAATTGGCATTGGTAAGCATGGTTGGCCGGTTATTCTTGTCTTCAAACTTCTCAGTATAATTCACAATTGCCGAAGCAAAAACCTTCCAATCCTTACCGTAATAATAAAAAAGCTTGGCTCTGGTTACTGTGCGGTCGGCGGTTACAGCATCATGTTTTTGCGTTACCGCAGCCGCTATTGCCTGCCAGTCCGGAACTTTATCTTCAGCCTTGGCGGCATCAACAAGAAGATTTATAATTGCATCTGCAATAGCTTTATCCTTTTGTTTTAGATTATCAGCATCAGTTGATTTTGGAGTTGTAGCCACAGCCTTACTTAAATCATCGATAGCATTTCCAGAAGCTCCCTTGTGTTGATCAACAGCACCCTGAAACATTGCGCGATCCTGTTCCGAAAGGTTATTCCCATACTTACTTAGGTAGACCGGCGCTGTTGCTACGTAGTTGGTCCAATCCTGATTGTTATAAAAATGCACTGTTTTGGCACGCAACAAAATCTCATCAGCCGGGGCACCATAGGGTTTTATTTTTGCTTCAATACCTGTCCAGTCTATCTTAGCAGGATCTGCCAGCATAGGTTCCATATCCCCTTTAAAGATCATATTCATCATATTTACGGTATATTGCCTATCTCCCAGTACTTTTTTAAATGCCGCCGGGTTCTCTACCATAAACTTAAACCCAGCATCCTTTGTACTTTTTGCAAATTGCGCTACAGATTGTACGTCCTGTTCACTTAAAGGGGTTTTTAACGTAGCTATGTAAGCATTGCCAGCCAGCACCGCACCCGGCTTATCGCCAGCTTGCGTAGCCATCATTGCCATCTTCTTTAAAAATGCTGCGTCTCTTTTAACATCTATATATTGTTGCAGCATGGTACTATAGGTCTGGGCAGGCTCTGTAAGATCTGCATCCTTAGCGGTAACATCCGGTATAGTTCCCATATCAGGATTCAGCTGGCTGTGGATTTTACGCAACTCCGCAAAAGGGATTTTAACCACTTCCCTGTCGTATGTCATCAATCCATTCTGTTCCCCTTCCACATCAAAAGGCTGGGTATAAATAGAACCGCTCATTCCATCAGCTTCAAACAGTTTTAAGTGCTGGTTCATGATGGTGTATTTTGCCTTTAAAGCAGCCGGTTTCTCCTGAATATAACCCCATGCCGATCCGGCCAGCCATTGGTGATCCGGGATAAACACACCAATACCACCAAACTCTCCTCATACCTGAGCTTTGCCATCCTGCTTTATGGAATTCATTGGATCCGGATAAGCGTGTACATCAGTCATATGTGCCGCCACATATGCAATTTGGAGCAGGAGAACGGAGTTGTTCATTTACATATAACAGTTCACCACTAGGTCCGTTTACAATTCTCGATGGGTCAGTAGTTTTAATCCATTTGGTCAGGCGTTCCTGATCGTATTGTCCCCATTTTTCGTTGAATAGCACCCAGGTTGTAATAGAAGGATAATTATGTAGTTGTAGCAAAATCTCTTTACTCCCTTTTTCAAAGGCTTCTTTTGAACCCTCAGGTACGCCCTGATTGGGGTTTACCATATCCTGCCATACCAGCATGCCCAGTTTATCAGCATGGTAATACCAGGGTGCAGGCTCAACCTTTATGTGTTTACGAATGGTGTTGAAACCCATGGCTTTGATAGCCTTAATATCAAAAGCCAGGGCTTCATCTGTTGGAGCGGTGTACAAACCTTCAGGCCAAAAACCCTGATCCAATGTCCCCAAATTATAATAAGGCTTGTTGTTCAGCATAATGCGGTCTATACCTTTGCTGTCTTTAGCAACCGAGGTTTTACGCATACCGAAATACGATTTTACCTCATCTATAACTGTATTTCCTTTTTTCAGTTTAACAGTCAGGTCATACAAATACGGGCTGGCCGGGCTCCATAGTTTTGCATTTTTTACAGGTAGTTGCAAATTCACACCGGTTGCTCCCTTTACAGTACTTATTACCTTTCCATCTGCCAAAACACTTACCTCTACGGTATAACCGGCAGCTCCATTAGCTGCAATGTTTAACAAGCCTTTATTAATATCAGGCGTCATATAAAGTGAAGAGATCGATGCAGCCGGAACCACTTCCATCCATACTGTTTGCCAGATCCCCGATGTTGGAGTATAATAGATATTTGCCGGATTTAGCACCTGTTTCCCATGTGGACCAACACCTTCTCCAGTTGGGTCAAACACCTTTACCACCATTTCATTGCTTCCCTCTTTAAGCGCCGGGGTAATGTCTAAACTGAACTCCGTATAACCACTTTCGTGCTTTCCTACCTGCTGGCCATTAATAAATACGGTAGCTTCATAATCAACAGCACCAAAATTCAGCTTTATCTTATCTCCTGATTTTGTTTCGGGCTTTTTAAAGGTCCGCTTATACCAAAGATTCTGATTTGGCTTCAGTTCTCTTTTAACGCCCGACAAAGCAGATTCTAATGGATAAGGAACCAGGATCTGTCCTTCATAGGCAGTTGGTTTATTGGCATTTTTAGCGGTTATCGCATAGTCCCATAATCCGTTCAGATTGGTCCATTTTTCGCGTACCATTTGTGGCCTTGGATATTCTTTTAAAGCATTTGTTGGTGATACATCTTTCGCCCATCGGCTTTGAATTGTTACCGGCTGCATTTTCCATCCCGTCTGCGCCTGCACCCCTATGGTAAGCATAAGGGCTGTTACCAAAATTAAGGTTTTCATACTATTTGGTTTCATAGTCGTTTTTATGTGTTAGTTTAATAAGTAGCAATTGCTGATGCAAAACTAGCCACCCTATCACAAATAAAATTGGACTTTAGCACCAAAAAATTGGATTCTAGCACACACTTCTTTGATATTTAGTACTCAGTACTTGAACTTTATACTAAAACACAGTTATCTCACCAACATACACCCCCGTACTTATAGCATTTCCTTCGGCACTTACATAATGCATCCAGCAATGTACCGTATCGTTCTTAAAGTCCTTAGGCATTTGCAGATTTATTTCCTTTGCTGATCTGGTAGTTGCGTTCTGAAAAGTAACAAATTGCTCTTTAGCCGGGTTATATTATATTTCAACTACAGCCTTATCATCAAAATTTTAATAAACGCCTCATAAAAAGTTCTAAGCTTTATTTTTATGATACGGGGTTACTTAATTACTTATTAGGTATCAGAACACCAGAAGATTTTGAACAAAACAGACTTAAGGGCAACCTTTTCGAAAATATGATCATTGCCGAATATCAGAAGAAAAACAATCATCAATATCTCCATCAGGATTATAATTTCTGGCAGGAAAGCAACGGTAGAGAAGTAGATTTATTAATAAAAACACACAATGGCTTTGATATTTTTGAAATCAAAGCAACTCACACAATTTCTTCCTCATTATTTAAAGAGTTGGATTATTTTGAAGAATTAACACCTGGACTATCAATCAAAAAGCACTTAATTTATGGTGGTGATGAAGATCAGAAACGTACTAAATATGATGTCATCAGCTGGAGGAATACTTAATTGTATTCTCCAGCCCATCTATCACTTCAAATGCTCCACCACTACAGCTAAAGACAAGCCAGTATACTCGCAAAACTCCTGCACTGTTAAAGGCACAAATTTTTGCTTATTTAACGACTTTTTGATGGCCATAATTAATCGATGCGCTGCCGTTTTCCCTTTACCCATTAAAACCTGCACATCCTTTGTGTAAATAAATAATCTCGACATTGGTATCTCCCTCTATTACTTATCCGTTTCGGCCGACACCAAATATGGAATGTTCCGTCTTGCGGCTGAAAAGAGGCTTATTTTGGAAACCGTAAGCATCCCGTTGAGTAATATCGCCGATGCCTGGGAAATGGAAGTAACCGATGGCAAACGATTGGTGGTGACCATATAGAGATGACAGGGAAGAATAGTGTGATTGCTAAGTCCAGCTTGAAGACAGCGTCGAGGCAGCATCGACATTCCTTCGGAAAAAGGTATCTGTTTTCCGAAGGAATCCTATCGCAGTTCTTAATTTGCCTTGATTCAGTCGAGACCCAAGTGCCAGCATGTACATATCGAGCACCATACAAAAAGGAGCTTAGCCCCTTACTTCACTACCATTTCCTTTTTACTAACCGTATGGGCACTAAAATATCCTAAAGCATTATTACTGATATTAGATGGCGGATTGCCAGGTGTTACACCACCCCCAGGGCCATTTTGCGATTGCTGACTTAGGGTATTCCAATAGATAAATACATTCTTATCAATACACTGCATTTCAACCTCAACCTTATCGCCTGTTTTTAACTGATTGTCATCGTTATTTTTGCCGGTAAAAAACATCACACTGGGTACATTGTTCCCATCGGTAAAACGGTCATTTTCTGCATAAACACTTCTAGATTGAGCACCATTCACTTTTAGCACAAACCGGTACTGATTGGCAACTCCGGCAGGATCTTTATAATGTACCTGTGCCTGCTTTTGCTTTTCGCTGCCAAAGTTAAACACCTTAACATCCAGCGAATCAATCTTTACGGAATCGGGCATGGTCGAGGTAGCCGTATAAAGCACATTATTTATATTTACTTTAAGGCTATATGTGCGACCCGGTTCTCCTTTGAACGGGCCAAAAGTATAGCTACCAGGTGTGCTTTCGGTAAAGATCCATGAACTACCCTGATCGTCGGTTACATTTACTACTGCACCTTTAACTGCAGGGTAATCGTTAGGTTCTGTATAAGCAACCGATTGGCTTATTTTAATGGTTTGCAACCCCAATTTATTAGTAATATTGCCTTCTATCACTAACTGATTTGGAGAAGTATTAAGCTCAACATCTATCACTTTTTCACACGAACATATGCTAAATGATACGGCAAGCAACAGACTTAAATATTTGATTTTTCTTAGCATCACTGTTAAAATTTAAAGTTATAAGTTACCGAAGGGATAATGCCGAAAAGACTGGTTTGTACGGCTTCAGTACGTGTTGGATCATTTTCTTTGTCGCGGAACTGGATAGAGTAAGGGTTTTTGCGGTTCAGAGCATTGTACACGCTAAATGTCCAGCTTGAGTGGAACTTCTTCGTTTCTTTAGCCTTTAGCGTTGCACCAATGTCCAAGCGCGAAGTATATGGCATTCTGTTCGCGTTTCTTTCTGTATAATAGTAAGTGGTAAGCCCGCCAACATTATATTTTCCGGCCGGGTAGGTTACGGCATTTCCGGTGCTGTAAATATAATTAGCAGATAACGACCAGCGACGGCTAAGGTTGTACATGGCCACCAAAGCCAGGTCGTGCGTGCGATCTTGCTTGGCGTTAAAATACTTGCCTTTATTAATTTCATCAAACTTGCGCTCGGTTTTCGAAAGGGTATAGCTTAGCCAGCCGGTAAGCTTACCTTTGGTTTTTTTACCATAAAGCTCTAACCCGTATGCCCTGCCCTTGCCATACAACAATTCCGATTCAACATCTTTATTGGCGGTTAGCTCAGCCGCATCCCTGTAGTCTATTTGGTTTTGCAACCACTTATAATACACCTCAGCAGAAAACTCATATACATTGCTTTCGCTGTTTTTGAAAAAGCCTAAAGCTACCTGGTCTGCAATTTCGGGTTTGATATTGTTGCTGCTCATTACATATTGATCTGTTGGTGAGCTGGTTCCTGAATTGCTAAGGATATGAATATTTTGGGTATTGCGGTTGTATGATGCCTTTATAGAATTTTGCTCATTTAAGGTATAACTTGCCGAAAGGCGCGGCTCCAGGTTAAAGTAGTTTTTAACAAAGTCGCCGCTTTTATAGGTTTTTGAAGAACTTACCTCTCCAGTGTTGTCGTAGGTATTTATTGTTCCGGGGCCAAGAAGTGAGAACTGGCTTAGCCTTAAGCCGTACAACACATTAAACTTATCGCTTAGAGTCCACTCATCTGATGCGTAAACGGCAAACTCCATTCCGTAACGATTCTCAATAGAAAGTGGGTTAAAAGCAGAACCGGCTGATGTTGTAATATCAGAAGGGGCAATTCTGTGGTGTGTGGCCTGCAATCCGAATCGCAGGATGTGATTATTGCTGTAATACTGCAAGTCTTCTTTAAAATTAAAATCTCTGATCAGGGATTTTACCTTGGCATTGCTGTTTTCATCCAGCAGTTCAATAGCGTAGCTGTATTTGTTAAAAATAAATGAGGTATTGGAAAACAACCTGTTGTTAAACACATGATTTAAGCGGATAGTGGCTGTAGTATTGCCCCAATCGTTGGCAAAAAGATCTTTAATACCAATATTATCCTGACCAAAATAGCCCGACAGATACAGGGTATTTTTATCATCGAACTTATAGTTTACCTTGGCATTAATGTCGTAAAAGTTTAATGTATTGTTCTTTAGCGCGGAATCGCCAGAGGCTTTTAGCAGCAGATCTACATAGGTGCGCCTGGCACTAAACATAAATGAGCTTTTGTTTTTAACTATTGGTCCCTCGGCTTTTATGCGTGATGCAATTAGGCCTATACCGCCTTCCAAACCATATTCTTTGTCATTACCGTCCTGCATTTTAACATCAAGTACAGATGACAACCTGCCTCCGTATTGCGATGGCATACCTCCTTTGTACAAGCTTACGTCTTTTATCGCATCGGCATTAAAGGTTGAAAAGAAGCCCAGCAGGTGAGATGAATTGTAAACTGTAGCTTCATCTAAAAGGATCAGGTTCTGATCAGATGCCCCACCGCGAACAAAAAAGCCGGTATTGCCTTCTCCACCCGCCTTTACACCGGGTAAAAGTTGTATGGTTTTTAAAACGTCTTTTTCGCCAAGCAATACGGGCACGTTGTCAAGATCAGCCATATTAATCTTATTAAGTCCCATTTGCGGGCTTTTTACGTTTTCATTTTTCCTTTCACTTGCACTGATCACTACTTCCTGCAGATCTGAAACAGTCGCAAGCTCTATGTTTATTTTTAAGGCTTTGTTTAAGGTAATTTTTTGGGTATTACTCTGGTAGCCGCTGTAACTTACTATGAGGCTATACTCGCCTTCAGCAGCAGTAATTGAATAAAATCCGTATGCATTTGTGGCAATACCTGAGTTTTGGGTAGCATTTTGCAGTTTAACCGTTGCTCCGATTAGTGTTTCTCCGGTTGAGGCATCCCTTACGGTACCGCTTATGGCATAACGTTGCTGTGCTGATGAAAGAAATGGTATTAAGGTAAAGGCAAATAATAAAGATAGGAAGAATGCTTTCATACTTTTTTGATAATTAACAGCAAAATTATCTTATTAGTATACTAAGGCATTCAAAAATTTGATGAAACGGACAAATTAAGTAATGAAGTGTTCAAAAACCCCATTGAATTGTAAAATAAAAAGGCCCGTTATGACGCACGAATGGTCGGAAGAAATTCCGGCCATTTTTTATGTTTTAAAAAATAGGCCTGGATCGCCGCCGCATTGAATAACAATCATGGCTATAGCCAGATCTCTAACCTCCATGGCAAAACGCCTTTTTGCTGTTTTATAGCCTTGATCATTCCCCTTTTTATAGATTAGTACCAGCATGCTGCTTATTAGTGTCATGTACAGCATCACCTGTAATCCGTTTTTATTAAGTGAAACCAGGTGACTTACGTTGAGTTCCTGTTTAAGAAAGCGGAAGAATACCTCAATGTCCCAACGACTTCGGTAAGCCTGCGCGATTTCTTTAGCGGGCAAATTGAAATCGTTTGTTAACAGCCAGTACTCCTTGCCTTGCTCTGCTTTGCTTTTGACGACAACCAGGCGAAAAGGACTTTCCACCAGTTCTTCTCTGTAATGTATATTTCCCCGTTGGTTGGCTATGGGTGTACCCGTATAAAGCCGTATGATGCTATCTTTTAGCAACATGGATTCGCCCATATCCATGTCTTGTTTTTCATCGATCAGTGATTCTATCAGCTCAAACTTCCTGTTCTCTTTTGCCCGGCAAATGAATGTTATGCCATCTTCACCAAAAGTTTTCATGGTTCTGGTAGATTGAAGACCTCTGTCTAACACATAAATATTCTGATGACCGGGTTCTTTTTTAACATGCGCCATGACGACTTCCGGCAGTGCATTGTCTTCATTTCCATACTTGGGATTGGTGAACACATGGACCAAACCGGGCAGCATACCATCGAAAGCAAGACTGTATTTAACCGCCTTTTTACTGCTGCCGGGATTGACTATACCTTCAGTTAACTTACCGGCGGTTTGACTCACTATCGTGCTGTCTACACGGATCAGGTTATACTGCTTTCTTTCTGTTAAAGTATAAGTCGCGGAAAAGCGCTCGTAAATGTATTCATAGATCTGCCGGAAATAATCAGGATCAACTTTGGACAGTCTTTCGGAAATAGAGCTTCTGCGTATCCTTTCATCCTCATCAAGATTGAAAAGCACTTTGAATACCGAATCATTGAACGTATCCTCAAGCGTTCGTTGGCTAAGCCTGTCATTCTCCAGAATGCCATAGAGCAGCAAATAAAACAGTTTGTTGCCATGCAGAACTTTCACGTAGTGATCGATCTTAGTCGTGAACGACAAGTTTGCTATCAAGGTTTCAGGAATGAAGCTTAAGAGATGTTTTACAGTGACTTTATGATCTTTGAAAATGGCCATATCTTATTGATTTACAGTATTTAATATACTTAAAATCAATAAGAAAAGAAAATAAATAATTGATAATCAGATAGTTAAATAAAAAAACAATTGTAAACAAAAAAGTCGGAAGAAATATTCTTCCGACCATCCGTGGTCATAACGGGCTTTTTTAGTTTATGACTTTTAATCTTCCAATACGCCAAATTTACCCATATTGAAATCAACAATCGCTTCTCTTATTTCGTCTTCTGTGTTCATTACAAATGGTCCGTAGCTTACAATTGGTTCATTCAAAGGCTCACCGCTTAACAGCAACACCACACTTTTCTGGTTCGCTTTGATATGAATTTCCTCTCCATTGTTTTCAAATAAAACAAAGCTATGTTCTCCGGCAATCTCACCATTCACTTCAACACTTCCGTTTACAACCAGCAAAGCTGTATTGTGACCGGCAGGAATGGTGGTGTTAGCCTCGCCACCTTCGTTTAATTTGATGTCGAACAGGTTTACCGGACTATAAGTCTCAGCAGGGCCTGCAACGCCATTAAAGTTTCCGGCAATTACATTTACCTCTCCGCCGTTATCTGCAAGCTGCACTTTACCCATACCATCTTTGGTCAACTCCTGATAATGCGGAGCTGTTGATTTATCTTTTTTAGGAAGGTTAACCCATAACTGAACCATTTCAAATGGCCCGCCTTTTTTAGAGAAAGCCTCTTCATGGTATTCTTTATGCAAGATTCCGTTACCGGCTGTCATCCATTGTACATCGCCAGCATTGATTATCCCGCTGCTTCCGGTGCTATCATGGTGAGCTACGCTTCCTTTATAAGCAATAGTTACTGTTTCGAAACCTTTGTGCGGGTGAACGCCAACACCTCTAAGGTGGTCTGAAGGTCCGAAATCGTACTCAGGATTAAAGTCCAATAGTAAAAACGGACTTATTCTCTCCTGTGGAATGCCTGCTCCCGGGATATAATTAAATACCCTGAACCCATCGCCAACCATATGTGGACGAGTAGAATTAATCACGATTTTTTCAATTAACTTTTTCATTTTTACTTCTCCTTTTTAATAGTATGATACAAAGTTATCCTAAATAAGCGGGCTGTAAATTGATCTAGGTTAAGAACTGCAGGCAAAATGATATGGCTATTGGCCGCTTAATGCATCGCGCAATTGCTTTTCCTTTTCGCCATTCCAGTAACCACAATCGAGCTGTAAAAATACGGAGGTATAGGGAATAGTTTCGTTCGTTTTAATTACCAGAACCTTAAAAAGTTTTGATTCAGTATCCAGTTTCCTGAATACTGAATCGTGGAGCATTGTTTGAACATTTTGATTGGCAAACAGGGCCTTTGATTCCTGTACGAAATGTTTAACCCCTTTAGCCTGATTTTCTGTAATAAAACCTAATTCCTTATCCTGGTAAATGATTGGTTTAACGTGGGAAGATGAATTGACTTGTGCAAGCACCTGTTTTAATACCGGCAACAGATCTTCATTGGCATAGATGTATTCCATCCCCGGCGCGTTTTGCTCCGGAAAGGCCTTATCAACCACAAGAATCCAATTCCTGTGGCCCAACATAGGCAATTTCTGATTGAACTGCTCTTTCCAGTTCAGATCTATACCTGCAGTATCGCCTTTTGTTTTGATTGCAGTTTGCTGGCATCCAAATAAGGCCAACATAGCTATAAACACTAATTTATTCATGCGTTATATGTTTATGAAAAGGTGATATTTAAACTTTCGTTGGTTTTAACATTAATCTTTTTATTGCTGGTAATGCGCAATTCGGTACCATTCTGTTTTAGCTGAACAGGGATACTTTGTGTTCCCAGCATTACCGAAACCGATTTTACAGCACCTGCACCTATTTTGTTAAAGGCCAGTTCCTGCAATTGCAGCTCTCCGTACTTTAAGTTTATGGTGTGTAACTGCTTCGCTCCAGCTTTTTTCTGGGTATAACTACCCCATCCGTTTGCTGAAGTGAAAGGTGCTTTAAAGTTCTCTGAATTCCAGGCTGGCGAGAATTTGATATAACCTTTAGGGCCATGATACTCAAACCCGCAGGCATTAATAAAGGTTCCGTAGCTTGCCATTGCCCTTGCATAGTGATCGCTGCATTCAATTTCATTAAATGGATTTCGTTTAGCGGCATGGTACCTGTCGTGAATAAACCGGGTCAGGATCAAACTTTCTTCTACCATACCTTCGGCCATTAAATGGGCTGCAACCTGATGCTCAAATCCGCTCATACATTCATGAAAGTAACCCAGCTGCCAGCTTACATTCTCTCCGAATGGTTTAGGCTCATTGTGCGGATTGGTGTTCATTACCATTCCACCCTCACCAGGTAAAGCATATGGCCTGCCACCTACATGGGTTTTAATATATGGCCCAACATCAGCAGTAAAGTTATATTTCCATAAAGCTTTTAGCGCGGCAATGGCTTTATCTTTACTCAGCACCCTCGGCAGTCCTACCTGAAATGCCCAGCTCTGGCCATATACCTGATCAATATGACAGGTATTATATGATCCCAGATTTTTACGGCCCTGAACCTTGTCTGGTCTGTGGATAAAGTACTCACCATTAAACAGTTCCTGTTCCATATTTTTACGTCCATTGGCTACGTAGGTCTGGCAGGTTTGGGCAAATGTGGCATCGTTCATTTCTTCTGCCATGGCCTGCCCTGCTCTGGCAGCAGCGATACAAAGGCCCACAATCCATGCAATTTCACCTTCCCATACTGCATCCAGGGTGTTTTCCATCGGGGTATCCGTCATCCCATCCCCATTCTTATCCTGATCTAACATGAACTGGACTGCCTTTTTAATTTTTGGCCAGTTGGTTTGTAAAAATGTATTGTCGCCACTCATCTGATGCTCACGGTAAAACCTGAGCACTGTACCAGCTTGTCCGTCAATTGCTGGCCTGCTTTCGTTTTCTGCACGGAATATAATGGCGCCACTGTCTTCCTTAAACCCAACACCAAGATCTACCCGATGTCTTAAGTCACGTTCCAGTTCAGGAAATATCCTGGCGACAGCCTGTGCATATTGCCATACATGGGTACAGGTTCCTGCACATGCTCCGACACCTTCCCAGCTCCAGAACCGGCCATCTGCAAAACGATAGGTATTTGCCGTTGCAAGTGTATCAATATTAATAAAAGTACGTTCCAGGAACCAGTATGGCAGTGTAGAGTCGTTCCATGTTGTGCTCCATAACTCGGTTGTTTTTGTCAGCTTTTCAAAATTCGATTGCAGGTAAGCACTCACTGCCCCGGCATCCTTAAACCGGGTAGCGTAATGAAATCCCTCTTGTGCATCCTTAACTATTTTCTTAAGGTTCACATTTGCATTGTTAAAATGCCAGCTGATTGAATAATCGGCTTTAAAAGATTTTCCGGGGCTAACAGTTTCTGCTATCTCAATTCCTCCAACCAGTTTTTCAGGTGCATCTGCAGTTGAAGAGCTTGTAGCCGCAGCTCCAAAATGCTTGCTTTTAACCGGCCACGGATCAAGGGCGGTATATGTTTTTCCCTTTGTTTTGTGTAAGGTAAAGCACATTGTACCGCTATCCTGTGCATTTTTCACATCATCGCTGACAGCCTCAAATGAAGAGAAGATGCTACTTGAATTTTCGACTGCCAACACCTCATTTTTCCTTTTTCCGGTTTTCACTTTTCCGGTTAGCTTATTCGCTCCGTTTTCCATCCAGCCTAAAACCGAAACATTTATACTGCTGTTGCTGGTATTTTTTACTTCTACACGCAAAATAGTTGCAGGCAAAGCCGAATTTTGTGCATCCAAAGGAATAAATGGTGAATACACCTCTAGGTATACTGCTACAGGAAAATCTTTACTGCTATATTTTATGGTAGCCATCGGGTAGGCTGGCTTAAACACAATCTCGTCCCAATGTTCCTCGCTTAATTCCTTAATAAAGGTTTTGCCATTAACCACTGCCTTAACCGCAAAGCCTTGCTCCAAAACACGCTTGTTATTAGCAATAGCCGGTTCAATATAGGCCGAGCCATCTCTGGCACGGATCTTTCTAACCTCTACGCCATCATTCCAGTTCACCGTTTTAGGCTCTATTCCCTCCTGTGCACCTTCAAAAGTCTCATTGTATATTTGCCACAACCAAAGTCGCCCATCGCCACCAACATACACCGTTCCAGCATGAAGACCACCCACTGGCATCCCGATATATTTAAATTCATTTTTGCTCTTAAAGTATGTTGTTTCTTCGCCTCGGTTGTAAAGTGTTTTAATCCACTGAGGGTCTATACCCTTGTTTTCGGGGATGTTATGAAGCGGATAATCTAATGCAAATATACTTTTACCCCATACCGGGAATTGCACCGCTGCAAGGCTAGCCGTAAACAAGCCTGCTTTTTTAATAAAATCTCTTCTGTTGGATGGTTTCTTGTGCATGTTAAAAATCTCTATTTCTGTTTAATCTTATACTTGGTTAGCGTTTACATTTAGTGGATTAACGATCCGAAAATGCTTTCGGATCGTTAAGATACAATGAAATTATCAGAGGCTTACCAACCTTTATTTTGTGGTAACAGGCTCTTATTTCTGTCTATTACAGATTGAGGAACCGGCCATATATAATTTTTGTTTACGTTAAATACTCTGTCCTGAGCTTTAAACATAGGTTTTGTCCAATCGCCTACAGGATCAGCAACATTACTGTTAATACCATAAGCAGGTTTGCTTAATACCAATTCGGCAGTTTTCCATCTAAGCAGGTCAAAATATCTTTTGTGTTCTGCTACGAATTCATGGCGACGTTCTTCCCTGATCGCATCCCTCATTTTAGCCTGATCGCCAAGCAATGCATCCACACCGGGAAGCCCTGCTCTTGCCCTCACCTTATTCATTGCCCAGGTAATTTTGGTATTTCCCGGATCTGATTCATTCAATGCTTCAGCAAGTATTAGCAATGTTTCAGAATAGCGATAGATCGGCCAGTTGGCCCAGTTTTCTCCGGGTTTAGGGTTTGTAGGATCATTAAATTTCAAATACATGTAGCCGGTTAAGCCTCCCCCTTCATTGTTCATCCTTTCGGGCATATTATAAGATGGATGTGGCTGATAAGGGGTAAAGGTTCCATTTGGCCTTAACACTGGAACACCCGGAAGCATAAAAGTCATTTTTAGCCTGGCATCTCTGTTCTCGTAAGGTTTGTTTAAATCGTAAAGAGCAGATGTTTTAATGGACTTTCCGTCGGTACATTCATACGAATCAATCAGATCTCTGGTTGGACAAAAACTTGCCCAGCCCTCGCCTGTTATACCTGTTCCGGTTGGAGAGGCCAATACCGCCAGGAACTGTGTAAATTTATCCTGAACATACTGATAGGCTAAAATTACTTCCTTATTGTTGTTGTTTGCTTCTTTTTTGAATAATGACGAATAATCATCTTCAAGATCATAACCCATTGTGGTTACATCATTGGCTGATTTTGCTGCTTCGGTCCATAATGCCGCATCGTTTTGTCCGTTGTGGAACTTTTTCATGCTGGCCATGTACAAATAAATATTAGCCCTTAGCATTAAAGCTGCTGCCTTGGTAATACGACCTTTATCTGCCGCTGCACCGTAAGTAGCAGGTAAACCTGCAATTGCAGTTTCTACGTTTTGCAGTGCATAATCAAGAACCTCTTGTTTTGGGCTGCGTGATAAATTCGATTCTTCCAGTGTAACCGGTTTTTCTTTAATCAGCGGCAGATCTCCGAACAGCTGCGCCATACGGAAATACCTCATTGCCAAAATAAACCTGGCCTCGGCATCAAATCTCTTTTTAAGATTTGCATCAATGGTCATCGTACTTAATTTATCGATAAAGTACAAAGCCCTGCGGATATTATCATATCGCCATTCTTCAGCAATGTAACCATCAGTTGCAGAATAGGTACCCATACTGATATATCCCATTCCTCCTTCGCCCCAGGCATTGGTCATAACTGAGTTGTCGCTGCTGCAATCTCTCCAGAAATCGCGGCTATCAGGTAAAGTAGCATACACGGCATTTAAGCCGGTTTGGGCATCATCTGCCGTTTTCCAATAGGTGGCATCAGAGGACTGATCAAGTGGTGAAGTGTCCAAAAATCCCTTTTTACAACTGCTGGCAACTAAGATCACAGCAAGCAGGTAAATATATTTTCTTTTCATCTCTTTAGAATTTAAGGTTTAACCCGAATGATAATGTTCTTGAAAGCGGATAATATCCTCCTTCGGGATCAAAACCAGTGTAGTTTGTTATGGTTGCCAGATTTTGAACAGATGTAAAAAGTCTGAGCGAGTTAAGTTTTAGTTTGCTCAATACAGATTGCGGCAATTGATAACCAAGCTGTATATTCTGTATTTTGATATAGTCAGCTTTTCTTAACCAATAGCTGGAATACTTGGTATCATTAGAAGTATTCTGGATCGACAACCGTGGGTAAGAAGCATTAGGATTTTCTGGAGTCCAGTTATCTAAAGCAAGTGGGCGGGCATTTTGCGAAAGGAAAAAGGCCCAGCCTTCGTAACCACTCATATACCTCATTCCATTTATTGCTCCGGTTACATTTGCTGAGAGATCAAAGTTTTTCCATCCAAAATTAAGGTTAGAACCAAATCTTATTACTACTTTGTCATTTAAAATCACCCTGCCTTTACCGTCAATAACCTTGTCGTTATTGGTATCCTGATATTTGATATTTCCCGGAAATACGTTAGGCCCCTGATTTGGGCTGTTTGCAATTTCCTCGGCACTTTGAAACAGGCCTATAGCTTTTAACCCATAAGGCAATTGATATTGCAAGCCAACATCGGTATAAGTGTCACCAATTTGCGGGCCTTTACCTGCAAGATCAACAACCTTGTTTTTAGAGAAAGAGGTATTGAAATCAAATCCCCAATTAAAATCGCCCGAATGATCTTTATAGTTTACCAGGAACTCCCAGCCTTTGCTATCCATTTTTAACAAATTGCTGAATGGTGCAGGCAAGCCAAATTCGGCACTTACCGGAGGGTTGTTTAAGATGTTATCTCTTTTGTTCATGAAGTAATCTACACTGATGGCTATTTTCTGACCCAATAGGGACATATCTATACCAATATCAGTTTGTTTAGACTCTTCCCAGCTTATCCCTCTGTTAACAGATACGCCATTATATGCACCCGGAACGGTAACCCCATTAAATCCATAAATGATTGGGCGGTAGGTTAACACCTCGGCTGTTGGATACAAACCAACTTTTTCGGCATCTCCCAATATACCCCATGAACCGCGAAGCTTTAAGCTGCTAACCCATGGCAGGTTAAAGAAAGATTCTTTATGAATATTCCATCCGGCAGAAAAAGAAGGGAAATAGCCCCATTTGTGCCCCTTGGCAAAACGCGAAGAACCATCGGCACGGATATTTGCCTGCAACAGATATTTCCCATCGTAATCATAGTTCAATCGTCCAAAGTAAGACCTGATGGCCACATCAGAAGCTGTACCAGTGTTTTGCATATTGGTTGATGATCCTGTATTTAAAACATCGATGTTCCCAAAAGGCAGGTTATCACGAAATGCACTAAAGCTGTTGTTGTACACATATTCCTGAGAATAACCGGCCAAAGCTTTAAATGAATGCTTGTTTAGGCTATAGCCATAATCGGCAGTTGCCTGAAAAACATTTCTGTAGTTGCTTGAAAAACTTTCGGTTAAGCCTGTTACCAGGTTTTTCTTTGCAGCTATTTCTCCCTTATCATCATACAAATTGTAGGCAAGTAACCTATCGGTAGTACGCTGATCTGTTGAAGTGCGGGCATATGAGCCTTTAATGTTTAAGTTTTCTATTGGTGTATAGATCAAATCGGCTACTCCAAACAGTTCTTTGTACTTGGCATTGTTATATCCGCCCTGATTTAAGCCGGCTATGGTATTGCCCACCATAGAAGAACCTATGCCATATTGGCCCTGTGAAGTATAAATAGGGCTGATAGGTGCAGCACGGGCAGCCTGCGACTGCCATGCATCTGTTCCACCCTGAGGTTGCAGGATATAAGTTTGGGTGTACTGCAGGTTTGTAGCAAGTCTAAGTTTATCGGAGATTTTAATATTTACATCAGGACGAAAAACGTACTTGTTGTAATTGTTATTTGGCAGGGTTCCATCCTGATAATCGTAAGAACCGGAAACGCGATAGGTAATATTTTCGGTTCCGCCGGAAATTGCGATGTTATTGGTGTTAATAATGGTATTGTTTTTATAAATTTCTTTATACCATTTGTTGTCGGCATATTTTCCCGCAGCCAGATCTTCAAGTCCTTTACTGCCGTAAAGCGGTTGCTTTCCATCATTTACAAGAGCCTGATCCCATAGTTTCATATAATCTGCCGAGCCTACAAAATCGAGCATAAATTGCGGTTTTTGTACACCTACACTACTGTTAACCTCAACCATAGGTTTTCCGGTTTTGTTCCCTTTTTTTGTGGTAACCAATAAAACACCATTGGCAGCCCTGGAACCATATATTGAAGCTGATGCCGCATCTTTTAACACAGAGATACTCTCGACATCGTTAGGATTTAAGGTATAAATATTGCCTGGAAAACCATCAATCAATACTAAAACACCCGAACTGCCGCCTATTGTAGAGGTACCACGGATGTTTAGAGAGGCGCCAGAGCCTACTGCTCCTGAACCTTTTGAGATGTTTAATCCGGGAACTGTTCCGGCAAGTAATTCCTGAACATTGGTAACAGGTCTGGAAGTAAGTGATTTTTCAACATTTACTACCCCTACTGCTCCGGTAAGGTCAGCTTTCTTTTGTGTACCAAAACCAACCACTACCAGCTCGCCCAACATTGCGGCTTCTTCGTTAAGCGCAATATTGATGTCGGTGTTTTGCCCATCTGTAATGGTGATGTCTTTTGACTGAGAGGTGTAGCCAATGTAATGCCAGGTAATTTTGTATGCACCCGGTTTTAAATTACCGAAAGTATAATTACCGGCTTCATCAGATGTTTTAGTGAAACTGGCACCTTCGCCATCAAGTTTAATAGTTACCCCTGCCATTGGCAGCCCTGTTTTGCCTTCTGTAACCTTTCCCTTCAAAAAACCCACTGCCACCATATAAGTGGTTCTGATTGAAATAGCGGGTTTGATGACTACTGTTTTGTCGACAATAGTATAAGTAATTGGCTGACCTGCAAAACATTGTTTAAGTACTTCTTCCAGAGAAGCATTGTTAGCCACAACATTTATACGTTTGGTACCCTCAAGCACATCATCGCCATACAGAAACTGATAGCCACTTTGCTTTCCAATTTGTTTAAATACCTCTTTTAAAGCCTTGTTTTTCGCCGACAAAGTAATTCTCTGGGCATTGGCAGCAATGCCCATTTGAATAAACAAGGTGACTAAGAAAACAAAGGTTAATTTGGCACGCATAATTATTTTCCTTGTTAATGGTTGGTTAAATACTACCCTGATAGCTCCAGGATAATATTGTTGATGCATAAGCATAGTTAACTTATACCTCAATAAAGTATAAAATTTCATACATTTGGTTAGGTTAGTTTTTCCTGAATCGTTTTTTCCGGCTGGAATTCTGAAACGATTCAAATAATTTGATTTTGTTTAGTTGCAATGATCAAAATGAAAACCCCTACTTTACCGGGAGTGTTATCAGCGCTTCCGGTATTTTAAGGTCCATTTGATAATAAGTATGGCTTATGGCATAACTATTATTCTCCTTTCTTTAATTTTAAAATGAACCAGATTTGTTAATTCAAGCATGTTTAATACCTGTGTTACATTTGCATAGCGGGAAATGGTTCCTGTAAATTCTTTACCCGAAATACCTCCCTTATATTCAATATCTACATTGTACCATCTGGATATCTGACGCATAATACCTTCAAGCGGCATGCTGTTAAAAGTAAACCTGTTGTTTTTCCAGGCCATTACTTCTTCCAGATCGGCCTTTTCAACTTTTAGCTCTGTGGCCACAACAGACTGTTCGCCAGGTTTTAATATCACATTACGTTTTCCTGTTCCTGTTTGTGCCAGCACCCTAACAGATCCTTCAAGTAAAGTTGTTTTAAGGCTGGTTTCATCAGCATAGTTGTTAATGTTAAAATGAGTTCCCAACACTTCGATTACCTGTTTTTCACTACTCACTCTAAATGGCATTTTCTTGTTTTTTGCAACCTCAAAATAGGCCTCGCCGGTTACTAAGCTGACATTTCTTTGTTTACCTGCAAAGCGGATTGGGAAACGTACTGTGGTTGCCGCATTTAGCCAGATACTGGTTCCATCGGGCAAGGTTACCTGATATTGTCCGCCATTTGGGGTGGAAATGGTATTGTAAGACAAATCATCTCCTAAAAGGTATTCGCGTGCCGGGTTATAGGCCAGCTGGCCATCTTTTGTTTTCCGGATTACTACCCCAAACTGATTGGCCAGCACTCCGCTATCTACTTCATTCAATATGATCTGCTCTCCGTTGCTTAAAGTTAGTGTAGCTTTATTACCGCCAGGATTAATTCCGATAGCGCGATTTTGTTTTACTACCTGCTCAGTTTTATTGATTTTATTTTGAGGGTAAAAGTACAATACAAGCCCTACAGTAATTAGTACTGCTGCCACAGCTGCTATGTTTCTGTAAAGGTTTAATGTTTTTTTCTTTTTAGGGGTATGATTAGGATTTACCTGTGCTGATATTACTTTCCACATTGCATCTTTGGCATGTATTGGATCGGTAATATTTTCGGGAAGTTTACGGTTTAAGACCTCGTCCATATAAAACCGCTCAATAAGTGTCCTTTCTTTTGAAGTACAGGTTCCTGCTAAATACCGGTCTATAAGTTGTTCTACACTATCTTTGTTCATGAGGGCTTGGTCTTAATTTTAGTAAAGACACCTGCCAAAGCCTGAGGGAGTAGGAGAAAATGAAAATTATTTATTTAAATACCAGGTAACCATAATTAGCAGTGTTGCAGGAACGGTAAGACGTAAACGAAGTATGCGGATGGCATTGGCTACCTGTTTCTTAACCGTTTTATCTGAAATGCCAAGCTGGTCGGCAATTTCACGGTGCGACAGGTATTCTTTTCGGCTATATTCAAAAACCTCTCTCATTTTTTGAGGGAGGTTTTTGATTTCAGCTTCTATCGCTGCTGCCAGTTCTCGTTCATTAATCTGATCGATAACAGAATCGTTATTAGTAGCGGCATATGCACCAAGAGCTTCAATAAATTTATCGCTGGTTTTACGTTTGCGAATCGTATTCAAAACTTTATGCCTGCCTGTGATGTAAAGGTAGCCCAGCAGATTGGTCTTAACATCCAGTTCTGCTGATTTTGCCCAGAGGCTCATAAAGAGATCCTGAACAACATCCTGAGCTTCGGCTTCATCCTTAAGCATCTTCAGACAATGCCCATAAAGGATACCCCAGTACCTATTGTAAATTTCTGAAAATGCATTATGGTCTCCGGCTTTTACAAGCTGGATCAGCTGATAATCAGAAAATTCACTATTTAGATTCATTGAAGCACTCCCTATTTGGCCTATCAATTAAAGATAAATACTTTATATGACAGAATTTGGAATATGCCAAAATCGCTTAATATTATGGCAAAATCCTCAACTTCTCAAATGCCAGGCCTTAGGCTTGGTAAACGCACGCAGCCCCTGATGTGATAAGGTAGCTCCGATACCTGAATGTTTTCTGCCACTCCATGGCACACCCGCACTTACCCTATCGCAGCAATTCCAATATCCTGTACCGGAATCAATTTGCGAAAGAATACGTTCAGCTCTGTTCCTGTTATCAGAATAAACCGACGCGGTAAGCCCGTAGCTGGTATCCTTCATTTTCTCTAATGCTTCCTGATCATCTGCTACTTTCATAATTCCAATGATGGGGCCAAAACTTTCCTCCTGCATCACTTTCATATCGTTGGTTACATTGGTTAAAACTGTAGGTTCAAAATAATATCCTTTACCGTCTTTTTGTTTGCCACCTTGCAATAAAGCAGCGCCCTTTGCCAAAGCGTCTTCAACCTGATGCTTCAGTAAGCCTATTTGCTCTTTTCTGGTTAAGGCACCAATATACACCTCATCTTCTGTAGGCAGTCCCGATTTCCAGGAGTTCACTTCTTTTACAAAGGCAGCTACGTAAGCATCGTATACATTTTGATGTACGTAAATACGTTCTACGGCACAGCAGCTTTGCCCATTGTTATAGAAAGCACCATCGGCTGTGCCGGCAGCTACTGCTTTAATATCTTTTACATCATCTGCTACATACAACGGATCTTTGCCGCCAAGCTCCAGCTGGCAAGGAACCATTTTTTTGGCTACTCTTTCGTAAATGTGTTTCCCTGTTTTATAGGATCCGGTAAAGAAATATCCGTCGAAATCCATATCCAGCAAATGTTCTCCTGTTTGTTTAGCACCAATGGCTATTTGAAATACGTTTTCGGGCACACCTGCTTTTTTAAGCAAACGCTCAATTTCCAATCCGGTTAAGGATGCATATTCCGAAGGTTTATACATTACGGCATTTCCGGCAAGTAAAGCAGGTACAAATACGTTTACTCCTACCAGGTAAGGATAGTTCCATGCCGATATGTTACAAATTACACCAAGCGGATCGTAAGAGATTTTCTCCTTCAGCTCATCAGTATCAGTCACCAGTTCATCTGAAAGGTATTTCTCAGCATTGTTCAGCATCCATTGAATCCTTACCCTTGCGCCGTTAAGCTCATTGCGTGACTGCTGCAACGGCTTGCCAACCTCGGAAGTAAGTATTGCTGCAAGCTTCTCCTTTTCAAGATCGAGCAGGTCGTAAAATTTATGAACAACCGAAATACGTTCTGATAAGGGTTGCTGCGCCCAATGTTGCTGACCGGCTTTAAGCAATGCGTATTTCTTATCTAACGATGGTCTGTCGTTTTCTATTAATATGGTAATAATTTCTTCGGTAGCCGGATTTACAACATTCATCATTTATGATTTTTTACTGCTTCAATAAATTGTTCTTTAACTTTTTGAGAGAGTGGATTTGATTCTTTCTCCTTCATTCTTTCGGGATGCCATTGCACACCTATCATAAAAGCTTTATCGGTTTTATCTTTAAATTCTAGGGCCTCGATAATGCCATCGTCAGTAGCCGAATAGGCGCTAACCATTAAATTATCGCCCAGGTAAGCTGGATTAATTCCCTGATGATGGGCACTGTTTACCCATCCTTGTTCTACGCCAGTTACACTATAAAGCAGGCTGTCTTTTATAACATCTACACCGTGGACTTTGTCTTCAGTCCCTTTTTTATGGATCTGGTTTGTCGGCTCGCCATTGTCTTCAAATACTTTGCCCCCTTCCAGGATGTTAACATACTGCATCCCACGGCAAATTCCCAGAAGAGGTACCTGATGGGCTTGTGAATAGCTATAAATCTGTGATTCAAACTGATCTCTTTCAGGTAAAAATACATCCGGTTTATGTGGATAATCCTCTGCACCGCCATACAATTCAGGTACAACATCTATACCTCCGGTTAGTACAAAGCCATCGCATTGCTGAAAATCATCGGTATTGCCCTTTTCGAAGGAAAGCTCAATAAGCTCAATTTCATCACCCAGCTCTTGTGGAGTAAACCAATTCCAATAGTTCTGGAAATTAGTCTCGGTATAGCTTATCCCAATCTTTTTTTTCATGTACGCTATTATTTAAAGTGCCTTTAAATACAATTGTTTAAAATCTTCGCGACTAACAGGCTTAGGATTATTTGGGTGGGCAAAATCGGCAACTGCCAGATCAGCAAGCGTTTCAATATGCTCCGGTTTTACACCAATATCTCTTAAATGGTGCGGGATATTTACTCTTGTATTCAAATCAAAAAGGTACTTTACTACAGCTTCGCCTGTTTCCTCTTTTAACTCAAGGGTTCTTGCTATTCTGCGAAATTTATCTTCAAAACCGGCAATATTAAATTCCATGCCATAAGGGATATTTACTGCATTGGCAAGGCCGTGATGTGTATCAAGCAACGACGAAAGCGGATGGGCAAGGGAGTGCACCACACCCAATCCTTTTTGAAAGGCAATAGCACCCATCATAGAGGCCATTAGCATTTTACTTCTGCTTTCAATATCCGGATTATTTGTAGCCTTTTCCAGCGAATCTTTGATCAACGAAATACCCTCAAGGGCTATCCCATCGCATAGGGGATGCGGATTTTTTGCAAGGAATGCTTCCATATTATGGGTAAGTGCATCCATGCCTGTTGCTGCGGTAATAAATGGTGGTAAATCCATAGTAAGCACCGGATCTGCAAATACGATTTGTGCCATCAGTTTTGGAGAGAACAGGATCTTTTTTTGATGTGTTTCATCATCAGCAATGATAGCACTTCTGCCTACTTCGCTGCCTGTTCCGGAAGTAGTTGGGATAGTAATAAAATGAGGTACATCATTGGTTACATATACATCACCACCAATCAGATCATCGTATTTAAACAGGTCTTCACGGTGATTTACCCTCAATACAATTGCCCTGGCCACATCAAGTGCTGCACCACCACCAATACCTATAATGCTGTCTCTAGAGGTATTGTCCCATACATCGCCACCTTTGTAAACATCGCTTTTTACAGGGTTTTTGTGGATATCACTAAATACTTCGACGGAAATGTTATGAGCCTGAAGGTCGGCAACAATAGCTTTAAAAAAAGGCAGCGAAGCTATAGTTGGATCGGTAACAATCATTGGCCGTTTTAATCCGTTCTTTTGCAGATAGGCTGGCAATTCTTTAATCGCCCCTGCCCCGAAACGGATTGTAGTAGGAAAATTATACTGATATACTTTATCGAATGTCATATGATGTGATTGATATTAATTAATGCAAGGGATTAGATAATTTCAAAATAGCGCTTAAGTTCCCAATCTGTTACTACTTTGGCATATTGCTTCCATTCCCACTCTCTTGTTAACGTAAAATGTTCTACAAAATGATCGCCAAATAACTCTTTTGCTACCGCCGACTGCTTCATTTTTTGGGTAGCTTCATAAAGATTCGCCGGCAATATTCCATTAGAAAGATCGCGGTAACCATTTCCCTCTGTAGCTTCCTTTTCAAGTTTCATTTTATTTTTAACTCCATATAGCCCCGCAGCAAGACAGGCAGATAAAGCCAGATACGGGTTAGTATCAGAACCTACAACTCTGGTTTCTAAACGGGTGGCTTTTGAATTGCATGGCAATGCCCTTAAGGCAACCGTTCTGTTATCAATACCCCAGGTTAAGGTAGTTGGCGCCCAGGCCCCTTCAACCAAACGCTTATAACTGTTTATAGTTGGCGCCACCATTGGCAATATTTGCGGCAAACAATGTAATTGCCCGGCGATATAGCTTTTCATCAGATCACTCATTTTATGAGGATCTTTTTCGTTATAAAATAAATTCTGCTTAGAATCCTTATCCCATAAACTCTGGTGTACATGTCCGCTGCAGCCCGGCAGATTCTCGGTGATCTTGGCCATAAAAGTAGCCAACACACCATGTTTATAAGCTATTTCCTTTACCGCAGTTTTAAATAGTACAGCCTGATCTGCAGCCTGCAAAACAGGGGCGTATTTAATTGCTGCTTCATAAACTCCCGGCCCGGTTTCGGTATGCAGCCCCTCTATTGGCACTCCGAATTTGCTGAGCAGATCAAAAAGATCTGTCATGTATTCATTTTTTAAGGTACTGCGTAAAATGGAATAACCGAACATCCCAGGAGTTAAGGGTGTAAGGTTTTGATATCCTTTTTGATGGGCTGTTTCTGGCGTTTCCGCAAAATTAAACCACTCAAATTCCTGTGAAAAATAGGGCGAAAAGCCACTCTCTGTGGTATCGGCTAATACCTTACGCAGCAATTGCCGGGGGCAGGTATATCCGGGTTTTTCATTATCGTCAACAAAATCGCCCAGAAAAAAGGGAATATCGTTTTCCCATGGTATTTTACGAAAAGTGCTCAGATCAAGCTTTACCGAAGCATCCGGATATCCGGTATGCCAGCCTGTAAATTTCACATTGTCGTATGCTACATCTCCCATATCCCAGCCAAAAGTAACATCGCAAAATCCTAATCTTCCTTCGGCAACTGAAACAAACTTTTCGGCCGAGATGTACTTGCCTCTTAAAACGCCATCAATATCTGTAACTGCTAGCTTTACTTTTCCTGACGGGTGCTGTTTTACATATGCTAATATTTCTTGTGTTGTCATGCATGAGATGGTTTAAAAATTCTGTACAGCAAAAAGGTTACGATCAATATAGAGAAATAAATAAGTCCAAGTTTAAAATTGAAAATGAACATTGCAATAATAGATACTGTTGCAATAATGAGTGAGATGATTGGAAATACCGGGTAAAATGGAGCCCGAAAAGGCCTTGGCAGATCAGGTTCCTGTTTCCTTAGAATAACTATGGAGATCATGGAAATGATATACAATGTAAGTGCCCCAAAAACGGAAACTATAATGATCTCGGATGTTTTGCCGGAAAGCAAAGCCAGAATACCGATAACCATATTTCCTATTAATGCATTTGCAGGTGTATGGAAACGTGGTGATATTTTACCCAGAAACGAAGGGATGTTGTGTACCCTGCCCATTTCGTATGTTGACCTGCCTGCCGCAAGTATAAGGCCATGAAAAGAAGCTACCAATCCGAATAAACCTACTGTAATAAGCAAGTGGTACATAAGGTGATTGCTGCCTGTTATTTTTGCAAGGGCCAAAGGAAGCGGAGAATCTGATGTTTCTCCGCTTATTCCATTTTTATAAACTATTGCTTCCCAGCCAGCAATACCTGTGGCGGCAACAAATATTAATATGCACAATATTGCCAGCGTAAAGATGGCCCATCCAAAACCTTTGCTGATGTCTTTTTGCGGGTTCTTGGTTTCTTCGGCCACATTGGCAATTCCTTCAATACCTAAAAAGAACCATATGGCAAAAGGAATAGCTGCAAAAACACCTCCCCATCCATTGGGCATTGCATTGTGGGTAAGGTTTGCAACCTCGAACTTTGGTAATGCAATGCCTGAAAACAAAAGCAATTCTCCAACTGCCAGCACCGTAATGATCACTTCAAAAGACGCCGCAGCTTTTACACCATATACATTAAGCCCGGTAAACACGAAGTAAATAGCAATAGCACTTGTTAGTATGGGCACCTGCGGAAAAAATGCATTGAAATAAGCACCAATTGCAAATGCAATAGCCGGCGGTGCAAGTATAAACTCAACAATTTGGGCAATACCGGCTATAAAGCCGATATTTTTGCCCATTGCTTTATTTGCATAATCAAATACTCCACCTGCCTTTGGTATAGCACATGCAAGCTCCGCGTAGCTAAATGTGAAAGTAACATACATTACCATTATAGCGATGGTAGCTATTGCCATACCTGCTGTGCCCCCTTTTTCGAGGCCGAGGTTCCATCCAAAATACATACCTGAAATGACATACCCTACTCCAAGCCCCCAGAGCATAAACGGGGTGAGTGTTTTTTTTAAACCTTTGTTTTCTGCCATTTGATGATTTCGGTTACATGATTATAAATATAAGATAATTACTACTTTAACAACCACATTTGCTGATTTGTATTATCATTACCTCCGTATTGAGATTGAACAGCTGCATCAAGGTTGTCTGAATTATAACTCAACTCATTAGATGGATATAACCAGCGTAACGGAAAGTTTGTAGATGGTGTATTTAAATTTGTTGTACTGTTTAAAGTAAATACAGGATATCCGGTTCTCCGGTTTTCGAACCAAGATTGATATTTACCTCCCTGTAAGAAATTGGCCAGATATTTTTGCGTGATGATCTGCTTAATCTGCTCCTCAGTTGACCCTGCAAGCGCAACTCCTGGCTTAGCCGGGAAGGCAAGTATATAAGCTGCATCCATTTTCATGTTGTGGTGATAATCGGCCAGATCAGGTGTATTTATTGCAACTGCGTTCATAGAATTTGTAATACCATCAGCGTAATAAACCTGTGCTGCTGTTCCTGTAATCCATCCGCGTACAGCAGCCTCTGCAAGCGCAAATTGCATATCCCAGCAACTAAATACACTAACCGGCTCAGCATTTACCAGCTGCACATAACGATTATTAAGGTCGGCATAATCTTTACCTACTCTTCTTGTTTGCAAGGCTGAAAAGGCATCAGAAGGTTCTACACCCGGATAAGCGTTATAATCAGACTGCGACACCCCTGCAGTAATTTTAACCGGCGAAGGCTTAGCATAGTAAAACAACCTCCTGTCGTCGGTAGCTTTTAAAGGTGCTAGCAAAGTGTTTGTGAGCATGGTATAGTTCGATTTCACAAATGAGTTACCAGAACCAGCCGGCACATCAGACCATGGGTAATTCTGACCAGCAGTATTGTTATAAACAAGTGCAAAATTATCTCTGTAATCGCGCATCAGCGGACGGTTTGCAACAATATCTTTGAAACGGTCAATAACCTTAAGATCTGCATCTGCTGTTTTTTTATAAAGATTAATTAGCACATGCAGCTCAAAACTATTGGTAAGCCTTCTCCACTTGTCGACGTTACCGGCATAGATAGGGTCACCTTCAAAGTTTGCACCTGTTGCAAACAACTGGTTTGCCTGATCAAGCTCATTCAGAATTCCCATAAAAACTGCTTTTTGAGTATCATATTTAGGCTGCAGTACATTAGTTTCTCCTTTTACGGCTTCTGCATAGGGGATATCTCCTACCTGCATTGTAGCCATAAAGAATTGCCATGCACGGATAAAATGTCCTAATCCCTGATATGATTTTTTAAGTGCATCGCTTGTAGCATAGTTTTCCATTGATGGAATATTCCGCAATAATGTAATGCGATCAAAATCGGTACGTCCGAGTCTGTTGTATTGAAAGCCTTCTTGCCCCTCGCCCCAGGTTAGGTATTTGCCCAATAAAAAGGGCTGCATAAATCCTTTTGTAGAGCTGATGTCGCCACGGGTAATGTTTAGAATCATGCCTGTTGCCAGCATGGCCGAATTTACCTGGGTTGTTTCATTTGGATTGGTATTGATGTCTTCAAACTTTTTACAACCGTTTGTTAGCATTGCCAGTAAAGGCAAAATCAACATATATTTTATAATTCTTTTCATCTTGATTTAAGTTATTTATAAACGTAAAAGCTGCCTTACTAGAATCCTACCTTAAGATTGAAACCAATCATTCGTGATGAAGGAGAGTTCAGGTTCTCATCATCCAAGTCAGGGTCTGAAAATTTAAAGTCGGTTAACAGCAGTAAATTCTGACCTGTAACTGAAAATGATGCGCTCCGGGCACCGATTTTATTAGCCAGCTTTGCAGGGAAATTATACCCGAGTGAAACTTCACGAAGTTTGATGAAGGTTTCTTTTTGAATACCCATATCACCCCCTCTAAAAGATTGTGCAAAATCCTGATAACCTACTTGTACGTCGTTTGCTGCGTATTGTCTAGTATCGCTGGTAATGTTTCCATATTTGTCAAACTGCACTTCTCCAGACACGACTTTAACACCTTTACCTACATAGTTATTCAAACCGTTTACTACCTGGTCATAACGATATTGGTTGTCGGAATCAGGGTTAGTGCCCGTATCCCACATTTTATCATATAGGTAGTTATACATTAGTCCGCCAATACGTCCGTCTACATTTACCCCCAGATTCCAGTTTTTGTATCTGAAATTGTTAATAAAGCCTATGCTAAAGTCTGGTTCTCCATAACCGTATTTTTTATCATAATCACTTTCAACAGGAAATCCGTTATTAAAGATTACGTTTCCGCTTGGGTCCCTTAACCAGTAAGAACTAAGGTAGGTATCCAGTCTTTGGCCCTTTTTAACCCATGGATTATCGGCCGATAAAACAGGATCCAGATCAACATAATAGCGATGTTGATTAGACCAGTTTACCGTACTTTTCCACTCAAAATCTTCATTTCTTATTACAGAACCATCTACAGAGATTTCAAGACCTCTTCTGGCATATGTTTCTGCAGTGTTTACCAATATAGTTGAAAAGCCTGATGAACCCGGAATTGGAGTATTTACCTGCCTGTTGTAATAATACTTATCATAATAAGCCACATCGAAATGTAATCGTTTGCCTAACAAGTAACCCGCTGCACCAATTTCCCAGGTCCGTTGTGTACTTGGTAATAAACTCTCACCGATCAACTTTGAGGGATAACTGGCAGAGTTTAGTGTATTCCATGCAGAAGTGGTAGTAGAAAATGTTTTATTAATAGCAAAGGGATCAAAAGCATTTTTAAAGAGCGTCCATGATCCACGCACCTTAAACATATCAACAACAGCAGGCATTTTTACCAGCTCTGATACAACCACACTTGACCCTAAAGATGGATAAAAGTAAGATCTTGATGATTCTGGCTGAGCTGAATTCCAGTCGTTCCTGCCCGTAGCATCAAAGAAAATTGCATCGTTCCAGCTTACAGATGCCCGGCCGTAAAGACTGTTAATTTGCTGAGACCAATTTCTTCCAGGGGTAATTGTTACCGGCTCAACTGAACCTTTCAGAGAAAAATACCTAGGAGAAATTAATCCATTTTTAGTGGTAGCGGTAAAGCCATCATCTTTAAAATAATAAAGTGTACCACCGGCTAACCCCTCAAATGCCCATTTGCTAACTTTCTTATTAAAAGTAAGGATCAAATCGTTATTGGTAGAGAAACCTCTTGAATCACTTGTTTCATACATTCCTCTTGCATTCCATCCGCCACGTGTAGAGAAAATATTAGCTGTAGGGTTTTGTTTGGTATTTGTATTATTATAGTTATCATAACCTGACCGCAGCATCAGGTTAAAATCATTGTTGAACTTATAATTGGCAGTGACATTTGCATTTACTTTATTTTTGACCTCACCGTTAAGCTTTTCGTAAGCAATTAAGTATGGGTTATCATACCAATTGGTATACATCCAGTTCTGTGTTTTGTTAGGAACTACCCAGTAGTCTTTATAATCACGAATATCGTACTCTGTACCCGTCCACATGATAAGCTGGTATAAATACCCCTGATTTCCATATCCGCTACCCCACATTTGAGGCGTAGAACCACGACTAACACCAAAACGTCCCTCTACCCTAAAATGATCATTAACTATGATCTCACCACCAGAAGTAAGGTTCAGGAGATTAAGTTTCTGATTTGGAAACTGGCCTTTCTGGAAAATATGGTTTACCCCAATCCTGAAACTTCCATTCTCATTACTCTGTGCCAAAGAAATGTTATTACTGGCTATAATACCGGTATTCATAAAATTCTTCAGGTTATCCTTTCCTACCGATACTAAGGGGCGTCCATCTTCAAATTGTTTGGTTTCCGGGTTCCAATCTCTGGCTGTATTTCCTGCATCCAGTTTTGGACCCCAAACATAATCGTTATCAATTTCACCATTTTGACCACGACCGTATGAACTTTGTACTTTCGGAATTGCCAGATAACCCAATTGAAACATAGTATTACTATTTACATCAATTGAGAACCCCTTGCCTGCTGCTCCTTTTTTAGTAGTGATCATCAAAACACCACCTTTAGCACGTGAGCCATATAAAGCAGAAGCAGTCGATCCCTTTAACACATCCATGCTTTCGATGTCATCGGTAGGCACATCACGTAAAGTCATGTTTGCATAAGGGACTCCATCAATAATTAACAATGCATCTTCACCTCTCAACTCTACTGTAGGTCTTGCGTTAAATTCCGTAGAATTCTTAATTACCAAACCTGAAACCCGACCGGTTAAGGAAGTACCCAAGTCAACTCCTTTTACAGTTTGCAGTTCTTTTCCCCCAACTCTTTGCACAGCATAACCTAAAGCCTTTTCCTGTCTTTTAACCCCAAGGGCAGTTACAATCACTTCAGAAAGGCCCTGTAATTCGGCTTCAAGTACAATATTTATACTGGTAACACCTGCCTTTACCAATACCTCTTTGGGTTGATAGCCCAGATATTTTACCACCAATACATCTCCGTCCTTCGCATCTATTGAAAATTCACCAGATATGTTTGCCGAAGTACCTTTAGAAGTGCCCTTAATCATAACAGTAGCACCTGATAACGGATTTCCATCGGTATCTGAAATTTTCCCCTTAATGTTTATTTGCGCCTCGGCAGTAACAATAACCGGTGCTGTTGAAATGGAATTTCTCTTAATTACAATGGTTTTGTTTATGATTTTATATGAAAACGGCCTGTTTTTAAATATCTGGTCCAGCGCTGTTTCCACACTTACATTCTTCAGCTCGATGCTGATTCTGCCTTCCTGTTTTATTAGTTTATTGTTATAAAAGAAGGTATAGCCACTTTGCTCTTTTATACTTTCGAACACATTATTTAGCGTAGTGTTTCTTTCGGAAAGTGTAATACTTTGCGAAAATCCCGTTGCGGAGACTTGAAGGCAACCTATGAAGATTAATAGTACAATTAGTTTCATTGCCAATAAATTCCTGGATGAGAATAACCACCTGAAAACAGGTGCTTTCCTACATTGATTTAAATTCATACTTTTGAATGTTTGGTTAATTCATTAATTATTTAACAAGGTATTTTTTGAGATCGACCGGAACTTTGTTCCATTTCTAACTTAAGAAGTGGATCTATCCGGATCCTGTTGCAACCAGGGTCCGGTATTTTCTTCTCAGTTATACGGGTTAGGTATTTATTTTTCCATACAATACTGGTTTTAAGTTGTTTATTTAGTTACAATTAGTTTTTTTCCTTCAATTTTAAAGTGGACACCTCCAAATTCTAATATCTTAAGCACTTCGGATAATTTTACGCTGCGTGGAATATCACCCATAAACTCATCATCATTATGGCTTAATTGATAGACTACATCCACATCATACCAGCGCGATAACTGGCGTAATACAGATTGCAAATCATCGCCCTCAAAATGGAAGTAACCCTTCTGCCAGGCCATTACCTGATCAATATTCGCTTTGCCTATTTTAAGGTTCCTTGTCTGATATTCAACACTAGCCTGCTCTCCTGGCTTAAGGAAACGAGAAGTCCCCTTATTGCCCCCACTAAGCAGCGAAACCTTTACGGAACCCTCGAGCAGGGTTGTTTTAACACTTGTTTCATCATCGTAAGAATTGATGTTAAAATGAGTTCCAAAAACTTCAACTTCCTGCTTATCCGTTACCACAATAAAAGGAAGTTTCTTATTCTTAAAAACTTCAAAATAAGCCTCTCCTTTTAACTCTACTTTACGGTTGCTTGCATTAGCAAAACTTGTTGGGAATTTTATAGATGATGCTGCATTTAACCAGACCTGGGTACCATCTGGTAAATTTACCTGATATTGCCCCCCTCTGGGTGTGGTAATGGTATTATATGCTATTTCTTTTTTTCCGCTTTCAACTACGGTATACACCAATTGCCCGCTGGTGTTTTTTGTAATGGCTACTCCGGCCTGCTTTGCAATCTGTCCATTGTCGGCATCTGTTAACGAAATTTCGGTACCATCGGCCAAAGTAAGCGTTGCCTTATCTCCACCGGGTTCTGCATCATGTTTTGCATAAACAGACTGTTTATTACCGTCAATTATATTGTGATTGAAATATGAATACAGCCCTACAGATAATACAACCAATACCACAGCAGCAGCCGTTAGTTTATACCACAACCGCTTCGTTTTAGTTTGCCTGTCATAATCCTCCTGATCACTTTCAGAAATATCCCCCTTTTTACTCATCGCTGCCAAAAGGTGGTCGTCCAGTTTACCTTCTTTGGTTAATTGCACAAATAATTCCAGCTCATCATCAGTGAGCTGTTTATTAATATACCGGTTAACAAGTATTTTGTAAAATTCGTTATCTTCCATAGCAAGGGCCTTTCAAATACTAAGACAATATTTGAAGCGCCGAGGGTAGCTGAAAAAAAAAATTTTTTTTGAACTTATTTTAAGAGCATAACCAAAATCACCCCTAAAGAAATACCTAGGTCCTTTTCGACCGCCGTTCTAAGAATTTTCATAGAAGCAACCATATGGTTTTTTACGGCATTTCGGGAAATGCCAAGTGCCGTTGCCACTTCATCATAACTTTTACCCTGCTCTCTGCACAGTTTAAAAATTTCTCTACTGCGTGGCGACAGTTGTGCTAAGGCATTATGCAGATAATCGTAATACTCTTTACTCAAAAGTTCATCTTCTGTACAATTTCGCTCTTCAACAAAGCTGTTTACTACCTCCGACATAGCAACTTCAGAACGAAAGGCTTTTTTAAGACTATTTAAAGTATGGTTACGGGCAACTATATATAGGTAAGCTTTTAATGATTGAACATCTGCCAGCTTTGACCTGCATTGCCAGATTTTTATGAATATTTCCTGAGTAAGATCTTCCGAAAGGTCGGCAGAATGAACAAACTTTTTAACAAAACCCAAAATCCCGGCACTATACCTCTCATAGAATTCTGCAAAAGCATACTCGTCTCCAAAGACTAATTTAGTCCTGAGTTCCTGATCAGAAAGTAGAGAATATGTGGTCATGGTTTGGCTTGCGAAACTAATTTACCAAAAATAAATTAATGTTACACAAATGTTACCTAATTAAAAAACCTTTATATTTTACTAGAAATAGATTTCCTGTCTGCTAAAACCATCAGATAACATCCTGAGAAGTAATTATTTAAAATTTATTTTCAAATAAAGAAACTTTTTAACAATATCATACGTTATAGTAGTGGTTTGTTTGGTTTAGGTTGATCTGTGGTGGATCAACCATCTTAAAACAGGGATAGCTGCATAAGCTTATCCCTGTTCCTTTTTAAAGCCATACCATTCGGATTCGATAAATTCTATATATTTTTTGTATTTACTGAACAGTGTTTAGTATATTTGCAGCGGTTAGTATTTTACTATGTCAATAAAGGATAGAAAAGAAAGAGACAAGCTAGACAGGCGAAAGTTGATTATTGAATCAGCTACAAAACTCTTTTTGGAACAAGGTTATGAAAAAACCTCTATCCGTAATATAGCCGACGATATTGAATACAGCCCTGCAACTATCTATCTGTATTTTAAAGAGAAAGACGAAATATTTTATGTAATTCATGAACAAGGTTTCGATCTCTTAAATAAAGAATTTGTAAACCATAATCAGATTAAAGATCCATTTGAGCGACTGGCTGAACTTGGAAAAATATACTTGAATTTTGCAGTGACAAATCCAGACTATTATGATCTTATGTTTATAATGAGGGCTCCTTTAACGGAAATTAAATGCCATAGCAAGTGGGAAGCCGGAGACAATAGCTTTCAATATCTTCTTCAAACAGTTACTGAATGCCTGGAGCAAAAACTAATTGTAGCAGGTGATCCTCTAATAGTTTCCATGGCTGTATGGTCCTATGTTCATGGCCTTGTTTCCTTATTTATTAGAGAAAGGCTACAATCAGTAGACATTGAAGCTGAGCAAAACCCTAATCTTCTTATCCAGTCATTAGAATATTTTTTAAAAACACTTAAAGTCTAAAAAAATTTACAGCAACATAAACAGTGTTTAGTAAATAACCGTCGATCATTATTCCCTTCAAAAATTGTAACAAATCAAAAAAAATCAATTCTAATAAACAGTGTTCATTTTATAAACAACGATACATCATGAATAGAAAAACAGCCTTAAAATCGTTACTGCTATTAATCCTGGGGTGTTGGCTTCCCTTCTGGGCTTTCTCTCAAAGCCATCTTCAGGGTTATATAGACGAAGCGCTCAAAAACAATCTGGGAATACAGAAACAGGACTTTGCTTTGCAACGAAGCCTGTATGCCTTAAAAGAAGCAAAAGGATTATTCCTTCCGGATGTAGAACTAAACACCTCTTATCTTACATCCGGAGGTGGGCGTAAAATCGAAATCCCTATTGGGGATCTCCTGAATCCGGTATATAGCACTTTAAATAATTTAACGGGATCAGGTAAGTTTCCGCAGGTTGATAATGTGAGCCAGACTTTCAACCCTAATAATTATTACGATGCCAAAGTTCATACAACCCTGCCTCTATACAATGCAGAGATCATATACAACAGCCGCATTAAAAAAGAGCAGATCACGATGCAGCAGATAGAACTAAGGTTATATAAACGGGAACTTATAAAACAGGTTAAACTTGCTTATTACGGCTATGAACAATCGCTGCAGGCCATAAGGATTTTTGAAAACGGGATTGTATTGGCAAAGGAAAACCTTCGGATAAATCAATCGATGGTTAAAAATGGAAAAGCAATAAGAACTGTAGTGGCCCGTTCAGAAAATGAACTTACCAGTCTCGAAACCCAGCTCGAAGATGCCAGGGCTGAATCCCTGAATGCCGCTGGCTATTTCAATTTTCTGCTCAACAAGCCGCTCAATAGCCCTGTTGAAACCAGTCATAATGAGAATATGATTATTAAGCCCGACTCAGTTTTACATTCAAGTAAAAGAGAGGAACTGGCCGCTCTTGAATCTTTAAACCAGATCAACACCCTCTCTGTAAAATTAACCAGATCTACCCTACTTCCCAAGCTATCTACATTCATAGACTTAGGTGCACAGGGTGATTTTTTAAAAGTTAATAAGGATGCTCCATACTATCTTTTTGGTGTTACACTATCCTGGCAGATATTTAATGGCAACAGAAATAAAAACAAAACTCAGCAGGCACTTCTCGATTTAAAATCTACCGAAATACAAACAGAACAGGCATCACAGCAACTGGAGCTTGAGGTGATTACCGCTCAAAATAAATTGAACGCGGCACTCCAGGCTTTTAAAGCATCAGTTAGTCAGACAGCCCTATCGCTCCAATACTACAAGGATGAGCAGCGCCTTTACAAAGAAGGTCAGGCACTTTACCTTGAATTATTGGATGCACAGACCAGGCTGATAAACGACCAGCTGAAGCAAAGCATTGCATATCTGAATATGCTAACCAGAAATACCGAACTGGAAAGAGCAAAAGCAAGCTATATTCTTTAACCATCATTTAATCTAAAACAAAATGAAACATATAAATTCACTACCATTATTCATATTTCTTGGCCTGGCCATAATTGGCTGTAGTGAGCCAAAACCAGTACAAAAAACCGACGATGCCATTCCGGTAAAACTAATTTCATCTAATGCCCTTACAGAAAATGAACCTGTAGAAACCTCAGGGCTATTATCGTCAGAACAACAGAGTAACCTTTCTTTTAAAACAGGGGGAATCATAAACCGCATTTTTGTTAAGGAAGGTGATCATGTAAATAACGGGCAGGTACTAGCCTCACTAAACATGACTGAAGTAAACGCTCAGTTAAACCAAGCTGAAGAGGGTTTTAACAAGGCAAAAAGAGATGCTCAAAGGACTGCCAATTTGTTTAAGGATAGCGTAAGTACCAGAGAACAGCTGGAAAATACTCAAACTGCTTTGGTAATTGCCAAAAAGAGCCTCGATATCGCTAGGTTTAATGCCACTCAATCAACCATACGCGCAAACACAAGCGGCGTTGTGCTTAAAAAACTTGCAAATGAAGGAGAACAGGTAGCTGGAGGAACCCCAATTCTCTATATAAGCAGTGTCTCAACCAAAGACTGGATAGTAAAATGTGGCATTACTGACAAAGACAGATCAAGGATTAGCGGGAATGAGAAAGTTGACCTGAACTTTGATGTGTTCCCACAAACCATAACGGGTGTAGTAAAATCTCTGGCACAAGGCACTGATGCAGCTTCAGGTTTATACCAGGCCGAAATAAGGCTCAATCCTACTTACGCCAGGTTAATTTCAGGACTTTTTGCCAAAGTAAAAATCTACCCTTTTGGCAAAACAGATCTGCTGTCAGTTCCGGTTGATGCTTTAGTAGAAGGCAAAAATGACAGTGCTTATGTATACACCTCTGTAAACAACAGGGCTGTAAAAAAGGCCGTAAAGGTGGCTTATCTGAAAAATGACAAGGCCTTTATCTCCGCAGGCATAGTGCCCACCGATCAGATAATAAGAGAAGGATCAGCCTATCTTACCAATGGAGCTCCTATTAAAATAATCAGATAATCTAAATTATTTCAAAATGAAATTACCTGAATTTGCAGTAAAAAATTACCAGTTCACGCTGATCGTTTTTGTGGCGGTACTGGCGCTGGGCATATACTCCCTGTTTACCATGCCAAGAAGTGAGGACCCCGAAACCCATCCTCCACAATTTACAGTTGTGGTGGTTTATCCGGGAACTAATCCTAAGGATATGGAACAGCTGGTTGTTGACCCTATGGAAAAAAAGATCCATGAGCTTGACGATATAAAACATATCACTACCGACATAAGTGATGGCCTTGCAGTGATGCAGATCATTTATAAATATAGCTCAAACCCTGACGATAAATATCAGGAAGTAGTAAGAGAAATAAACAGTTTAAGAAGCGAATTACCTGCCGATATTGCGGATATACGCATCAATAAACAGATCCCATCCGACGTTAGCATTTACCAGTTTGCTTTAGTTAGTGAAAACACATCGAATGCCACGCTTAAAAAATATTCAAAGGAACTAAAAGAGCGCCTGGAAAAGATACAGGCTCTAAAAAAAGTAGCTTACGCAGGTGTTCCTGAACATCAGGTAAACATCAGGCTTAACATCCAAAAAATAGCTAATGAAAAGCTTACCCAGAACAACGTTATTGCTGCCTTACAAAGTGAGAATGTAAACATTCCTGGTGGTAACATTAGTATGGGCAACAGAAAATTGAACATTAAAACCAGTGGTAATTTTTCGAGCATAGACGAAGTTAAGAACACGGTAATTTATAGCGCCCAAGGGAAAGTGGTTTACCTGAAAGACGTTGCTGATGTTTCGTTAGGTTATGAAGATGAAACACATATTACCCGCCTAAATGGCTATAGGAGCAGTTTTATAAATGCAAGTTTAAAAGACAAAGAGAACATTATTTCGGTGCAGGAAAAAGTTGAGCAATTGATAACTGCCTTTAAAAAGGATTTGCCTGCCGGCATAGACCTTGTAAAAGTTTTTGATCAGGCCAAGAGTGTTGATGTCCGGCTCTCACATTTTACAAGAGATTTTGGCATCGCCATTCTATTGGTACTTATTACCCTGCTGCCTCTGGGCACAAGAGCATCCGTTGTTGTGATGATCTCGATTCCTTTATCTCTTGCAATTGGCCTTACCCTAATGAATGTACTAGGCTATAACATCAATCAGTTAAGCATTGTTGGGATGATTGTAGCACTCGGTATCCTGGTAGATGACAGCATTGTGGTTGTCGAAAATATAGAGCGGTACCTGCGTATGGGTTATGGTAAAGTAGAGGCTTCCATAAAGGCTACCTCTCAAATCGGCATTGCTGTTATTGGCTGTACTGTACTCCTTATTTTTGCCTTTTTGCCTATCGTTTTTCTGCCCGAAGCAGCCGGAGACTTCATAAGAAGCTTGCCCCTTTCTGTAATCACTACAATATTTGCCTCAATGCTGGTATCACTTACTGTAGTGCCATTTTTAGCAAGTATCATTTTAAAACCACACCAGAGCGAAGAAGGAAATTTTCTGCTCAGGGCAATGAAAAAAGGAATACACGGCACCTATGGAACTGTGCTTAACAAAGCACTTAAGAAACCCGTAATTACGTTACTTATTATTGGTGGAATCTTTGTGGCCTCTCTTGCGTTAGTTCCGGTAATAGGAAGCAGTTTGTTCCCAAAATCTGAAAAACCAATGTTTCTGATAGATATTGAAACACCGGAGGGAACAAATTTAAGTACCACAAATAAGGTGACCAGATATGTGGAATCTGTATTGAAAAAAGTGCCTGAGATCAGTTCATTCTCCACAAATGTTGGCAAAGGGAATCCAAGGATCTATTACAACGTAATACCAAAAAATGAAAGTGAGAATTATGCGCAGATATTTGTTCAGGTAGAAGGGTTAGAAACCAGGGAAAAAGTTGCGGTAATTGAAAAAGTAAGAAAGGAGCTTCATGGATATCCGGGTGCAAACATTAAGGTTAAGGACTTTGAACAAGGCCCACCTGTTGATGCTCCACTTGCCTATCGCATTTATGCCGATGACCTGGATGGCCTTCGTAAAACTGCATTTGATATTGCTTCGCTGATCAGCAAGGTCGATGGCACCATTTACGTAAACAATCCGCTGCTGGTGAAACCTACAGACCTTAAGGTTACAATAAATAAAGAAAAGGCCGCTTTACTGGGGGTAGCTTCTGCAGATATAGACCGTACAGTTCGATTAGGCGCAGCAGGATTAAATGTAGCAACCTACCGCGAAGATTCAGGAAAAGCAGATAACTATAATGTAAACGTTTCTATTCCAAGAAACAATGACCTTCAGGACATTAGTATGTTCGACAGGCTATATGTTCCCTCGGCCTCTGGCATAAATATACCGCTAAAAAATGTTGCAACTATTGGCTTTGAGAGTTCGCCAAACCAGATCAGGCACTACGACAAAGATAGGTATGTAACGATCTCTGCTTTTGTAAAACCGGGATATAATGTACAGCGCATGGATGAGGAAATCACCGAAAAGCTGAACAAGTTTAAATTCCCTAAAGGATTCTCTTTTAAAGTTGCAGGAGAGAAAGAAAGTAAAGAAGAAAGCTTTGGTAATCTTGGTGTTATCCTTATTGTTACCGTTTTCGGTTTTTTAGGCGTCTTGATACTGGAGTTCAAAACCTTTAAAAGTATACTTATTGTATTGTCGGTTATTCCCCTTGGGATAGTTGGAGGGTTAATCATGTTGTTCTTTGCCGGCGAAACACTTTCGTTTACAGCTACAATAGGCTTTATTGCTTTAGTAGGTATAGAGGTTAAAAACTCTTTATTAGTTGTGGATTTTACAAATCAGCTGCGGGCACAGGGAAAGGGTATTGAAGAAGCCATTATTGAAGCGGGAGAAATCAGGTTTGTACCCATACTTCTAACATCGCTAACAGCTATCGGCGGGCTATTGCCCCTGGTTATAGAATATAGTGAGTTGTATTCTCCGCTTGCTTTGGTGCTTATTGGCGGTCTGATTAGTTCCACCCTACTGTCTAGATTGGTAACTCCGGTAATGTATAAACTTTTACCCCCTAAAATTGCTATGGACTAAAATATAATGAATTTTAACTCAAAAAAAAATACCCACTAGTGGGTATTTTTTTTAACTAGCTTTAGGGTTTAATTTGTCATGGATAATTTTCACAAATTAACTTTATTATGAAATTAAAATCTTTATTAGCAGCCTCACTGTTTTTAGTTGCACCTTTTGCAATTAAAGCTCAAACCGTCCAAATTTCAGCATCAGAAGCCGATGCAAAAATTATTGTAGATGGTCAAATCTTAGGTACGGGAAACGCCAAAATCAAAGTTCCCAAAAACTCTTGTGTTAATGTTAAAGTCCAGAAGTCGGGATTTTTGCGGTACGAACAAACCTTCTGTAATAAAAAAGGAATGGCCGAACCACCAAAAAAACAATTCTTTGACATGAAGAAAGATGACGCTGAAGAAGCCTCAATAAAGACCGATCAGGCCAACATTGATTTTTCCATTGAAATCAACAAAAGTCAGGATGTAAGCGAGGTATGGAAACGTGCAAATCAAATCGTAACTGATTACTTTGATGCTATTGAAGTTGCGGATAAGGAAACATCTTACTTACGTACCTCATGGAGTATTCAAAGCTTTCAGCAAAACACCATCAGAACACGATTAATTATTAAGCTATCTAAAAGCGAGCCACTTACTTATAAGGTTAAACTTGTAAGTGAATATTCAGGAGCTCCTTTAACAAGCGTAAAAGCTGATGAGCAGTTCCATGACTGGGATCGTGTATTAAGAAAATATCAAAATGTGATCTCTGATTTCACTACCCGCTTAGGAAATCAGTAAATATAAAGGGCCACATCAAAAATGATGTGGCCCTTTATATTTACTCTGTTTTTTCTACTTTTTTCGTAAAATAATATATCGGTATCCCGATTAGCATGATTAAAACACCCCACCCACAGGTATCTGTTTTGTAAACTAAAAGTGCAATGCTCAGTGCTGATGCTACTATGATGTATAACATAGGTAGCACCGGATAGCCAAAAGCACGGTATGGACGCTCAGCATCCGGCATTTTTCTTCTTAAAATAAATATTCCATAAATGGTAAGGATATAAAATATCAGAACAATAATTACTACAAAATCTAAAAGCGCACCATACCTACCAGTTAAACATAGTGCAGAAGCCCATACTCCCTGTACCCATAAGGCCCAGCCCGGTACATCCGCATTATTTAAAACTGCTGCCTTTTTAAAGAACAGGCCATCTTTTGCCATTGTATAATAAACCCTTGCACCGGCCATAATTAAACCATTGTTACATGCAAACGTTGAGATCATGATCATTACAGCAATAATTATAGTACCTGCCTGCCCAAAAATATACTGTGCCGCAACTACTGCTACCCTGTCTGATTTTGCAGTGGTAATCTGATCAAGCGGCAACACTGCCACATACATCACATTGGCCAGGATATAAATAATACTTACAATTAAAGTCCCTAAAAACAAACTCAGGCCAACATTTCGCTGTGGATTTTTGATCTCACCGGCAATGAAAGTAACACCCGCCCAGGCATCACTTGAAAACAACGATCCTACCATTGCCGCCGCGATCCCGGAAAGTAACAGGCTTCCACTGATAGGGCTCCATGCCATGGCCTCTAAACTAAAAGAGCGTGTTTCCCAGGCATTTGCCCAGTTTGCATTCCAAACTTCAGCTTTTGCAGCCAGCGTAAATCCGAAAACGATTAATCCAAAAAGCGACAGGATCTTTATAATTGTTAATACTGTTTGCAAAATTTTGCTATCCTTAACACCGCGGCTATTTACAAATGTTAGCAGCACAATGGTTACTATAGAAACCAATTGAGCAGCGCTAATGGTATAATGTTCCGGAATTCCCTTATCACTAATTCCGGTTTGAATTTGCCATAGGATGTTATTTTCGCTAAAGGGTTCATACAAGTACGCGGCAAACTTAGAAAAAGCAACCCCAACGGCTGCTATTGTACCAGTTTGTATTACAGCAAACAAGCTCCACCCATATAAAAATGCAATCAGTTTATTATAAGCTTCTTTTAAATAAACGTATTGCCCCCTGCTTTTGGGAACATTGCGCTAAGCTCTCCGTAACTAACCGCTGCTATAATGGTAATTATTGCAGTAACAACCCATATAAGGATAAGCCAACCGGCTGAACCAACTTGTCGGGCTATATCAGCACTTACTATAAATATTCCTGACCCTATCATAGAGCCTACTACAAGCATAGTACCATCTAATAGCCCTAGCTCCCGCTTAAAAGAACCGTCTTGATTTTCTTTATCCATATGGTTTGGTTTGGTTGTTTTTAGCACAAATGCAATACAACATCACTATAGGTTGTATTATACTGTACTGCTAATATATTAAAGTTCTTCACAAGATTAATGTTTCTTCACACATTCTACACACCTCCTTCACACCAAATACACAAACAGGTACCTTTTTGTCAAGGAGGTGTGTAGAATTTGTGAACCATGTGAGGACTTGGTATTATTTAAAAGCTTCTGAGACTGTAATTTTAACCATTGTAAAAAAGGTTAGTAATCAATTCATTAAAAATTTGGTAATTTCAGAAACACGCTTATTTTTGTAAAGCCCGGTCTTGCTTATTAAATGGCTTAAGTGCTCTAAAGTAACGATGCTGCCAGCTACAAACAAATGGCTCTAGCTCTTTTTGCAGGTAAAAAGCCGATAACTAACAACCAAAAATAAACTAAACAAGAGATCAAAAGTATGGAGTTTTTACAGAACAATTTAATCTATTTTATTCCCGCCCTGGGTTTAATTGGCATCATTGTGATGGCTATTAAAAGCGCATGGGTAAACACACAGGATGCAGGGGATAAAAACATGCAGGAACTGGCTGGCTATATTGCCGATGGGGCAATGGCCTTTTTAAAAGCTGAGTGGAAAGTACTAAGCATTTTTGTTGTATTCACGGCAGCTTTGCTTGCTTACTCAGGAACAGTACATGAAGTTAATGGCGTAGAATTACACTCTAGCTGGATCATATCTATTGCTTTTATTATTGGCGCAGTATTTTCGGCAACTGCCGGATACATTGGTATGAAAGCTGCAACTAAAGCTAACGTACGTACAACCCAGGCTGCAAGAACAAGCTTAAAACAAGCTTTAAAGGTTTCTTTTAGCGGTGGTACTGTTATGGGCTTAGGTGTTGCTGGTTTAGCAATTTTAGGTTTAGGGGGTTTATTTATTGTTTTCCTGAATATTTTTAACGTAGTTGAGCCAAACAGTGTTGAGATGAAAACGGCCATAGAAGTATTAACCGGATTTTCATTAGGAGCAGAATCAATAGCTCTTTTTGCACGCGTTGGAGGTGGTATTTATACCAAAGCTGCAGATGTTGGGGCCGACTTAGTTGGTAAAGTTGAAGCAGGGATACCTGAAGATGACGTACGTAATCCTGCAACTATTGCAGATAATGTTGGCGACAATGTTGGTGACGTAGCTGGTATGGGTGCAGACTTATTTGGTTCGTATGTGGCAACAATTCTTGCTACAATGGTATTGGGACAAGAAATCGTTGTTGAAAAGATAAACGGTATTGCGGCCGATAATCTGAATGGATTTTCTCCTGTTTTGTTACCGATGGTAATATGTGGCCTTGGTATTATATTTTCTATTATCGGAACCTGGTTTGTGCGTATTAAAGGCGAAGACTCGAACGTACAAACTGCTTTGAACCTTGGCAACTGGGGCTCTATTGTGATAACAGCAGTAGCCTCTTATTTTGTGGTAATGGGCATGCTACCAGAGCACTTGCATTTACGTGGAGTAAATTTCACTAGTTTAGATGTATTTTATTCAATTATAGTTGGTTTGGTAGTTGGCACCTTAATGAGTATCATCACTGAATATTATACTGCAATGGGCAAAGGCCCGGTTAATTCAATTATCCAGCAATCTGGTACCGGCCATGCTACAAATATTATAGGTGGGTTGTCAGTAGGTATGAAATCTACAGTTGTTCCTATCCTGGTTTTAGCAGGAGGTATCATTTTCTCTTATGCGTTTGCAGGTTTATATGGAGTGGCAATTGCAGCAGCTGGTATGATGGCGACTACGGCAATGCAATTAGCAATTGATGCTTTTGGCCCAATTGCCGATAATGCAGGCGGTATTGCAGAAATGAGTCAACTACCTCCTGAAGTACGGGAGCGTACTGATAATCTGGATGCTGTTGGTAACACTACTGCAGCTACAGGTAAAGGATTTGCAATTGCTTCGGCAGCTTTAACTTCTCTGGCTTTGTTTGCTGCCTTTGTTGGTGTAGCAGGCATCTCTGCTATAGACATTTATAAAGCACCGGTTCTGGCTGGTTTATTTGTAGGCGCTATGATTCCGTTTATCTTTTCTGCTTTATGTATTGCAGCTGTTGGTAAAGCAGCAATGGATATGGTGCAGGAAGTTCGTCGTCAGTTCCGCGAAATTCCGGGAATTATGGAATATAAAGCAAAGCCTGAATACGAAAAATGCGTTGCTATTTCTACCAAAGCCTCTATTCGCGAAATGCTGCTTCCGGGAGCCATTGCTCTATTGGTGCCTATTCTTGTTGGTTTTGGTTTTAAAGGCGTTTTCCCATCAGTAAGTTCTGCAGAAATATTAGGAGGTTTATTGGCAGGTGTTACTGTATCAGGAGTGTTGATGGGAATTTTCCAGAGCAATGCAGGTGGTGCGTGGGATAATGCTAAAAAATCTTTTGAAAAGGGGGTTGAGATTAATGGCGAGATGCATTTCAAAAAATCTGAACCACATAAAGCATCTGTTACTGGTGATACCGTTGGTGATCCTTTTAAAGATACTTCGGGCCCGTCTATGAACATTCTCATTAAACTGATGTCTATTGTTTCGTTGGTTATTGCGCCATACATTGCTGTAGCACCAAACGATAATACGGCTTCAAAAACAGAAAACATGAATTCAATTCATGTTTCTTCTAAATTATCTGCAATAAAAGTAGAAACGGCAAAATCTTTAGCTGAACAAACACCTAAAAATATTGAATTAGCTAAAATCGAAACAGACAACACGCTAAAAACAGAGAAAAAAGAGCTTAGAAGTTCAACGAATGCTTCCAAAGCTCAACCTTAAACATGATTAGTATTAAAATAAAAGGGATTTCGAAAAAGAATCCCTTTTATTTTTAGATATATTTTATTTAGGTTTGACGCTTATAATATAAACTAGACGAGTTATAGATACACTTTAACTAAACCTTAAACTATGAATTTTAGAAAGTCAATTGACTTACTTACAAGAGAAGCTGCCGAAAGTGGTGAAGGAACGCTGAAACGGACCCTCGGCCCTGTCAATTTAGTGGCTTTGGGTATTGGTGCAATTATCGGGGCGGGACTATTCTCGATAACCGGATCTGCCGCAGCCAATAATGCAGGCCCTGCAATTACGATATCTTTTGTTATTGCAGCACTGGGTTGCGCTTTTGCTGGCTTATGTTATGCTGAATTTGCTTCAATGATTCCTGTAGCAGGTAGTGCATACACCTACTCTTATGCTACAATGGGTGAATTTATTGCCTGGATTATAGGTTGGGATTTGGTGCTTGAATATGCTTTGGGTGCTGCAACCGTGTCTATTAGCTGGAGCAGATACCTGGTCAAGTTTTTGGCTTATTACGACGTCCACCTGCCCGCACATTTAACCATGTCGCCTTTTGAAACTGCGACCTTGTTAGATGGCACAGTAGTTTCTGGGATGGTTAATTTACCGGCTGTATTTATTATCGTCTTAATGTCTTTTGTATTAATCAGAGGTACTAGTGAATCGGCATTTGTTAACGGACTTATTGTTGCTATTAAGGTTGTAATTGTATTCATTTTTATCCTTTTAGGATGGAAATATATCAATACAGACAACTACTCTCCTTATTTTATTCCGGGTGATAAACCAGGTCATGAAAGTTTATTTACACATGGATGGGGAGGCGTAATACGAGCCGCGGGAATTGTTTTCTTTGCCTATATCGGCTTTGATGCGGTTTCCACTGCAGCTCAGGAGGCAAAAAATCCTAAGAAGGATATGCCAATTGGTATCCTTGTTTCTTTATTTATCTGTACAATTCTATATATCCTTTTTGCGCATGTAATGACTGGTGTAGCTAATTTTGACATGTTTAAAGGTCAGGATGGAATAGCACCGGTTGCAGTTGCAATTGACAATATGGGTGTTAAAAATGCTGCGGGTGTTGTTACTCCGGCTTATCCATGGTTAAACAAATTAATTATTCTGGCAATTTTAGGCGGTTATGCTTCTGTTATCCTGGTGATGTTATTGGGTCAATCGAGGGTATTCTTCTCAATGAGTAAAGACGGATTGTTACCTAAAGTTTTTTCAAAGGTGCATTCTAAATACAGCACTCCGGCTAAAAGCAATTTGTTGTTCATGGTGTTTGTAAGTTTATTTGCTGCATTTGTACCTGCAACGGTTGTTGGTGAAATGACCAGTATTGGTACACTGCTAGCCTTTATTCTGGTATGTATTGGTATTGTTATTTTAAGGAACCGCATGCCTGATTTACCACGTGCATTTAAAGTGCCTTTGGTACCACTTATCCCTATTTTAGGGGTTGCTGTGTGCCTTGGCATGATGGTATTTTTACCTCTTGATACCTGGGTGCGTTTATTGGTGTGGATGATTATTGGTATTAACGTATACCTGTTCTACGGCATGAAAAACAGCTTGTTATCTGACAATTTACAGGCTACATTAGCTAAGAGCACTAAAACTGTTTCGTATGTAGGTGCTGGTCTTGCTGTATTATTGATTGTAGTAGCACTAATTCACCACAATATTACTGACGGTAAAGATACTGGCTTGTACTACTTCTCATTGATATTTGCTGTTGCACATATCTGTTTATACTTATATCGTGCTTCAACATCAAATCAGGTTCAACCAAAATAACTAATCATAATTAGCAATAAAAAAGCCACTCATTCGGGTGGCTTTTTTATTGCTAATTAATTTACCTTTGTACCGTAAATTAACTGCTATGGAATTCAATTTTCGACAAATTCTATCGACCTCAATGGTGCTATTTGCCATCATTGATATACTTGGTTCAATACCTGTAGTTATTGAACTTAGAAAAAAGGCCGGCCATATTCAATCGGAAAAAGCTGCAATTGTTGCAACAGCACTTATGATTATCTTTTTGTTTGCCGGAGAAAGCTTATTAAAGGTTATTGGACTTGATGTTGAATCATTTGCCATAGCAGGTTCATTTGTGATCTTTTTTATCGCAATGGAGATGGTACTGGGCTTAACCATATTTAAAGAAGGCGAAGCTCCTGAAACCATATCAATTGTGCCTTTGGCATTCCCGCTAATTGCAGGTGCGGGCACCATGACTACTTTACTTTCGTTGAAAACTGAATATGCTACCCAAAATATTATTGTGGGTATTATTATGAATATGCTGTTTGTTTATTTCGTGCTAAAAAACACTGAGCGGTTGGAGAAACTTTTTGGCAAATCTGGCTTAAATGTTCTGCGAAAAGCCTTCGGAATTATTCTTCTCGCTATTGCAATTAAACTGTTCAGGAACAATACAGGCTTGTAACAAAAGCCTTTTCTGGTAGTCTAAAATAAAAAATGGTTATGAACAGCTTCGAGCAATTCACGTTGATTATTGGTGTGCTGGCCATATTGTTTGAGACCATAAGTCACATTAAGAGCAAGATTAAGCAATGGTTTGGTACCCATGGGCACTAACCATTGGCTACTTCTTTATGAACCTGGCAATGAACATGGTATCTGCCTTATCTTTATAACCGCTGATTAGTTCCATTTTTTCAAGTTGTACAGGCAGGTTTTCTTCTATCCATGTTACTACATCTTCGTTTTCCTGTTTAAATACCGAACAGGTAATGTATATCAATGGCTTCCCGGTTTTCAGATATTTTACAACGTTTCCGGCTATTGAAGTTTGAAGTTTCGAAAAATAGCTGATCTTATGGCTATCAAAGTAATACAGCATTTCTGGTGTACGGCCCCAGGTACCCGACCCGGAGCATGGTGCATCGAGGATAATCCCATCAAATTCATAATGATGAAGATCCTGATCATTGTTCTGAAGCAGATCTAATACTTTTTTCTGGTACTTTTTTATTCCGGCTTCACCAAAACGCTCTTCGAGGTTGTTTAAGCTATTTTCTCTTACATCACTAACCAACAACTGTACCGTAGGCTCAAGATTGTGTAGAAGCAGCGATTTACCGCCTGATGCCGCACAGCAATCCCACCAATAGTCCCATTTTTTTGGTTGAAAGAAATTTCCGGTTTTTTGTGAGGATAAATCTTGCACCTGATAATATTTCTGAGATGGTAAAATCTTCTCCAGCTTGATTCCGTTTGGCAAAGCTAATGTTGTATCGCTAACTTCTTCAACAACAATTTCAGCTTCTTTTAAAGTTTGAACGAGCTGAGCAACATAACTCGGTTTGACCCGCAAAAAAAGATCGGGTTGTATAAAAAATGACTCATAAAAATCTTGCTTTTCAATATCCTTACTCAGATTCTCATTAAATATAAATACATCTGAAAGTTTAAACAAAGGATATTGTTCTGCTATTAAGGCTATTTTTTCCTGTACAGAAAGGCTTACCTGTTCTTTAAGCTGAGGCAGTTTAGCTTCAATTACAAGACTTACTGTTTGATTGCAAAGAAAATCAGCAATTGCCAGTCTGGCTATAAGATCTTCTTTAAAAAGAGCCTTACCTAATCTGAAAAAGCTATAAATGTATCGGGTAGCCCAACGCCTGTCGGACGACCCCATCTGTTTATGCTGTTTAAAGTAAGTAAACAGGAACCGATGTAATGGCTGCGTACCATCGTAACTATTAAAGACCTGTTCAAATGCCCTGATCTGGTGTTCTACCCTCATTCAATAAGATTTAAAGAAAAGTTCTGGTAACGTAGCAACATTAAGCTGGCATTAATATAACCTAATTTTTCGTCATGGTAGAAAGAAAAACTATTATGAAGCCCTTTGTACTTTTCCTCGGTAATATATTTCAGGTAATCTTTTCCGTGCTTTGAAATTAAATGACCGAAGTAAAAACCGATATCGAATCCTTTAAATGAATATTCACCAGGCTCAAAGTTAAATGCAGTCCTATATTTTTTTATAAATGAGATCACATGATTGTTCTTGTAATCAACTTTATAAGATGATGTTACAGCAGTATTTAACAATTGAAGCTTATCTGTATTATAATTTTGTTTTATCCAGTCGGGATGACCATACAAATCAATATCCAGACCGCTGTTTTTTAATTTCACTAATTTATCAAGTGTTGGAATTACAAATTTCCTGTCTGGAGAAGTTACAATAATGATGTATTTTTTATCCTTCATCAGTTTTAACTCCATGGTAAACACAGAAGCAAATTCCTGAAAAGTGAACTTCTTCTTATTGTTTTCAAAATAAGCTTTTAAAGGCGCAGACAGTAGTTTACTACCAGGGTCCTGTGGATCTATAAGTACTAAAACCGTGTTTTCCGGATTGTAATGTTTAGTGATATAAAATCCTAACTTTTCGGCGTGCAGGTCTATATTATTTACAATAGAGATCAAATTAGGATTATTAAATTCCTGCGGGTGTGTAGCTGCAAGAGGATTAACAACTGGAATACCCTTTGCTATAGAATAATCTTTAATGTATTTTAGTCCATCAGGATAGACAGGCCCCACAATTAGATTACTGTTAATTAGTCCTTGATTCTTAATGAGTCCCTCTATTTGACTATTATTGTCGCGGGTATCATATACATTAAGTTTAAAATTCAGGCCTTGTTCTGCTGCCGAATCTATTCCAAGCTTAAAACCCTGATAAAAATCGATGGCCATTGCAGATTTTTCGATATCTGCCTTGGTAGCGGTTTTAAGTCTTAAATCATTTAATTTAAACGGAATAAGCAGAGCAATATCAGCCTGCGTAAATTTAGCCGCAGGCTTTTCTTTTTTCTCTTCTACCTTTTTAGGAACATCGGGCTTTTTAACAGGGGCTTTTTGAATTTTAGGTGAACATGCAGCTAAAAAAAGACCTATAAAAGCTATTACCCAATATTTACTCCCACTCAATTGTAGCTGGTGGTTTTGAGCTGATATCATACACGACGCGATTAATTCCTTTTACTTTGTTAATTATTTCATTAGAAATTTTTGCGAGTACGTTATATGGCAGATGGCACCAATCGGCAGTCATACCGTCAACTGATTCAACTGCGCGAAGGCAAATTACGTTTTCATATGTACGCTCATCACCCATTACACCAACAGATTGAACTGGAAGGAATATGGCTCCTGCCTGCCAAACTTTATCGTAAAGGCCGGCTTCCTTTAAGTTATCGATATAGATGGCATCTGCTTCCTGAAGAATAGCAACTTTCTCGGCGGTTACTTCACCAAGAATTCTGATTGCTAATCCAGGACCCGGGAAAGGATGACGGCCAATAATAAAGTGTTCAAGACCTAATGATTTGCCCACTCTTCTTACTTCATCCTTAAATAGGGTATTAAGAGGCTCTACCACCTTTAACTTCATGAAATCAGGCAAGCCACCTACGTTATGGTGCGATTTGATTGTAGCAGAAGGGCCTTTAACAGATACCGATTCAATAACATCAGGATAAATAGTTCCTTGTGCTAACCATTTTACATCCTGAACCTCATGGGCCTCATCATCAAATACCTCGATAAATACACGTCCGATTGCTTTACGCTTTAATTCAGGATCTTTAACTTTTGCAAGCTGGCTAAGGAAACGCTCTTTGGCATCAACTCCTTTTATATTTAAACCAAGGTGTTTGTACTGTTCTAATACAGATTCGTACTCTCCTTTACGCAACAAACCATTATCTACAAAAATACAATGCAGGTTTTTTCCGATTGCTTTATGCAATAAGATTGCGGCAACGCTTGAATCAACACCTCCTGAAAGGGCCAGAACAACTTTATCGTTACCTAATTTAGCTTGTAACTCAGCAATGGTCGTTTCAACAAATGCATCTGGAGTCCACTCTTGTTTACATCCGCAGATATCTACAAGGAAGTTTTCCAACAATTGTTTACCATCAGTACTATGTGTCACCTCAGGGTGAAACTGGATTGCATAGGTTTCCGAATCGTTAACCTGGTAAGCGGCAACTTTTACGCTATCTGTACTGGCTATAAGTTCAGCATTTGCAGGCATTGCGGTAATTGTATCACCATGTGACATCCAAACTTGCGACCCTGTATTTATATTTTTGAATAACTTATTATTTTCTGCTACAAAGCTTAGGTTGGCTCTGCCGTATTCGCGTATTGTAGAAGCTTTAACCTCTCCACCGGTATGTTGGGCAATATACTGAGCTCCATAACAAACTGCTAAAACAGGGTAATGTTTATGGAATTTTTCAAGATCAATCTGAGGTGCGTCTTCCTGACGAACTGAGTATGGACTACCTGAAAATATGATGCCTTTAACGTCAGATGAGATTTCAGGGATATTATTGAAGGGATGAATTTCGCAATAAACATTTAATTCGCGTACCCTACGGGCAATTAATTGTGTGTATTGAGAACCAAAATCGAGAATTATGATTTTTTCTAGCATGGCCAAAGTTAAGAATATTTAATTACCTCCACACCAAATCTTCGCAGAAAATCAACACCTTCATCGCTTGACAAGCCCTTATACTCTGCATAGGAATCTTTATAGTAAACTAATTTAATACCTGACGATAATATTAACCTGGCACAAGCAATGCATGGCGACAAGGTGGTATACAAAGTTGACCCCGATATTTTAGACCCATTTTTTACTGCATACAATATAGCATTCTCTTCTGCATGTAATGCAAGAGAACAACTGCCACGAGAATCTCTGTCGCATCCAGTTTCCGGCCATTCTTCATCACAGTTATGGGTACCTGAAGGCGGACCATTATAACCAATGGAGATAATCCTTGTATCTTTTGTTAATACAGCACCTACATGGGCACGCACACAGTGTGAGCGATGCGACAAATCGGTAGCCAAATTCATAAATATATCTTTAAATCCTTTCTTCATCTGATGCATTTTAATTCAAAAAAACGGCTGGCAAATATAGGGTAAAAAAAAAACTTCCCTCCTTTACACAAAGAGGGAAGTTTTTATCCGCGGGCACCTTAATGTCCTCCGGCTATCTTTTTATCAAAATCAATTCCTTGTTTTCTAAGAATACCACTTACTTTCCATGCATAATATGCAAGGTATGCAAAGCAAAGTACACCTATTATATAACTGTATTGAATACCTGTAAACTCAGATACATATCCTTGTATCCAGCTAACAATTCCTCCACCCATGATCATCATGATCAAAAAGCTACTTCCCTGGCTTGTGTTTTTACCTAACCCGCTAACTGCAAGGGTAAAAATACAAGGCCACAGTGTGCTGCAAAATAAACCTACACTTGTTAGAGCATATACACTAACCATGCCTTTTGTAAACATACCTATTAAGATGGCAGCGATACCAATGAAAGAGAATATCAGCAACATTCTGGCTGGGTTTCCTTTACTGGCCATATCAGCAATAATCAATACTAAGATTATTAGGCCATATACATAAAACGGAGCTAAATCATGATGAAATATAGCATTCACACCCAGGAATATTCCAAAAGCCAGGTATGGCGCAATAAATCTTAATATTTTCTGTGTACCTACATTGTCTGTAAAAGCCTCAACAGCTCCTGTCCATCTTCCGATCATCATACTGGCCCAGTATAAAGATACGTAAGGGGCAATATCTTTAATTGCAAAGCCCAGGTCTTTTTCCATATAAGCAGGTAAGTTACTAGCGGTAGACACCTCAACTCCAACATATACAAATATGGCAATCATACCCAATACCAGCTGAGGGTATTTTAAAGCTGAACCTTTATGGCTTGCATCATCATCAACTGATTCAACTAAATTTGGTCTGTCTGGTAAAGGAGATAACTTTAAAAATATTGCAACCGCAATAAAAGCTGCTCCTAAAATTAAATATGGAATTTTAACACTTTCAATACTTACATCTTCACTTGCTGTTGATAATGAGCCAAAAATGGCAAAACTTACAATTAATGGTCCTATTGTAGTACCAAAGTTATTAATACCACCAGCTAAGGTTAAGCGCTGGGATCCCGTTTTAATTGGCCCCAATGCAATAGCTAACGGATTTGCCACCGTTTGCTGCAATGAAAACCCTAATGCCACAATGAATAACCCTGATAACATTAGTGGAAATGAGCCAATGTTTGCGGCTGGATAAAATAATAAGGTTCCCACTGCAGAAATAACTAAACCCAAGGCTAAAGAATTTTTATAACCTAGCTTATTTACAACATCCTGCTTCATTAACACTGAAATTGCGTTATAAATTAATGCGCCAACGGTATATGCAATATAGAATGCAAGTGATACCCATTGGCTTTGGCTTTGAGTTAAGTCAAACGCTTTTTTAAATACTGGTATTAATATGTCGTTACTGGCGGCTACGAAGCCCCAAAAAAAGAATACTGTGACTAAGGGTATAAACTGCCCCCATTTGGTTTGAGAATTTTCTGAACTCATTTTTAAACTTGGTTTTTTAGAATGCTAAACATAAATAAAAAAAACTATAAGCTAAAGTGTAATGTTTACACAATACAGAGTGTTATATATCTGTATGAAAACTAGTAAAAAAATAAGGTCACTTTATGTTTAAAAATCGCATATTAGCGTATTATATATGTTAAGCTGAATGTTTGAAGCAATATTACAAGGGATAGGTGCGGGGATTTTATTTTCGTTTTTAACGGGTCCCGTATTTTTTTCCATGATAAAAACCAGCATTGAAAAAGGCTTTAAAGCTGGTTTCTCTTTAGCTATAGGAGTAGTTTTCAGCGACATAATTTTTATATCGCTTACTATATTCAGTTCACAATTTGTTGACTATAAATCTGAGTACAATCAATATATTGGTATTATTGGCGGGCTGTTTCTTTTTGGAATTGGCCTTTACTATCTTTTCAGTAAAGTAAAAGTAAGTTACGATATCTCAGAAACGGTAAAAATCAAAAAAAGAGGCTATATCCTAAAAGGATTTTTAATGTGCCTGTTATCCCCTTCCACTTTAATGTTCTGGATTATGGTTGGAGGTATTATTTCTGTTCAGCTCCATTATGACATGGCAGAAAAGGTTGTATTCTTTGTAATAGCAATGGCAACCCAGCTTTCGGTTGACTGTATTAAAACCTATTACGCAGCGAAATTAAGGTACAGAATAAAAGAAAAAAGCATCCAGAACCTCAATAAAATTGCAGGGGCTGTGATATTAATCTTTGCGATCAGATTATTTATTCAGGTATTTATTAAATATAATATGTAAATAAATATAATAAAAAAGGCCCCGGTATATTTGACATACAAACCGGGGCCTTTTTTATTTGATGATTAACTTACTAGTAAGCTCTTTGGTTATTTCCTTCTTTCCAGTTTACAAAGGCTTTGTTAACAACCTTATTTCCTCCAGGAGTTGGGTAATTGCCTGAGAAGTACCAATCACCTGTGTGATTTGGGCAAGCAATATGTAAGTTATCTAAAGTCTGATAAATCACTTCTACCTCAGCACTGATATTAGTCGGAGTTATGATCTTAGTAATTTGTGCAGAGATTTCTTCTTGTGTAAACGGCCTGTAAATATCCTTTACATGATTTACAATCTCCTCTTTTGGAAGCAATAATGAAGCTTTACATTTTTGATATACTTCCTCTATCACATGTTCCATACCACGAGATTTTAAAAGCTGAATTGCGGCTTCAAAAGCAACAAACTGCCCCATCTTAGACATATCAATACCATAGCAATCCGGATAACGGATCTGAGGTGCCGATGAAACAATAATGATCTTTTTAGGGTGCAGTCTATCAATAATTTTGATAATACTCTGTTTAAGAGTTGTACCTCGAACAATTGAATCGTCTACCGCCACTAAAGTATCTGTATGATTTTTTATTACACCGTATGTGGTATCATAAACATGGGCAACCATATCACCTCTATCTGCGTCCTGTGTAATAAATGTTCTTAACTTAACATCTTTAATCGCTAATTTCTCTACCCTTGGCGACATGGACAATAGCTCATCCAATTGTTCGTCATTCAAGGAATCTTTACGATGCAATAAAGTATCTTTTTGTACATTTCTGATGTAACTATGTAACCCTTCAACCATTCCATAAAACGAAACTTCGGCAGTATTAGGGATAAAAGAGAATACTGTGTTTTTTAAATCCGATTTTACTGCACTAAGTATTTGCTTACAAAGTAACGCCCCTAAATGCTTTCTTTCTCTATAGATTTCAGCATCGCTACCTCTTGAAAAATAGATACGCTCAAAAGAACATGCTCGTTTTGTTTCAGGTTCTCTAAATATCTCTTGCGTTACTTTACCGTTTTTCTTAACGATTAGAGCATGACCAGGTTCAATTTCTTTAACATCTTTAAATGGAATATTAAATGCCGTCTGAATTGCCGGTCTCTCTGAAGCTGCAACAACAATCTCATCATCCTGATAATAGTAAGCAGGACGAATACCAGAAGGATCACGAAGAATAAATGCATCGCCGTTTCCAACAATACCGGAAATTGCATATCCTCCATCCCAATTTTTTGCAGAACGTTTTAAGATTTTTGCGATGTCTAAATTCTCAGAGATTTTATGAGTGATCTGAACATTATCAAGACCTTCTTTTTTATACTCATCAAAAAGCTCCTGATTTTCATCATCAAGGAAATGGCCTATTTTTTCTAAAACTGTAACCGTATCAGCCTGTTCTTTTGGATGCTGACCAAGTTCATAAAGCTGTTCAAGTAACTCATCAACATTTGTCATGTTAAAATTACCAGCAATAACAAGATTACGGGTCATCCAATTGTTTTGACGTAAAAATGGGTGACAGTTCTCAATACTATTTTTTCCGTGTGTTCCATAACGTAAATGACCAAGTAAAACTTCGCCAATAAAACTCACATTGTTTTTTAACCACTCTGCATCCTGCATTAACTCAGGAGTTTCGTTTTGAATATCAACAAATTTGTGCTGAACGTAACCAAAAATATCTGCAACAGCATTTTGTGCCATTGAGCGGTATCTGCTTATATAGCGATGACCTGGTTTTACGTCTAGTTTAATTGTTGCAATCCCTGCTCCATCCTGCCCACGGTTGTGCTGCTTTTCCATTAACAGGTAAAGCTTGTTAAGTCCATAAAGTGCAGTCCCGTATTTTTGCTGGTAGTATGAGAGAGGTTTTAAAAGGCGGATAAAGGCAATTCCGCATTCATGTTTTATTGAGTCACTCATTATGTGTTATTTGAGCCGCAAATTTACCTTTAATAATAATCAGAACCTAGAAAGAAATTCAATCTTTACGTCAGATTACAATCATCAGATTTTCAGGGAAATATGATGCGAAACAACCTCAGATCCAAAAAATATTGTTGCATGCCGGTTAAAGACTTCCTCATCGCCGGAAGTATAAAATGATTTCTTTCCCTCTGTTGCTACCATTGATTCAATTTCGGGATGATTTTTCAGATACAATACAAGGCTATCAGCAACAATATCACCCTGCCCTAAGATACTTACATTCTCTGGAAGTTTCTCCATTATTTTAGGGATAAGCAAGGGGTAATGTGTACAAGCTAAAAGGATACAATCAATATTACTATCCTTCTCCAACAATTCCTTAATATATTTCTCTACAAAATAGTCTGCACCAGGATCAAGGTGTTCGTTATTTTCCACAAGAGGCACCCACATCGGACAACTTTGCTGCAGAACCTTCACTTCAGGAAAAAATTTATTAATTTCTATCAGATAAGACTCAGAATTAATCGTCCCCCGGGTTCCCATTACTCCAATAGTATTTGATGAAGTAAACGAGCCCACTATTTCTGCTGTTGGCCTGATCACGCCAAGAACTCTGTTATCTGGATATTTAAAAGGCAATACATTTTGCTGTATTGAACGGAGAGCTTTTGCCGAAGCTGTATTACACGCCAGAATAACCAATTGACATCCTTGAGCAAATAACCACTCTACACATTCTAAAGTATATTGGTAAACAGTTTCAAACGAATGATCTCCATAAGGTGAGCGCGCATTATCACCAAAATAAATGTAGTTGTACTTCGGAAGTTTTTCAGCTATTGATTTAAACACAGTTAAACCACCATAACCTGAGTCGAAAACACCAATGGAATGCTTAATATTCATTATAAAAAAACGGGATTGAGTTTTATCACTCAATCCCGCAATTTAGATATTTTTTGCTCTGTTAACTGTTTTCTTTTAAATGTTCTGACAGAGATTTGATTTTCAATTATTTTTTAGGTGCAGGAGTTGCAGCAGTAGCAGCAATACCTAATTTAGTTTTTACAAGAGGTGTGATGTCTTCGCCACCATCCCAGTAAACTAATCCCTGGTTTGCAGTATCAAACACATAAGTAAATCCTTTTTCTTTTGAAACTGCTTTAATAGCAGCATCGGCTTTTACTTGAATTGGGTTAAATAATTCTGCATTTTTTTGCTCTAATTCTTGTTGAGCTTTAGTTCTTGCATCTGTAATGCGTTTCTCTAAATCTTGCAATTCAGCACCAGCTGTTTGTAATTCCTTACCAACAGTTTCCTTATTTGCTTCGCTCAAAGTTTTTTCTTTGTCCTGAGCAGCTTTAAGTTTAGTCTGATATTCAGAAATCATTTTATCAATATCAGCAGTTTTCGTTTTTTGAAAGGCCTCTAATGTGGTTCTGGCGGTTTTAACTTCAGGCATTGCTTCAATAATAGCTGCTGAATTTAAGTGCGCCAATTTTTGTTGTGCATTTGCTATGTTAACAGTGAACAATAACCCAGCTGTTACAAAAAATGCGTTCATTAACTTTCTCATCTCTATTTTTCTTAATAATTGTTTTTAATTTATCTGTTTGTGTGTTTATTTCAACATTGTTCCTGGTTTGAAACCCAATCTAACTATAACGTCGTTACTTACGTCATAAGTACTGCTCGCATATATCATCATTGTAGCTTCACTACTTTTATCAAATATAAAATCCAGAAGCTTAACTTTGGCTATTTCAGCAATAGCCTTTGTAACCTTATCCTGAATTGGACTTAACAATTTTGAGCGAGTTTGAAAAAGATCCCCATCAGGACCAAATATTTTACGCTGAAATTCTTTTGCTGCTTTTTCTTTTTCAATGATCTCATTTTCTCTTCTCTTGCGCATGTCTTCCGTTAACAATACCTGATCTGCCTGATAAGCTTTATACATCTTATCAATCTCAGTAAAGTTTGCATCAACTTTTTCTTGCCATTGCTGAGATAACACATTCATTTGATCCAATGCAGATTTATACTCAGGCAAATGTTTAAGTATATATTCAGTATCTACGTAAGCAAACTTTTGTGCAAATGCCCCAAACCCTGTAAAAAGTAAAAAGCATATTAAAAAATATTTTTTCATATTTAAAAGCATTAATTAAAGTCCTCCCAATTGTTGTGCAATACTGAAGGTAAAGTTTTGTCTTCCGCCATCAGTAATGCCTGGAATTTTATCAAAGGCATGACCATAATCAATTCCCAACATTCCAAATATCGGTAAAAATATTCTAGCACCAATACCTGCTGTTCTTCTAACATTAAACGGATTAAAATCACCAAACTTGTTCCAGGTATTACCACCCTCAGCAAATGCCAAGATAAAAGCTGTTGCTTGCTGGCTAGCAATAACCGGATACCTCAATTCCATAACATACTTGGTAAAGATAGGACTTCCAGAATTCTGTGCAATAGTTGCATTCGATCCTTGTGGAATAACTGCATTATTTGCATATCCACGCATTTTAATTACTTCTGAACCTTGTAAGAAATCAAATCCCTGCATACCATCACCCCCTAATTTGAAACGCTCGAAAGCTGATTCACCAACAGCCGAATTATATGTTCCAAGGAAACCAAACTGAGCCTGTGCCATTACAACGAATTTTCCAGCCAGTCTTTGGAACCATTGAGATTCGAACTTCCATTTATGATATTCAGTAAACTTATAACGTTGTTTATCAGACGCCGTTGCGTAGTTTATATTGTTCAAAAGAGAATAAGGAGGAGTTGCCTGAACAGTGAATCTAAAGAATGAACCCTCAGTTGGGAAAATCTGATGATTTCTCGAATCTCTGGAAAGCTCCTGAGTTAAGTTTAGGTTGTAAGAAGTACCTGTGCTAAATAAATAACCCGGATAATTATTCAAAATATATTGCTGAACGTTAATAGCATGGGTTAACTGGAAATAGTTGTCAGGAAAATTCAATCTTCTTCCTAAACTAACAGTAACACCATTTAATCGAATCTTTTGGAACCTGCTATCAGCAGCTTTCAAACCATTTGATTGTAATGATGTAAAAGCACTTACACCAAAACTGATTGGTTTCTTACCACCAAGCCAAGGCTCAGAGAAAGAGAAACTGTAAGATTGATAATACTTACCATTTGTTTGCCCACGAAGACTTAATTTCTGTCCATCCCCTTTAGGCAAAGGTTTGTAAGAATCCAGATTAAATATATTTTTTAATGAGAAGTTATTAAATGTAAGCCCTAGTGTTCCGATGATATTACCACCACCAAAACCACCTGATAATTCAATCTGATCTGAAGGCTTTTCTTCTACTGCATACTCGATATCTACTGTACCATCTGCCGGATTCGGTTTTGGGGTAGGAACCGTTTTAGATTCATCAAAGTTACCCAATTGTCCGATCTCGCGAACAGTACGGATCAATAGATCTTTAGAGAACTTTTCTCCCGGTTTTGTGCGGATCTCTCTTAGTACTACCCTATCATTTGTAATGGTATTTCCTTTTAAAGTAATACGGTTATTGGTATACTGTGGTCCTTCATAAATACGCATTTCAACGTCTACAGTATCGCCATGAATTTTAGTCTGTACCGGATCCACGTTGAAAGTTAAATAACCGTCATTAAGATAAATACTTGAAACGTCATCCCCGTTGGCACTGCCTCTTAATTTCTTTTCCAGCTTTTCTTCACTAAATACTTCGCCTTTTTCAATACCAAGTGTTTTTTCTAATATATCAGTTGTATACTTAGCATTACCAGCCCAGCTAATATCACCAAAATAATATTTAGGACCTTCGTATACTTCGATATTAATGCCAATGGCCTTATCGCTATACTGATAAATGCTATCCTTAAGGATAACGGCATCACGATAACCCTTATCCTGCATTTTTGCAATAAGTGTTACTTTATCTTCATCATATTTCTCCTTATTGAATTTTCCGGAGCCAAATACTTTATAAAACGCCTGCTGTTTTGTTTTCTTCAAGAACTTACGCAGCTTAGCTGATGAAAAATCCTTATTTCCTGAAAAGTTTATCTCATGAACTTTTACTTTCCTACCCTTATCAACAAATACTTGCAAAACCATTCCGTTCTCCAAACTCGGATCAGGTTTGGTTTTATACTCAACAGTAGTAAAGAAGTAACCTTTACCCAAAAGAAATTTCTTTATTGTTGCAGTTGTTGAATTGTATAGATTGTCGTTGATAATAGATTTACCACTTTTCTCATTTAATTTTTCAAGAATATCAGTTTTTTGCGACTTACTTACACCATTAATTTCAAATGAACTTAAACGAGGTCGTTCAACTACTTCAATATCAAAATAAACAGTATCCTCAACTATTTTAGCTATGTCTAACTGCACATCATCAAATAAGCCCTGAGCCCATAAAGTTTTTATTGCATTGGCTGTAGCCTCTCCGGGCAAAACAATACTTTCGCCCTTAATTAACTTAGATAAAGTAATAATTACCTCCTTGTCAATGAAATGAGTTCCAGTAAGTGTAACCCCTCCAATAATGTACTCTTTTGGATTAAAATAATCCAAATCCAGCCCCTTAACTTTAAGGGTAGGCGGTGCAGTATTGGACGGTCGGGTAATCTGTGCCATTGTTGGTAAACCAATCAATAACAATAATATGAGTTGATATATTCTTTTCATTTACAATCTAAAATCGATGCTAAGTTAATTTAAACACATGTTAAAAAGTGTTAAAAGTAAAATTAGTTCAGTTGTTCACTAATTTTACCAAAGCGGCGTTCACGTTTTTGATAGTCTACAATAGCCTCAAAAAGGTCTTCTCGCCTAAAGTCGGGCCATAGCGTTTCAGTAAAATAAAGTTCTGTATAGGCAATTTGCCATAACAAGAAATTACTAACCCTATGCTCGCCGCTTGTTCTGATCATCAGTTCAGGATCAGGAATGTTTACTGTAGTTAACTCAGCTGCAAAATTTTCTTCATTAATGTCTTCAATATTTAATTCCTGATCTTTCACCTTCTGCGCCAGTTTCTTAGCAGCATTAACTATCTCCCACTTAGCACTATAACTCAATGCTAAAGTCAAAGTACAGCGGGTATTTTTTGCTGTATTTTCCATAGCGCTATGTAAGTCGTCAATACATTTTTGAGGTAACGAAGCAATATCGCCTATTGCATTTAAACGGATGTTATTTTTATTAAGGGTTGCAGTTTCCTGGTTGATTGTTGATATCAGCAACTCCATCAAAGCATTAACCTCTTCAATAGGTCTGTTCCAGTTTTCTGTTGAAAAAGCATAAACAGTTAAATATTTTATTCCTATATCAGCGCAACCTTCTACAATATCTTTTACAGACAATACGCCACTTTCATGACCAAAGTGCCTGAATTTACCCTGATTTTTTGCCCATCGCCCATTTCCATCCATTATGATGGCAATGTGCTCTGGCAAGCGTGTTATATCGATTTGTTCTTTAAATCCCATTAATTTCCTGCAAATATGCCTAAAATGTATAACATTTTTGGGACACAAAGGTATAAGATATGCCAATACCTACAAACATATATGTATCTCTTTTTCTAAAATCTCCTCTTTGAGTGTACTGAAAATCAGTGGAAGTAGGATTTGACGGGTTTGAAAGCAGTTTATTTATCATTGGATTTGGCTCATTATCCCAATGTGTGGCCCCAGGATATAAACCACTAACATCATCCAGATAATCAGTGTGGGCAGTCCTATAACCAATTTGACTAAACAAGCCCCAGTTTTCTTTCAATTTTACCTTTACCCCTACCCCATAAGGGATAGTAATTGCATAATTTCTATAGGGCACATTTTGTCCTTCTGTATAATAATCTCTTAAATAATATTTCCTATCCTCTAACCCTGCAACATTATGGTATCTGGCTGTAGGATTATATAAAACCCCTCCTATTCCTGTAAAAATATATGGAGAAAAGTTCTTGGTGCCTCCTCCCGCAAAGTATTCAAAAAAATTAAAGTCTACCTGTAAGCTAACTTCATTTAATGCTGTGTTAAAATTAAGCCCCCTACTCCTAAAATGTTCATTAGTAGATTTGGTATCATCTGCTTTTATCTTTCCATAATTATAGTGGAGCCCAACTGCCCAATATGGATCTATATTCACTTTTACAAATGCTCCGGCCGACATCCCACTTATTTTTAATGGTCTATTTTGATTCAGATCACCTAAATAACCTGCTCCACCGGCAATAGCTCCAACCTCAAAAACCTGGGCTTTTGCACTGATTCCACAAAGAAACACTGCAAGAAAATAAACAAGTTGCTTCTTATACATTCTAATAATTCCGGGTATCTATCCCCCAAAGTAATTTATTCCTTAAGGTAGTTAAATAGGTCTCATTATTGAGCCTGATTAAATTTACATGAAAACTGGCTTTATTTAATATTATTTTAACCGACTTATCAACTGTCTCTGTTCTTGAATCGCACGAAACTAAAAATTTAGCACTCCTTGCCTCAATTTCAAAAGTTAACGATACATCGTCAGGAATTATAACCGGCCTTACATTTAAATTGTGAGGGGCAATTGGCGTAATAACAAAGTTTTGTGAACTTGGATAAATAATTGGCCCTCCGCAACTTAATGAGTAAGCCGTGGAACCTGTTGGAGTTGCAATAATTAACCCATCAGCCCAGTACGAATTAACAAACTCATTATTCATATAAGCATGGATAATCATCATGGCTGAATTATCTCTTCTATGAATAGTAATATCATTCAGTGCAAAGTTTTCGTCGCCAAATAACCCGTGTTTAGAAGTTAAACTCAATAGGCTCCTTTTATCGAGGGTAAACTCTCTGTTATGCAATGCCTCAAAGGCTTTCTTTATTTCATCTTTGTTAATACTGGCCAAGAATCCCAAACGACCAAAGTTAATTCCAATAACAGGGATCCCAGAGTCACGGATTAACGATAAAGTGTCAAGCAGGGTTCCATCACCACCTAAGCTTAACAACACATCTGTTTCTCCTAAAAGATCATCATGACAGGTAAAAATCTGGATATTTGCAGGCAATTTGATTTTATCTTTTATAAAATCGAGGTATTTATCATAAACCAGAATCGGGTTATTATAACTTTCGAGAACATTAAATACTTCCTGCACATAAGGCAATACACTATTATTGAACTCTCTACCGTAAATTGCAATCTTCATTAATGTATTTTCATTTTGCGGTTATGAAATCTGTATAAGCCCAGCTATACATTTAAATAATTCATAAAAGAATTAAATCTGTCTTCAGTACCATTATCAGATATAGTACTGTTAAATACAGCCTTAACCTGATAGTTGTAACGCTCAAAAGAAGCTATAATTCCGGAAAGCTCAGTTTTATTAATTTTCAAAGTGACTTCCAATCGGGTAGAATCTGGAAAAGATTGCACATATGACGAAAGAATCTGAGCATTATCTGCTTCAACAATCTGAGCCATGTGTGACAATGAATTATTTCTATTACTTATCTCCAAAACGATTATGCCACCATATTCCTTTACTGCGTAAATATTTGAGGTATATTCCAAAATGCTGTTTACAGATATAAGACCCAGATAATTTTTTTTATAATCCAAAACTGGCACCACCGATAAATGTAGCTGATTAAACAGCCTAATTATGTCATAGACATGAACATCCTCAGATACAAATGGATTTAAAATAGAAAGTGATAAACTACCTATTGATTGTTCAACGTCCCTGATTTCAATTAACTCTTCCTCTGCAACCAGGCCTAAAAATTGCGTTTCGTTAACAATTGGTAAATGGGATAATTTGAACTCAGCCATTCTATCCAAAGATTTCTGAACCGTATCAGAAGTCTTTAGCGGTGGTATTGAATTAGATATGAGTTCAGATGCAAACATTATTTGAGTAAAATTCTATTTAAAAACTTATCCAGGTACTCATTAAAAACCTGTGGTCGCTCCATCATTGGTGCATGACCACATAAATCTACCCAATTCAATTCTGAATTCGGCAAAAGTTCATGAAATTCTTCTGCAACTTCAGGTGGTGTTACTTTATCTTGTTTACCCCAGATCAAAGAAACCGGTATAGTTATACGGGAAAGATCTTTTGACATATTATGACGGATAGCAGACTTTGCCAGTGCAAGTATTCTGATTACCCTTGAGCGGTCATTAACACTTTTATAAACTTCTTCAACCAACTCTGGTGTTGCCGTAGCAGGGTCATAAAAAGTAAACTCTACTTTTTCCTTAATATATTCATAACTCTCTCTTCTCGGAAAGGATCCTCCAAATGCATTTTCATACAATCCGGAACTGCCTGTCAGTACCAAGGCCTTTACATGTTCTTGATGAGAAACCGTAAATACCAGGCCAACATGGCCCCCAAGTGAGTTGCCTATTAAGACTACCTGTCCAAGCTTTTTGAACTTAATAAATTTATATATGTGTTTAGATAAACTCTTTACACCGAGTGTTAATATTGGCAGATCATAAATAGGTAAAATTGGAACTATTACATGATAATTTTCTTTAAAATGATCAATTGCATCTTCCCAGTTGCTTAGCTCTCCCATCAAACCATGAAGTAATACCAGGGTCTCACCTTTTCCAGCTTCTATGTATTTAAACCCATCTTCTTCTATTACTTCGTATCTCATATTGAATATTTTGTAAGGTATGCTACTAAGTTAGTAGACTAAAATTAAATTAATGTAATTTTAAAACATTATTTTAAGAAAAAGGCCTAATCTGTTTAAGCAACACAATTTATGCCAATTGTGTTTTCACAATTTCGGCAATTAATTTACCGTCAGCTTTACCTGCTAACTCCTTGTTTGCCAACCCCATTACCTTTCCCATTTCTTTTACAGAATTAGCTCCTGAATCTTTAATGATTTGTGATATCACAGCTTCAATTTCAGCCCTATCTAATTGTTTAGGCATGAAATTGCTAATTACATCAATTTCCTCTTCTTCAACAATACTCAAATCATCTCTGCCTTGCTGTTTATAAATATCTGCCGATTCCTTACGTTGCTTAATTAGCTTTTGTAAAATCTTCAGCTCAGTTTCTTCTGTAATTTCGTCAGATGATCCCTTTTCAGTTTTCGCCAATAACAAAGCTGCCTTTATTGCTCTTAAACCCCTAAGCCTTGCTTGGTCTTTTGCAAGCATTGCTTGTTTTATTTCCTGATCTATTGTATTAGCTATCATATATTTTCTATTAGTACTCTATTTTCTGTTAATTATAGTGCCTGTTGCCTGAGCGGTTGGCATTATTAGCATATCATTTATATTTACATGAGCAGGTCTGCTTACAGCGAACCATATTGCTTCGGCAATATCATTTGCAACAAGGGGTTCCAATCCATCATAAACCTTTTTTGCTCTTCCTTCATCTCCTTTAAACCTAACTTTGGAAAATTCTGTTTCAACCATCCCCGGATTTATTGCAGTCACTTTTATGCCATGGGGCAATAAGTCAATCCTCATACCTTTGTTTAGCGCATCTACTGCATGTTTAGTCGCACAATACACATTTCCGTTAGGATAAACCTCCTTGCCTGCAATAGAGCCTATATTTATAATATGGCCTGATTTCTGAGCAATCATCCAATTAGAAACAATTCTGGTAGTATACAATAACCCCTTAACATTAGTATCAATCATTGTGTCCCAATCATCAATACTGCCTTTGTCAATAGGATCAAGCCCCTGGCTCAGGCCTGCATTATTAATTAAAACATCTACCTTCTTCCATTGCTGAGTTAAAGTATCTAAACGATAAGACAAATCTTCATTATCTCTTACATCCACTACTATTTTTTTAACTTCAATAGCATATTTATCTTCCAAATGTTTTGATACATCAGTTAAGAGTTGCTCTCTTCTGCCAAGCAAAATTAGGTTATAACCCTGAGCAGCAAATAAATGTGCACAAGCTGCCCCAATACCTGAAGTTGCTCCTGTAATTAATGCAATTTTTGACATTCCTGATTTTATTGATTATTAAGCAAAGCTATAATTTTTTTAGCAGTAGCATCACTCGAAAAATAAACTGAATGTCACATGACGCAACATTAATTTATCTATTGGATAGGAATAACGATTAGGTTCACCCTTTAAAACACTATTAAAAGAATAGGATAACTTAATCTCTGGCGACATTTTGAAATATTCAAAATAAAGGTCAAAACCTAATCCGGCTTCATATGAAAGATAATTGCGCACATTATTCACCATTTTTTCTCCCGGGTCGGTAATATTCGCGTTATTGGTCTTCTTCTTTGATGAGATATCCATTGAATACTTAGCCCCACCTAATATATAAGCTCTAAAATTATTCCTTCTATCAGATTTGAGCTTTAGTCCTAATGGGAATTCTACCAGTGTAGATGATATTTTTCGTTCAACATTATCCTTAGATTCATCATGATGAAAGGTTAGTACCCTATCATTGAATACCAATGTTGGAGTAAACCTTAAATCGGCATTTTCTATCAGCCTTTTATTTACAACAAAGCCAATTCCAAAACCAGGAGAAGAATCTGATGATATTCCTGTTAACCTGGGCGGGTTTGGGTCGTCTGGTAAAGGACCGATGTCTCTCCAATTTCCTTTCTTTAAAATCTTATATTCTGATGAAAGATATTGAAAAGTAAATCCGAAATGGAGATTAGAATCATCTACTCCTCCACCCCAATTTTGAGCTCTGGCCGACATACATGCAAGTAAGCATAAAAGAAGTAAGCCTGATTTTATTTTCATTTGGTCCCTGTATAAATTGCACTTATTCCAAATGTAAGGCGTCTGTCTTTGGTATTTTTAAAACCAACCTTATTCATTAACCTGGTAAACTCCTCCCCATCCGGAAATGCCGCAACAGATTCCGGCAAATAACAATACGCCCTGTTATCTTTAGAAAACATTTTACCAAGCATTGGTGTAATGTGTTTAAAGTAAAAATTATAGCCCTGTTTAATTGGAAATTTTCTCGGCTTAGAAAACTCCAGAATCACAATTTTACCACCAGGCTTTAAAACTCTGTACATATCTGCCAGTCCCTTTTCCAGATTTTCGTAATTTCTTACACCAAAAGCTACCGTAATCGCATCAAAATGATCATCATTAAAATGCAATCCCTCTGAATCTCCGGTCTGAACAGAAAAAACATGCTGTAAATTTCTATCCTGAATCTTTTTGCGGGCAACATCTAGCATACCGTCCGAAATATCTACGCCAATAATTTTCTCAGGCGCCAAAATTTTTATGGCTTCAAAAGCAAAGTCCCCTGTACCTGTTGCTACATCAAGCATAATTCGTGGCTTGATCGATTTAAGCTCTCTTATTGCCTTCTTACGCCATATAATGTCAATACCTAAGGACATAAAATGATTTAAAAAATCATAAGTTCCTGATATATTATTAAACATGTTGGCAACTTGCTCCTTCTTTGTTGCCGTTTCAGATTGGTATGGTGTTATGTTTTCGTTCATGGTACGCAGCAAAGATAAGTATTGTTGAAAACTAATTTTCTACCTTTGTCAAATGATTATAAAATCAGCAACATTTATTTGTAGTAATACAAAGGTTTCAGCACTGCCGGTCGCCAATATGCCGGAGTATGCATTTATCGGTCGTTCAAACGTAGGAAAGTCCTCGTTAATTAATATGCTGGTAAACCAGCATGGATTAGCAAAGACATCTCAAAGACCCGGTAAAACCCAATTAATTAATCATTTTTTGATAAATGAGAAATGGTATATCGTCGATTTACCTGGTTATGGTTACGCTAAAGTATCCAAAAGCAGTCGCGAAAAATGGGAAAAATTTATCCGAAACTACATCACAAAACGTGAAAGTTTACAATGTATTTTTGTATTAATAGACAGCAGACTCGAACCTCAGAAAATAGACCTTGAGTTTTGCTGCTGGCTGGGAGAAATTCAAATTCCTTTTGCACTTGTGTTTACCAAAGCCGACAAACAGAGTGCAGTAAAGACAGATCAAAATGTTTCAGCATTTAAAAAAGCCCTAAAGGGTTGGTTCGAAGAAATTCCTCCATACTTTGTAACCTCATCAGAGAAAAGCATTGGTAGAGACCCGGTTTTGGATTTTATAGAACAGGTAAATCTTGATTTTGTAATGCCTATTTTAACCCCAAAGGAAGATTTTTAATAAAAATTAATGAAAAAGTACTTCTCACTGGTATTATTTGCCCACTCTATTTTCGCTCTCCCTTTCGCATTGATAGGCTTTTTTCTTGGGGTAACCACTACCTCAAATCCATTTAACTGGTTACTTCTGGCACTTGTGTTATTGTGTATGGTTTTTGCACGGAATGCTGCCATGGCTTTTAACAGATATCTTGATAGAAATATAGATGCAAAAAATCCGCGCACTAAAATGCGCGATATCCCAGCTGGTAAAGTATCTGCTAATGAAGCATTAATATTCGTTATTATTAACTGTATTCTTTTCATTACTACTACTGCATTTATCAACAGTCTTTGTTTTTATCTTTCGCCTATAGCCCTCTTTGTTGTATTATTTTACAGCTACACAAAAAGATTTACAGCATTGTGCCATATGGTATTGGGTCTTGGTCTTTCTCTTGCCCCTATTGGCGCATACATTGCCGTAACGGGCACCTTCAATATTGTACCTGTGCTTTATTCATTTGCGGTATTGTTTTGGGTTAGCGGATTTGATATCATATATGCATTACAGGATGAAGATTTTGACCGAAATGAAAAACTTCATTCTATTCCCGCAGCAATGGGAATTAAAAATGCCTTAAATCTTTCTATCGTTTTGCACATTTTTTCTGCACTTTGTGTAATCCTGCCAGCAATGTTCACTACATTCAGCTGGGTCTATTATATTGGTGTGGCATTCTTTTGCTTTATGTTAACCTACCAGCACTTACTTGTAAAACCCAATGACATTAGCAAGGTAAATAAAGCATTCGCCACAACAAATGGCTTTGCATCAGTAATATTTGCTATCTGTTTTTTAATTGATGCTTTCTTAAGAACCCATTTTAATTTATAACTATGATTAACCTTACCATACCTAAAAAGAAAAGAATCTATATCCCTCAAAATCTCGAAATGAAATGGGATAACTTAGAACCTATACTTAACGAGTTACTAGCTCGTACTATAGAGAATGTTAACGATTTAGAACAATGGTTAAAGGATAAAAGTGAACTGGAAGCATCCCTGGAAGAAGATTTCGCATGGCGATATATTAAAATGAGCTGCGATACTGCAAATGAAGCACTGGTAAAAGATTTTCAGTATTTCGCTACAGAAATTGAACCTAAAATTTCACCAATAGCCAACCAGCTTAATCAAAAATTCAATGATAGTCCATTTATTGATGAGTTGAATCAGGATAAATATTTTGTTTACATCAGAGCAATCAGAAAAGCACTGGAAATTTATCGTGAGGAAAACGTTGAGCTTTTAACTAAACTTCAGGTAACCCAGCAAAAGTATCAGGCTATTACCGGTGCCATGAGCGTAATGATCAATGATCAGGAATACACTTTAGAACAGGCTGCCAACTTTATTAAAGATACAGACAGAAATGTAAGGCAGCAGGCCTGGGAAACAATACAACAGCGTAGACTTGTAAATAAAGACGAGCTAAATATTTTATTTGATGAGTTGATAGTTATGCGTCATCAGGTAGCGCTAAATGCAGGCTTCGAAAACTACCGCGATTATATGTTTCAGGCGCTTGGCCGCTTTGACTACACTCCGCAAGATTGCTATCATTTTCATGAAGCTATAGAAAAACAAATTGTTCCTATTTTAAAAGAACAGGCAGAAAAAAGAGCTGAACTACTTGGATTAGATGAATTAAAGCCATGGGACATGGAAGTAAGTACCACGGGAAAACCGGCTTTAAAACCTTTTAAAAATGGAAAAGAGCTAATTGACAAAAGTATTGATTGTTTTAATGCAATTAATCCTCAATTAGGCCAGATGCTTTCTATTATGAAGGCAAATAATCTTTTTGACGTAGAAAGTAGAAAAGGGAAAGCACCAGGAGGTTACAATTATCCTCTTGCAGAAACCGGGGCGCCTTTTATTTTCATGAACTCCGCCAATTCGCTAAGAGACTTAACTACAATGGTCCATGAAGGTGGACATGCTGTACATACCTTCCTAACAGCAGGTTTGGAGTTAAATGATTTTAAACATTGTCCTTCCGAAGTAGCTGAACTTGCTTCTATGAGCATGGAGCTGATCTCTATGGACAACTGGAACATCTATTTTGATAATGAAGAGGATCTGATAAGGGCAAAAAAAGAACAGCTTGCTGACGTGCTGAAAACCTTGCCATGGGTTGCTGTTATTGATCAGTTCCAGCATTGGATTTATACTAACCCAGATCATAATGCAGCTGATAGAGAGGAAGCCTTTAAACAAATATATACACGTTTTGGAAGCGGATTTGCTAATTGGGATGGTCTAGAGCAAGAATTTGGTAATATTTGGCAAAAACAGCTACATCTTTTTGAAGTACCTTTCTATTATATTGAGTATGCGATTGCACAATTAGGAGCAATTGCCATCTGGAAAAATTATAAAGAAAATCCTGTAAAAGCATTAGAGCAATATCTTTCAGCACTATCATTAGGATATACTAAACCTATTAATGAAATTTATGAAACTGCAGGGATTAAATTTGATTTTAGCTTAAAGTATATTGAAGAGCTTGCCTCATTTGTAAAAGATGAATTGCACAAATTAGGTTAAGTTTACAACATTATCTTTAAGTTTGAATCTCAAAACCGGACCTAACTACTAATGTATGTTTGAAAAACTTTTCAGGAAAAAGTCAATAGCCAAAATATTGGAGGATGCAGAAAAAGGTTATGGCGACCATGGAACATCACTTCATAAAACTTTAGGCGTAAGAGACTTAACAGCTTTTGGTATCGCTGCTATTATAGGTGCCGGCATTTTTAGTACAATAGGTAAAGCCAGTGCTGATGGCGGTCCGGCAGTAATTTTCCTGTTTATATTTACTGCCGTTGCGTGTAGTTTTGCTGCTTTTGCTTATGCTGAATTTGCCTCAATGGTTCCTGTATCCGGAAGCGCATATACCTATTCCTATGTTGCTTTTGGCGAGTTGGTTGCATGGATTATTGGCTGGTCCCTTATTATGGAATATGCCATTGGCAATATTACTGTCGCTATATCCTGGTCAGATTATTTTACAGGACTCCTCTCCTCCATACGAATACCTTCACTTGGCATAGACGGCATCCATTTACCTGACTGGATGACTATGGATTATCTGACTGCTTATAATGGGCATAAGCATGCTGAAACACTTATTAACGCAGGAAAAAGTTATGCAAATCTGGACGATGTAACAAGAATAGCAAACAATGCATGGATAACTGCTCCCCAGATTGGAGGCTTTCATATTGTAGCAGATCTCCCTGCACTTGGCATTATAATTTTCATTACCTGGCTAGTATACAGAGGGATGAAAGAATCCAGAAATGCGAGCAATGCAATGGTTATTGTTAAACTTGCTGTTATTTTACTGGTGCTTGCAGTAGGTGTCTTTTATGTTGACACGGCGAACTGGAATCCATTTGCACCCAATGGGGTATCTGGAGTATTAAAGGGTGTATCGGCTGTTTTCTTTGCATACATAGGGTTTGATGCTATTTCTACTACTGCCGAAGAATGTAGAAACCCTCAAAGAGATTTACCAAGAGGAATGATGTGGGCAATTATTATTTGTACCATATTATATGTAGCTATTGCTCTTGTGCTTACTGGCATAGTCAATTTCAAATTACTGGCAGTGGGAGATCCGCTGGCATTTGTATTTGATCAAATCGACTTGAAACTTATGAGTGGAATAATTGCTGTTAGTGCAGTATTTGCAATGGCAAGTGTACTTTTAGTATTTCAAATGGGTCAACCAAGAATATGGATGAGCATGAGCCGGGACGGGTTACTTCCAAAATCCTTTTCCAAAATCCACCCAAAATACCAGACACCTTCTTTTGCGACTATTGTGGTTGGATTTGTGGTGGCTATTCCTTCTCTTTTCATGAATCTTACCATTGTAACAGACCTTTGCTCAATAGGTACATTATTCGCTTTTGTGTTGGTTTGCGCAGGAGTTCTTGTTCTGCAAAACAAGCCGGATATTCAAAGAGGAAAATTTAGAATCCCTTATGTAAACTCTAAATTTATTATTCCTCTCTTGTTTATTGGGACAATATTTTTTGGCTTTAGCTTTTACAAAAAAGAGACTACCGCTTTCATTTTAAATACCCCAAAAATATATGAGCCTGTAAGTTTTATTACTGCTTTAAATGACACTGAATTAAGCATAATTAAAAAAGAAATAGAAATTGCCCAAACCAAAGCTAATCTTATTGAGAAGAATACAGATTCAGAAGCATATTTAAACCAGTTGTCTACTGAGCAGTATGAACAGTTTATAAACAACTCAGAATTAGCACAGGAAAAGAAATATGAAAGTGGTTGGAAACTATTTAAACATAAAATTCCAATGTGGATTTTCTTCTTTATCTGCTTGGTAATTATTTATTACTGTATCACTAAAAACCTTTCTCTTATTCCTGTTTTAGGTTTAATAAGTTGCCTTTATATGATGTGCGAATTAGGCATATCTAATTGGATAGGATTTGGTATATGGTTAATAGTTGGCTTGTTTGTATATTTCTTATATGGCTTTAAGCATAGCAAGCTCAAACTTAAAGAAAACAATATTTAAGTAAAAAAAGCTCTTGATTAGAGCTTTTTTTACTTCCATTCCCGTCTTATCTGTAGAAAATATTGCCCAATTATACAATATTTTCAAAATAAAAAAATTTTTATTAAAAATAATTCCACAATTTGAGAATATATCTCTACATTTATAATAGTAAAAAACAAATGGTACTCAAGGACTTGAGCACGATTTAAATTGCCCTCCTAATTATCCCTATAATTGTCTGGTTGGAAGGCCGACAATAGAGGCTCCTCCCCGGAGCCTTTTTTATGCCCAATTAAACCGGAAGCCTGTTAAGCTCTATGTCATCTGGAGTTACAAAGATCAATGGAACTTTCTCAACATCTACGTAGCTGGAATCCAAACCAAAACTTCGCTCTTCGGATAGGCTCAAACGCTTCAAAATAAAATAATAATCCATTATTGAGCGCTCATAGAAGCTCAGCTTAGAAAATTTCGACAAATGTTTTTCTAATAGTACAAATCTAAAATCGCCTGCAATCTTATGTTTATTTAAAGAAGTGTACTGACTGGTAATATCAACTTCACCATTTTTAACAAGCTCTTCAATCACTTTCCTATATAAAAGATTAACCCTCTGTTCTACCCTAAAACCAAGTTTAAAATCAATACGGATCAGCTTTCCAGGAATCAGAAACTCTACTTTATAATCACGGGTAAACGGTTCATCAACAACATCAACATGTACCAGCCAATATACATCAGCACGCTTGGGTTCCTTTTGAATAATTGAATAGATAATCTTTGATTCAATTTCAGTCTTAAAATTAGCGCTGGTAAGGTATACCAATTGGGATGAATATTTTGGTACAGAAACATCACTGCTTAGCTCACTAATTATCTCAAAATAATCTTCAATCTCAACATATTTAACAAATCTGTTTTTAATTTTTCGGGCAACATACCAACTCCACATTACTGTAAATAAAGCAGACCCAATCATTACCGTTACCCAACCACCATGAAAAAACTTAGCCATATTTCCTATAAGGAAGGTAAGCTCAAGCAAAATATAGATTACTAAGAAAATCCCAATTACATATACAGGCACCTTTTTACGTTTCATATAGGCGGCAATCAATATTGTAGTTGCCAAAAAAGTTAGGTTAATAGCCAAACCATACGCACCCTCCATCGCCCCCGAACTCCTGAATATCAATACAATTCCAATACATCCTGCCCAAAGAATCCAATTTATAGATGGTACATATATCTGTCCTTTTTGATTACTTGGATAGTTGATTCTGACTTTTGGCCAAAGGTTTAATCTTACCGCTTCAGATATTAAAGTAAAAGAACCGGTAATCATTGCCTGACTGGCAATTACAGCAGCACAAGTTGCCAACGCAACCATAAACAACAAATATTCTGAGGGTACTATTTCAAAGAAAGGATTCAATGTGGTGTTATAATTACCATGTTGTAAGACCCAAACACCCTGACCAAGGTAGTTAAGAATCAACATCGTTTTCACGAAAACCCAACTAACCCTGATATTTTTTCTTCCACAATGCCCCATATCAGAGTACAAGGCTTCAGCACCTGTAGTACACAGAAATACACCTCCCAGTATTAACAATGCCATGGGATTTTCTACCAATAACTCATAAGCATAATATGGATTCAAAGCCCTTAAAATACTTAGATCCTGTATTACAAACAATAAGCCTAATAATCCAAGAGTACTAAACCACAAGAACATAACCGGTCCAAATAGCTTCCCTACCAAATCAGTTCCAAATTGCTGGATAATGAATAATGCAGTAATAATTGCCAGAACAATTGGAATTACTGATACTGTGGGGAATTTCAGTTGTAAACCCTCAACAGCTGAGGTAACGGTTATACTTGGCGTAATGATACCATCAGCTAGCAAAGCACAACCTCCTATTATTGCCGGAAGAACAAGCCACTTTGCATTTTTACGAACAAGGGAGTAGAGAGAAAAAATGCCCCCCTCACCTTTATTATCTGCTTTTAAAGTAACCACAACATATTTAACCGTAGTCTGTAGAGTTAATGTCCAGATTATGCAAGACAAGGCTCCGAGAACAAGATTTACATCAACAGATTGCCCTCCATTAACAACCGAATTAAAAATGGCTTTTAAGGTATAAAGAGGCGAAGTTCCAATATCACCATATACGATCCCTAAACTTACAAGTAAACCTCCGGCGGTGAGCGCGCTTAAATTTTTTTGACTCGACACTTATCTAATTTTGATTTGGTGGATAAAATTACAGTTATTACTCATAGTCATCAAGCTTTTTATAATCCCAATATGTGGTCTTAATTCCACACATAAGCTGCTCCAAACGTTAAATCTTGTTAAATATTGTTAAATATTTTTTTATTGAACAAAATGATTGATTTTTTTGTTTTATTATTTATATTTTTGGCAGTACCAAACATGAGCACGAAACACAGAATAGCGCTTCTCTTTAATATCTCTTGCATAATTTGCATGGGTGTTTTTGCCAGCGTTAATGTTTTTGCTCAAAAATCTGACAGCACAACAAACGGCATCAGGGCAAAAAGAATTAACAAAACACCTCAAATTAAGGTCAACATACCAACGTACAAGCCTAAATACAACTTAGGTTTTATACAATACAATGATGTGATCTCTAATACAAAAGTTGTTCCAACCACACAATCTAAACAAGATAAAATCCTAACAGTTTTAAAAGTTTATCCTAATCCGGTTGATGATCAGGTAAATTTAATGCTGAAACTTGATCGTGAATCAAATCTTTCTGTTAAAATTATGGACTTGTTAGGTAATGAAGTTGTAACACTTTCAAATGAGCGTATTTCTTCTGGCGAGCAAACAAAAAGTTATACCATCCCAAACAGACTAAACCCGGGCATCTATTTTCTGAAAATAGTAGCTAGCTCTGAAACAGTTGTAAAACGTATTTCTGTTTTATAGTCTACATTTCTGTCTTCCTAATTGCTTCCTCTTTGCAGAATGTATAATTTAGCAGCAGGTTAGTGTTATTCATAAAACATAATACAAATGAAGATAATTGCTATTGGTCGTAACTACGCCGCACATATTAAAGAACTTAACAATCCAACGCCAGAAAATCCGGTAATATTCCTAAAACCAGATACTGCTGTACTAAAAGACAACAAGCCTTTCTATATCCCGGATTTCTCTTCAGATATTCATTATGAACTTGAAGTTGTATTAAAAATCTCTAAAGAAGGCAAACATATTTCTGAAAAGTTTGCCGCCAATTATTATGAAGAAGTAGGCCTTGGTATCGATTTTACAGCCCGGGACTTACAAACTCTACATAAAGAAAAAGGCTTACCATGGGAATTAGCTAAGGCTTTTGACAATTCAGCTGCCATTAGTACTTTTGTTTCCAAAACCCAATTTAGCGACATACATAACCTCGATTTTGAATTAAAGATTAACAATCAAAACAGGCAAACTGGAAATACAAAAAACATGCTCTTTCCGTTTGAAAGAATAATCGCCTTTGTCTCTAAATATATTACCCTAAAAAAGGGCGACATTATTTTTACCGGCACCCCCGAAGGTGTTGACAAAGTGCTACCCGGAGATAAATTAGAGGCCTGGTTGGCCGGTCAGCAACTACTTAATTTCGACATAAAATAGCTTTAATGATTAGACTGAATTTAACACTAATACTTGTTGCGCTCTCTGTAATATACTCAAAAGGCCAACAGATATTTAGTGGCAATAAGTATCCTCTTGTGGATTTCAGAGCACCTCTTGACATTATGCCCCTGCCCTGGCAGGATCATTTGGAGAACTAAGGGCTAACCACTTTCATTCAGGAATGGACTATCGAACCAATCAGCGTGAGGGATATCCTGTATATGCCATTGCCGATGGCTACGTTTCAAGACTACGGGTACAAAACTCCGGATTTGGCCTTGCCCTTTACATCAATCATCCAAATGGCTATACCTCGGTTTATGGTCATTTGCAGCGCTTCAGCCCAAAAATAGCACAGCAAGTAAAGACGATTCAATACCAAAAGAAAAGTTATGAAATAGACTCATTCCCAAACTCCATGCTTATCCCCGTACGCAAAGGCGATGTTATTGCTTATTCTGGCAATACGGGAAGTTCAGGTGGCCCTCACCTTCACTTCGAGATCAGGGATTCAAAAACAGAGGCAACAATTAACCCTCAGCTATTCGGTCTCGAAATACCAGACAATATCCCTCCTGTACTTTACTCTATGTATGTTTATCGCTTAAATAAAAAACCATTTAACGAATTTACACCTAAGCAGTATTTTCAGATTACTGGTGGACCAGGCAATTATCATCTTAATAAGGTAAATACAATTAATTTAAGTGGTGAAGTTGGTTTTGGTATTGTTGCCACCGACAAACACAATGGCGCTTCGGGAACAAACGGTGTTTATTCTATTCAGCTTGAATTAGACGGAAAGCCTGTTTATACATCAGCTCTCGAAAAATTTCAATTCGAAAATAGCAGAGCCATCAATTCTCACATTGATTATCCAACTTTTCTTAACACCAAAAGAAACATTCAGAAAAGCTTTGTTGATCCAGGCAACCCTTTAAACATTTATAGCAATCTGGTAAACAATGGCCGCATAGAATTTAATGACGGCAAATTACATCAGTTAAAATATATCATTTCAGATGCAACTGGAAATAAAAGTATTTTGTCGTTCAATGTACAAGCCGATGATAAAGCTATAATAAACACACCAGAACCGACTGCAGGCAATTATTACTCATATGACACTCTTAATGAGTTCAACAATGAAGAGGTAAAAGTAATCATTCCAAAAGGCACGCTATATAATGATCTTAACTTCACATATAAGGCCTTACCTAAACCATCAACAAATGCATTTTCTAATATACACCAGATCCATAATCCGCTAACCCCATTACATATAGGTTTTGAAATATGGATTAAGGCAGACAGTTCAATTAATAAATACAAAGAAAAAGCCCTTATTGTCAATACCGGACGTTCGTCTCAGGGGGATACTATGAAAACGGCTATGTAAAAGCCAAACCAAGAACCTTTGGAAGCTATTTTATAGCCATAGATACTATTGCGCCAAGTATAATTCCTATAAATATATCCGATAGGAAAAGTATGGTTGGAATAAGTAAAATTTCATTTAAAATCCGGGATAACCTATCCGGAATCAAGAGTTTTAATGGGTATATTGATGGCAAATGGGTACTAATGGAATTTGACACCAAAACAGCCTCACTTTGGCATACATTTGATGATAGTACAAATCAAGGCAAACATACATTAGAGGTAATTGTTTCAGATATGAAAAACAACATCAAGAATTATTCAATTTCTTTTTATAAATAGCATTATGAGTGAATTAAAAGAAGGCCAAAAGGCCCCTGATTTTACTGCCAGAGACCAGGATGGCAATACAGTATCATTATCGCAATTTCTCGGAAAAAAAGTAGTATTATATTTCTACCCGAAAGACGATACCCCTGGTTGTACAGCAGAAGCATGCGATTTCAGAGACAATTATCAGGGATTAACATCTAAAGGAATTGTTGTATTGGGAGTAAGTATTGATGATGAAAAATCACATCAAAAATTCGTCACCAAGCACAGTCTTCCATTTACGCTTCTTGCCGATACAGACAAACAGATTGTTGAAGCTTATGGAGTTTGGGGAGAGAAAAATATGTACGGAAAGAAATACATGGGAACTAATAGAACCACTTTTCTTATTGATGAAACCGGTTCCATTTTGCATATCATAAAAAAGGTAGACACTAAAAACTCAACGGCACAGGTTTTGGAGTTACTTTAACATTTAACCTGCTTATTCCCAACCAGAAGTTGAATTTTAACATTAAGTTCATCTGGACTAAAAGGCTTTGAAACATAGTCATTCATTCCAATTGCCAGGCACTTCTCCAGCTCCCCTTGTATTGTGTGGGCGGTCATGGCCACAATTGGAATGCTTGCCTTTTCAGGATCCATACGGCGTATGTATTTAGCAGCTTCATAACCATCCATTTCAGGCATTTGCAAGTCCATTAATACAATATCGAAATCCTCATTTTTATATTTTTCTATAGCTATTTTCCCGTTTTGAGCAATTGTTGTTTCATACCCTCTCTTTTGTAACACCTTAATAACCAACAGCTGATTAATTGGGTTATCTTCAACAATAAGTACATTTATTCCCTTTCCTGATTCATTTTCAGGATCAGGTTCTTCACTAATTCCATTCCGCTTTTCAGCATCGCTTATTTTCAGAAAAGGCATTCTGAAATAAAACTCAGATCCCTTATCAGGCGTACTTTCCAGGAATATTTTTCCATTCTGCAGTTCAACCAGTCTTTTCACCATGCTCAACCCTAAACCTACACCTCCGAACTTACGGGAAGTGCTACTTGCCCCCTGTTCAAATAGTTCAAATATTTTTTGTTGTTTTTCTGCGGGAATTCCAATGCCTGTATCCTTTACCCTGAATTCAATCACCACGTTTTCCTTATCCTCGTCTATAATATCTGCTGAAATAACAACCGTTCCATTTTCAGTGAATTTTATTGCATTCGACACCAGGTTTACAAAAATTTGAGAGAGCCTGATAGAATCTCCAATAAAAATATCTGGCACCCTTGCACCAATAGAATAGCTTAAAGCAATTTTTTTTAATTTCGCATTAGATTCCACATAAAGGCAGGCATCCTTAATCACATCCCTAACTTTAAGTGGCTGTTTAATAAAATCAACCTCTCCATTTCCAAGGCCAGAAAAATCAAGGATATCATTTAATATCCTCATTAAATGATCTGCAGATTTTATGATCATCTCAATTGCCTCCAGATGTTCTTTGTCTGTTAAAGATCCTCTGATATAATTCGCAAAGCCTTGAATACCATTCATTGGAGTCCGTATTTCATGGCTCATGTTTATCAGAAAAACATGTTTGGCCCTTTCAGAGGACTGGGCACGCTGACGCTCAGTTACGAGCTTTGCTTCAGTAACTTTTGACTCGACTACTTTATGCTCAAGCGTTGCTATCATTTCATTAAAAGCAGTAGCTACCCTTCCAATTTCATCATTAGCAAAGACTTCAACCCTTGTCTCCAATTCTCCTTTCTTAACCAAGTCTGCTCCATCAACTATAACATCCAAACCTTTCTTAATACTTCTGTTTATAGATATAGCAATTAAAATACTGGTTGTCCCAATTGTTATAGATAATGCCAATACCAGCCTTAACACCATCCCTTCCAACCACCTGGCCCCCTCCCCCAAGGTATACGAAAAATCATCTTCCAGAGTAGTTAGTTCAGTGTTAAGTCTTTCAATTTCGTATAGTAAAACCGTTATCTTTTCCTTATCTATATTTGGAGATTCAATCAGCACATGAAGTCGTTCTCCAATCTCCAGTAGCTCATCTAAAACGGGTTCAGCTTTTTGCCATGCAACAAACGCTTTGTTTAGATAGTAAACCTTACTAAACCTTCTGGTTAGTCCAATCATATTATCTATGTCATCCGGATGATTCCTGCCCTGCAAAAAGCCTTCCCTTACCTTAACCAAATCAGGATTTGACTTTGACATTTCAATTCTGGCGATTTTATCACCAAAAGGAACTTTCAAAAACTCCTTAAACGCCTCATAATTCTTTTCATCATAAGTATAGCCATACTCTCTTAAATTCAAAATTGCATTCTTTTGCGATTTGGACCATAATCCTTCTCCACCCACGTAAGACCTAACTGCCGACAGCGTAGTAATTGAGAACCATAAAGTGCACAACTCTACTATGACCAAAAAAGTTATTATACCAATTGTAAAATATAACTTTCTGGATATAGATATATCATTGAGCTTCTTTCGTAACGAAGAAATAAGCATAACTAGAATTTTTATCAAATGTAAAACCCTATTTTTTTTACATTTTTTCTAAAACTAAACCTTTTAGCGTGAACGGAAACCCTATTTTGCCTGTTCATTTCGTTCAAAAATCTATTCATCTTAAGTATCCAACAAATAAGAAGGGGGCTATCGTTTAACAGCCCCCCTCTTATTTGTTAATAAAATACTAGCATTAAGATCTTATCTTGTGCCCATACGCCGCAAAGAACCATATATACAAATAACAAGGCAACACGCTTACAAAAAAAGCAAGTTGAAAATGCATATGTGCGTAATCTTTAAGATAACCATAAATAAGAGGCCAAATTGCACCCCCGGCTATACCCATAATCATAATTGCAGAACCAGTTTTAGTAAACTTACCTAAATCTTTAATCCCTAAAGGAAAAATAGCCGGCCACATCAATGAGTTTGCAAGACCCAAAAGGCCAACAAAAACTACTGAAACATAACCCGTAGTTGCATAAGCTGCACAAATAAATATGACGCCTAAAATTGCACAAATTTTTAATGCTGCCTGTTGGCTGATATACTTTGGAATAGTAATAATTCCTATCACATAACCTACCAGCATACTTGTTAAAGTAAGTGTTGTAAAGTACTTACTAATGTCTGCACTGATGCCTAAAGCCTTACCATATACACCTATAATATCTCCCGCCATAACCTCTGCAGCTACGTAAACAAAAATACAGAAGGCTCCCAGAAATAAATGAGGGAACTGAAAAATAGAAGTCTTTGTAGACTTAACATCACCTCCTTCAATCACCTCTTCCTTATCAACATCAACCTCAGGTAAATGAGAAAATTTAATAAATAATGCAAAAGCAGTAAATACAATTGCTAAAACAATATAAGGTGTATAAACACGACCTAAAACTTCTGCTAAAAGTGCCTCTTTCTCTGCAACTGTAGTTGCTGCATCATTAATTTTAGCCTCAATACCGGAAGCATTCTTAAGAAACAAAGTACCCATAATAATAGGCACAATAATACCTGCAAATTTATTACATAAACCCATTATACTAATGCGTTTTGCAGCACTTTCTATTGGGCCAATTATACTTATATACGGATTTGAAGCTGTTTGCAGTAACGACAATGCAGCCCCCTGGATAAATATACCGGTAAGGAACAAACCAAAACTTCTTGAACTTGCAGCCGGAATAAAAATTAAAGAACCAAAAGCCAAAATAAGCAAGCCAATAATAATACCATTTCTAAAACCCAGCTTTTTAAGGATCCATGATGATGGTAAGGCCAAAAAGAAATAAGCAATATAAGAAGCGAATGTAACCAGAAAAGCCTCAAAATCAGTCTTTAAACCACAAGCCAGTTTCAGAAAGGGTATTAGTGTACTGTTGGCCCAGGTTACAAAGCCAAAAATGAAAAACAGAGCTCCAATAGTTACAATGGGCGAAATTACAGTCGATTTTGTTTGGTTGGTCATAATTACGTTTAGGTTTTATTATTGCTTTTGCTTTTTTATTTAAAATAATTTGATTTTACTTTCTAAAAATATAAAAATATACCGCAAGTTACTAGGCGGGGGCTATTTTTTAATCCAAAGTATGCTATTTACACTTAATATTTACGCATTTTTTTTGCGCAAACGTTTGTGTATCCTATCAATTACTATATTATTAAGAAATTTTGAAACTGATTTGGTAAACAAATCAATCATGAAGCTGAACAAGCACCTTCCTGCCTTCCACTTTAAACTTAGCAGGTCCGGTTTTTTCTAACTTATTCAGCAAGGAAGTAATGCTGTTAAACCTCAAAGCTGTTCCCGTATATAAGGTCTTGCCAATATTGCCATCTGAATATATTACATCTACATCATACCAATGTGCAATCCTTTGCATAAGGGACTCCAGGGTTTCCTTATTAAAAGTAAATAAGCCTTGCTTCCAGGTTATATATTCTTTTAAACGTACATCATAATTATCGGTAGTCTTTTCATCAGTATTTAAACCCAAAAAATAATTGTGGTCTGTCATCATTTCAGACTTAGCCAAGGCGCTGGTATGAGAATCAGTATTTTCTAATAAATCTTTATTGTTAAGATAAATAAAAAAACCAATGGATAATGCCAGGAAAATAACTGCAGTGGTCCCATATTTTAAGAATTCGTAGTCCACTTTCCTCTCCACCTCAATTTTTGGAGGCACATATACATCACCTTCAGCAGGTATACGTTCACCGTACTTCTCCATAAAATTTGCAAATGCCGCAGGCGCACTTGTAAAACTTCTCATCTCTGCTAACTCAGCTTGTCTATAAGCTGAGTCTGTCAGCCGATCAAATAAAATCTTGTTCGAGTCACTTTCAGAAACCCACATCCTAAGTGTCAATTCATCAATTGCACTAAGCTCGCCTCTAATCTGTTTTCCAATTAGAGCTATTATTATTTTGGTCTGTACTTCTGAGCGCATCCTTTTCGATTGATACTATTATTACGATGCCAATCCCAAATCGTACCAACCTAATAGATTTTTATCTGTACCCCATAGCTTGAAGGTCGAACAGTTCAGCGTACCTTCCCCTTTTCAGAATCAATTCGTCGTGGCTGCCAATCTCTATTAACTGGCCCTTTTCCAGCACAAGTATTCTATCCGCCATACGCACAGTTGAAAAACGATGAGAAATCAATACAGCCGATTTTCCTTTTGTTAATTCAGCAAAACGCTGAAAAACTTCATACTCAGCTCTGGCATCAAGAGCGGCTGTTGGCTCATCAAGAATCAATAGCTGTGCATCCTTCATATAAGCTCTTGCCAAAGCAACTTTTTGCCATTCTCCACCCGATAATTCTACTCCCTGAGAAAAACGTTTACCAAGCATCTGATCATAATGAAAAGGCAGTTTCTCTGCAAGCGTGTCAGCTAAGCTTTGTCTTGCTGAACTTTCTATCAATGCGCGGTTATCCTGCTCCTGAATATTTCCAACTGCAATATTTTGTGCAAAGGTCATTTGATAGCGTAGATAATCTTGAAAAATAATGCCAACATTCAATCGCAATTCATCAAGGTCATATTCTTTCAAATCAATCCCATCAAGCAATATTCTACCCTCTGTAGGGTCGTAAAGTCTTGCAAGCAGCTTAACCAAAGTTGTCTTCCCTGAGCCGTTTTCTCCTACCAAAGCCAGCTTCTCGCCAGGGTGGAGTGTAAAACTCAAATGCCGATTAGCCCAACGCTCTGAATGTGCATATTGAAACCCCACATCCTCAAAAGTAAAACCCTGTTTAATGGGATTTGGAAAAGGTTTTGCATTTGACATTTTTCGAATTTTAGGCTCAATTTCAAAGAACTCAAAAAAATCACTAAGATAAATTGCACCTTGCGAAACGGCAGTGAAACGCAAAAGCACCCCCTCTATTAAGCCCCGCATCTGCCGGAATGAGCCCGCCAGAAATGTAAGTTCACCAATAGTAATGCTACCCTTAATTGTTCTGTAAATAATATACACATAAGCTAAGTAATAACCCGCACTACCTAAAAAGGCAAAGAAAGTACCCCAAACCGAACGCTGCAATGACAACCGCTTATTCTCAGTATAAAATCTTTTTGAAAGTTCTTTAAAACGGTTAATGATAAAAGTTGAAAGATTAAATACCTTAACTTCTTTTGCTGTTTCATCACTTGCTCCAAGATAACGAACATAGTCTAGCTCTCTCCGTTCCGGAGTTCTCCTTCTAGAAAGTGCATAACTCTGATCATTAAAATAAGATTCACCCAAAAATGCAGGAAGAATAGTTACCAACAGTACCACAATGAGCCATGGGTTAAAGGCTAACAGGCCAACTGCAAGAAACCCCATCGTAATTAAGTCTTGGATCTGGCTCATTACCTGCGATAATAATACAGTCCGTCCAACCGTTTGCTGTCTGGCTCGTTCTAGCTTATCATAAAATACAGAATCTTCGAACTGATCCAAATCTAAAGTCGCCGCATGTTTCATAATCCTTACCGAAGTATAGTTAGAAAACAAGTCGCCCAGCAAGCCATCCATTAAATTAATAGCCCTACTTAAAATATCTGTTAATATGGCTAATCCAAATTCAAGAGCCACCAGTTTCCATAGGTAATCCTGAGAATGAGTTGTTCCATTATTGCTTAAAAGCACTACCTCATCAATAATATGTTTGCCTACCCATAAAATAGCAAGTGGCATAACTGATCTGGCAATCCTCAATGCAAAATTCCCAACTGTCATCCATTTACTGGTTTGCCATACAAGTTTAAAAAACTCGGGCAAATTCCTGAACGCTGCAATTCGTTCTTTAAATGTTAAAGATTTTATACTTAAATCTGCAGTTGCTTTTTTATGCTCCAAACCAACAGTCTCTTATAATGTTTTAATTCCAAGCCATTGCTTAACCTGTTCTGCATAGCTTTCTCCAATTGGCAGTACAACAGTACTCAACTGTATTTTTTTATTCTGAACTGATCTGACCTTAAATACTGGGACAATGTAACTTCTGTGAATTCTTTTGAACTGCTGTTCTGGAAGTACCTCGAGTATCTTTTTTAATGACATTAATGTTAGAACAGGCTTATCGTTCGTTAAATGAATTTTTATGTAATCCTCCATACTCTCAATGTATTCAACTTCTTTAAGTACAATCTTAATCATTCTATATTCAGAATGTACATAAATAAAAGATTCTTCCTGGGTCGAATAAACATTCTCTCTATACCTCTTAAGGTCAATAGCCTTATAAACTGCCTTCGAGAACCGATCAAAATCAATTGGCTTTAATAAATAATCAACCGCCTCCAGTTCAAAACCATCATAAGCAAATTGTTTATGCGCTGTAGTAAATATTATCATCGGTCTTTCTTTCAATGCCTTGGCTAAATCCAAACCCGAAATGTCAGGCATATTAATATCCAGAAAAATCAAATCCGGGTGCTTACGACTAAGGAATTCAATGCCAGAAATTGCATCTTCAAAAGTTCCAACTAATTTCACTTCAGGCATACGTGTAACATAAGAACGCACCAGTTCTAAAGCCAAAGGCTCATCGTCAATTGCTACACATGTTAAAGACATACTTAATATTTAGCACTAAATATATAGATATCGATTAAGAAAAAAGAACCAGATTTACACTAAAAACTTCCCTCTTATCATCAATATTTAGTTGGTACCTACCCGCGTATAAATGATCCAAACGCTGTCTGGTATTCTTAATTCCAACTCCCGATCTATCATTATTCTGTTTACTATCAAAAATTCTATTTTCTGATCTGAATGCAATCTTATCCTCAAATATTTCTATACTAATAGAAATTGGAGCCTCAACATGGTTACTTAATCCATACTTAAAAACATTTTCAATGAAAGTCATTAAAACAAGTGGAGAAATAAGATGTCCAGAAGAATTGCCGGTAACATTATAATTCAAGCTCACTTTTTTCCCTAACCTCAACCTTTGAAGATCAATAAAATCACGGATACAATCCAGCTCACCCTGTAGGGGAACATAGTTCTCCTGAGCCTCATCCGTAACATATCGCATAATATTTGATAACTTCATTATGCTATCGGCAGCATTTTCACTTCCAGTTACACACAGGGTATAAATGTTATTAAGTGTATTATACAAAAAATGAGGATTGATCTGAGCTTTTAAAAAAGAAAGCTCTGCGTTAGCCCTGTCAGCTTCGGCAAGGATGGCTCTTTTCTCAGTAAGTTGCAGCTCTTTGATAGAGCTTAAAGCTGTTCCCATCCCCATTACCATAGCAAAGATAAAAAAACTAAGTATATCAAACTTAAAAGGCTTATCTCTGGGCGGATGAGTCCGCTCATCCATCTTAAACTCTCCTCTTGGAAACTCAGTCATTGGTCGTGGTGGTCTTGGCCTTTCGTTTTGCTTACCCTCTTGCATCATTCTGTCAAATGGCTTAATAAACATCACAACAACAAGTAATAGAATTACAAGAAACGAATAGATTGTATATTTTCTTTTCACATAAAACCTTGGAAACAAATAATAAGCATTGATGTAAAAAATAAACATATACACCAAAGGATATTGAAGATATGGCCATGATAACTCTCCCATCCAATTACCATGAAAATTCCCCCCCTGGCTAAAAAACAACAGAGGGAAACTAATGAACAGCAACCAGGCTACCGCATGTATAATGATGGTTGATATCTGAAAACGAATCATATACAAATCAACATCTTTTATCTTTAATAATATCATTGTATCCGCAAACCTTTCAATTTTATCGATGGATATAATAAATCTTCTTATTCATCGACAGAAAACCCCTGTTTATCGTTACTTCATTAATTGACCAAAATATCCTATGCAGATTTGTCTTAACTAAAATTAATTAATAAACATAAATGCTATGGAAAGAAAACAATTTTTAAGGAGCCTGATGGTAGGAATTATCTCTACACCGATTCTGTGGGAGGCTTGTAAAAAAGATAGTCTGGATGCTGCAAGCAGCGAAGCGGTAACAGATTCAGGTTCCGGAACCAGTAGTAGTACCTGTACTGCTGCCCCAACAGAAACCGAAGGGCCCTTTCCTACAAAAACCCCATCGGGGTATGTTAGAAGCGACATTACTGATGGCCGCAGCGGATATAAATTAACAGCTAAAATTACCATCGCAAATTCAAATAAAGATTGCATCCCAATTGAAGGCGCTATGGTTGATATCTGGCATTGCGATGCAGAGGGTAATTATTCTGAGTATGGTGGTTCAGGCATGCAGTCTACCAATTATCAGTCTGTCCATTTCTTAAGAGGTCGACAAATCACAGATGCAAATGGCCTGGTTACCTTTACAAGCATTTTCCCTGGTTGGTACAATGGCCGTGCAACGCACATACATGTTCATGTTTACAATGCGGCCGGCAATTCTTTAAAAGTAACACAAATTGCTTTCCCTGAAGGTGCAGGTACAGCAGTGGCCATAGTTAACGGGTACAAAAAGGGAATGTCTGGTTATACTTATAATGCAAAAGATAATGTCTTTAGCGATGACACAACCAATTCAGAGGTTGCAACAGTTACAGGTAGCATAGCCGATGGATTTAACCTTACTATGAAAATTAACGTACCGGCTTAGTTATGGAGCAAGGAAAAATCTTTTTAAGCGAACAGCGTGGAATTGAGGAATCAGAAATATCTAAAACCACAATGACATTTAATAGCAATGCCTATTTTGATGAACACAAGGAGCCATTTAGAAATCTAACCGCTCTGAATGATCAATTATTGGTGCCTAGGGGCAAACTTGAAGTCTCCGTTAAGGAGGCTTCACATTTACTGTTAATACCCATTACTGGTGATCTTTTCTATCAGGGAGAAAACAAAGACACCAAAGAAGTAAACATTGGTGAAGTCAAAATAAATAGTTTTGTTGCCGGGAGCAAATTTAATATCCATAATCCTTACGGATGGGATTTCATTAATTTTCTTCAAATCTGGATCAAGGATGAATCTATAGTCCAAAATCAATCATTAAAACCCGCTGCGTTTAATATGAATGAAAATTTTAATCATCTTATCCCCATATTGCCAACTATAACAGCTTCGCAAAAAGCCCTTCCATTTGCATTAAGCATCGGTCAGTTTGGTGGCCGATCAGAAACAATCTACAACCTAAAAGATAAAAAGAACGCTTTCTTCACATTCATTATAGCCGGAGCATTCGAAATTAATGGCCGATTAATGCATCCTAGAGATGGGTTGGCCTTATGGGATATAAATTCAATTGAAATAGAAGCATTGAGCCCCGAGGCTACCTTACTTTGCCTGGAGCTATTTGCCTAGTAAAAACATTAAGCTAACCTGCCCTAAGTATGGAAACACCTCTGGTTTTCTGATTTTTAACTGTCTGAACAGAAAGGCCAAGTTTTTCTGCTATCTCTTCATTACGAAGCCCATCAATATAGCTCATCGAAACTATTCTGCTACATTGCTCCGGAAGGCTTTTAATTTCAAGATAAATTTCTCTAAGAACTTCGGCCCTGATCATTTCATAAATAAAGTCGGGTTCCTGATCTCCAACCTTCATTGCAAAGTTCAATTGCCTTTCTTTTGCATGAATATTTTTACTCAAGTGGTCCATGCAGGTACGCTTGGTTACCATATATAAATACGACCTTAAATGTTCTGAACAACTAATTTGATGATTACAATTCCAAAGCTTTTCAAAAACCTCTTCAACAATATCTTCAGCTTCCTGTGCATCAAACACATATTTGTTAGCGAAATAGCATAATGAAGAAAAATACTGCTTAAATACATGCCCAAAAGCCCGCTCATCACCCTCTCCGAGTTTTACGAAAAGATCTGATTCACTCCAATATTTTAATTGGTTGGTTTGCATCTATTTCTTTGTTTGGTAAAGAACCACCATAAATATAAACAAATATCTTCTAAATGTTAAATAATTATTTTTCAATTGTCGGCATAGTTGAATATTCTCACCTTTCAGTTTAGACCAATCAAATTTATCCTACCATTACACTATGTCTTTTAATACTCCTTTTTATTATAAAGTGACCACTTTTTAAAATATAAGCGGTATTATTGGGATATTTATTTTAAATACGCGCATAAATGCATGCGCAGTTTTAGCTAAGTTTGTCATATTAATCAACAACCCCAATTAATGAAACATACAATAAATGAATTAGAAGATATTGCTTCTCAAGTAAGAAGGGATATTGTTAGAATGGTACATGCCTGCCAGTCTGGTCACCCAGGTGGATCATTAGGCTGTGCAGATTTCTTTACTGCACTGTATTTTGAGGTAATGAACTACTCTACTGATTTTACAATGGATGGAAAAGGTGAAGATTTATTTTTCCTTTCCAACGGTCACATCTCACCGGTTTTTTATAGTGTTCTGGCTAGAGCAGGATACTTTGACGTTAAAGAACTGGCTACTTTCAGAAAATTAAATTCAAGGCTACAAGGTCACCCAACAACACATGAAGGACTTCCAGGCGTTAGAATTGCCTCTGGATCTTTAGGTCAGGGAATGTCTGTTGCCATTGGTGCTGCCCTTGCTAAGAAATTAAATAAAGACCACTCGGTGGTATTTTCATTACATGGTGATGGTGAACTGCAGGAAGGTCAAAATTGGGAAGCCATCATGTATGCTCCTTTTAACAAAGTAGATAACCTGATTGCTTCAGTTGATTATAACGGACAACAAATTGATGGCCCAACTGAAAAAGTATTATCATTAGAAAATCTACAAGCCAAATTTGAGGCTTTTGGATGGCATGTAATCAACTCAGATGGCAACGATATGGATTCAATTGTTAAAGCTTTGCATTATGCTAAATCACTTTTAGGAAAAGGTAGGCCAATTTTGAACTTAATGAGTACTCAAATGGGTGCTGGTGTTGATTTCATGATGGGATCGCACAAATGGCACGGAGTTGCGCCAAATGATGAGCAACTTGCTACCGCTCTTGCTCAATTGCCAAGTACCTTAAAAGATTATTAAGAATGAAAACCTGCGTAGCAAGCTTGAACACTATTAATTAAAAATAGAAAACTCGTGAAAACCTGCGCAGCAAGCTTGAACACAGTTAAACAAAAATAGAAAACTCGTGAAAAAATATACATACACTGAAAAAAAAGATACCCGCTCTGGTTTTGGAGCTGGATTACTTGAAGCAGGTAAAAAAAACCCTGAAGTAGTTGCACTATGTGCAGACTTAGTGGGTTCTTTAAAAATGGATGCCTTTATTAAAGAATTCCCTGAACGCTTTTTCCAGATCGGTATTGCTGAAGCAAACATGATTGGTATTGCAGCTGGTTTAACTATTGGGGGCAAAATTCCTTTTACAGGAACTTTTGCTAACTTCTCAACAGGTAGAGTTTATGATCAGATCCGCCAGTCAGTGGCCTATTCTGATAAAAACGTAAAAATCTGCGCCTCACATGCTGGCTTAACGCTTGGAGAAGACGGTGCAACTCACCAAATCCTTGAAGATATAGGTTTAATGAAAATGCTTCCGGGCATGACCGTAATTAATCCTTGCGATTATAACCAAACTAAAGCTGCTACTATTGCAATAGCTGAGCATCATGGCCCGGTTTATCTTCGCTTTGGCCGTCCTGTAATCCCTGTTTTTACTGATCCGGATCAGAAATTCGAAATCGGTAAAGCATGGATGGTAAATGAAGGAACTGATGTTACCATTATTGCAACAGGCCACATGGTTTGGAAAGCAATAGAAGCTGGCGAGAAATTAGCAGAATTGGGAATTGATGCCGAAATCATTAATATCCATACAATTAAACCTTTGGATGAAGAAGCAGTTCTAAAATCTGTAAAGAAAACAGGATGTGTGGTTACCTGCGAAGAGCATAATAAATTTGGTGGATTAGGCGAAAGCATTGCCAGATTACTATCAACTGAACTTCCAACTCCTCAGGAATTTGTTGCAGTAAACGACAGCTTCGGAGAAAGCGGTACCCCTGATCAGTTAATGACTAAATACGGATTAGATGCAGTAAATATTGTTGAGGCGGCTCAAAAAGTAATTAAAAGAGCAAAAAAATAATATCAACATCCAACCACAAAATAAATGAAGCAGGTTGAAGATTCAGAGATTTTAGAGAAATTCTCAGATGTAAAAACTCGTAACGAAGCCTTTAACCTGCTTCTAAATAAATATCAACAAAAAATATACTGGCACATCCGACGTCTGGTTATCGATCATGACGATGCTGATGATCTGGTACAGGATGTTTTTATTAAGATTTGGAAAAATCTAGATTCCTTTCGTAGCGACTCACAGCTTTATACCTGGATCTACAGGATTGCCACTAATGAGTCCATCACCTTTCTAAATAAAAAGAAACAAAGAAATAATACACCTTTGGATGAGGTATCTGATGAACTAACGGAGACATTGGTAGCTTCTTCTTATTTTAATGGAGATAAAGTACAGCTAAAACTACAGCAGGCATTGCTAACTTTACCTGAGAAACAAAGACTTATATTTAATATGAAATATTTTGACGAACTTAAATATGAGGAAATTGCAGAGATCACCGGAACCAGTGTAGGCGCTTTAAAGGCCTCTTTTCACATAGCTGTGAAAAAAATTGAAGTTTTTATGCTAAATGATGACATTACCTTTTAAACCTTTTGGCAATTAAAGTATCAATACATTTGTAATGAAACAAGATTTTGAAAATGATGAATGGATGAAAGGAGCTCGGGAAACCGGATTCACAACCCCTATGCATTATTTTGATGAATTGACCGAAAGTATCAACGCCAAAATTACTGTAGAAAAATTTAAAGCTGTTGTTCAAAATGATGGATACACTGTCCCTGATAATTACTTTGAAAAACTACAGGCCAACATTTTAGCTAAAACCACTGCAGAAATACAACCTGAAACAAAACCTAAGGTTGTGCGCTTATGGAATTCCAGTATAGTTAAGTATGCATCTGCAGCTTGCTTTTTATTAGTAACAGGCTTAGGCTTGTATTTCAATAATCAGCAAAGCCCGGCCCAAAAAACTACTTCTGCAGATTTAGCAACAGAGCAAATGTTATATGACATTGATGAGCAGGTTATTATAGATCATATTAGTAGTACAGATATTACTCAACCTAAGCCTGCAGTAACAGATACCGACTTAGAAAATTATATCCTAACTAATTATTCGCAGAACGAGCTTGCAACAAGTTTATAATTTATACAAATGAAAAATTTAATCGTAGCGCTCCTTATGGCATTTCCAGTTCTCGCCTTAGCACAAAGGCCAGATGACAAGAAACGTGAGGAAATTGAGTCTTATAAAATTGCTTACTTAACGCAAAAGTTGGAATTATCGGCCGAAGAAGCCAAAATCTTTTGGCCAATCTACAATGATTATCAAAAAGAACAATCAGAACTACGTAAGGAAAGAGCACAAAAGATGATCAGTTTTAGAAAAATGCCAGAAATTGATGAACTTGCAGACAGCGAAGTGCAAACCCTCATCGTTAATGATTTTAGCTTTAAACAAAGAGAGCTAAACCTTGATAAAAAATATTACGCAAAATTAAAGTCGAATTTACCTATCAAGGTGATTGGAAAATATTACAGAGCTCAGGAAACCTTTAAAAGGGAATTACTATCAAGATACCGTAATAAAAGGCCTTAAACGGATGTACAGCGAAATAATTGTTACCTTTGTGCATGCTTACACAACGTCAGTTATTTCTACAACACAACGCCCAAACAACACTTGAACCGCTTCTTTTAGAATTTAATAAAGCCAGTGGAATGTATCTTTATGATACTGATGGCAAAAAATACCTCGACTTAATTGCAGGAATTGGCGTAAGTAATGTTGGCCACTGTCATCCTGCCGTTGTTGAAGCTGTAAAAACGCAGGCAGAAAATTATATGCACATTATGGTCTATGGTGAGTTTGTTCAAAACCCACAGGTCAATTTTGCCAAAGCCCTTGCTGATGTTCTTCCTCCCAATTTAAACTGCACTTATTTTGTAAATTCCGGAGCCGAAGCAGTTGAAGGCGCAATGAAGCTTGCAAAACGTTATACCCATCGTACAGAAATCATATCCTGCGACAACTCTTATCATGGCAGTACCCAGGGAGCTTTAAGTTTAATGGGTAATGAGGAATTTAAGCAAGCTTATCGCCCATTATTACCACATATTAAATTTATTGAATACAACTCACTGCCTGATCTTGATCTTATCACTACAAAAACCGCAGCGGTATTTATTGAAACCATACAAGGTGAAGCCGGAATTAGAATTGCTGACAAAGCTTATTTTAAAGCCCTCAGAGATAAATGCACCAGCACGGGTACCTTATTAGTGCTTGATGAAATACAATGCGGTTTTGGACGTACAGGAAAACTATTTGGATTTGAGCATTTCAACATTGTACCTGATATTCTTTTACTGGCTAAAGGTATTGGTGGTGGTATGCCTATCGGTGCTTTTGTAAGCTCAAATGAAATCATGATGTCATTAGCAACCAATCCTATACTGGGTCATATCACAACTTTTGGTGGTCATCCCGTTAGTTGCGCTGCAGGCCTGGCAACATTACAAACAATTGTTCAGGAAAACATTGTTAACGGTGTAACCGAAAAAGGGGAACTCTTCAAAAAATTACTGGTACACCCTGCAATAAAGGAAGTACGCGGTAAAGGATTAATGATTGCCATTGAGTTTGAAAACTTTGAAACAAATAAAAAGATAATTGATGCATGCATTGCGGATGGCATAATAAGCGACTGGTTTTTACATTGCAGTAATTCTATGCGCATAGCCCCCCACTTATTATAACTAACGAGGAGATTGAATGGGCCTGTAAGGTGATTTTGAAAAATGTAGCACTGATAACAAAAGCTTAACTCATTTTCTGCCGCTTAATCAAATAAGCTTGTAAAACAGGATAAAATCCCGCAGAAATATCTGCATCAATCATATCGATCTTATATTGTGTGCATTTTAATTGAATAGACTGTCGGTAAGTATTCATTTTTGACAGGTACGCTTCTTTTACTTTAGATGTATGTGCCTTTAATGTTGCTCCGGTTTCCATATCTATAAACTCATACGGACGGTTTTCAAAGCCGAAATCAACCTCTTTTGATTTATCGGTAACATTAAAAATAATTACTTCGTGCTTGTTAAACTTTAAATGCTGCAATGCAGAGAACAAAGCATCTGTTTCATTTTCATCTTGCATGGTATTTAGCATATCGCTAAAAACAACTACCAATGACCTTTTATGAATCAGCTCAGCTATTTGATGTAATGCCTGCTCAACATTTGTTTTTACATCCATCTTTTGAGATTTCAATATCCTTTCCAGATGAGTAAATAAGTATTTCTGATGCGTTGTGGTAGATTTTGCCGGAGTATTTAACAACAAATGATCAGTAAAAAGACTAAGACCAAAGGCGTCACGCTGCCGCTTTAATAAATAAATTAGTGCTGCTGTTGCCTGTATGGAAAAATTTAGCTTGTTGTATTCATTTACCGGGAAATACATAGATGATGAAACATCTATGATAAACTGACAGCGGAGATTAGTTTCCTCTTCGTATCTTTTACTAAACAGTTTATCTGTTCTGGCAAACAGTTTCCAGTCTATATTTTTAACACTATCACCTACGTTATAAAGCCGATGCTCTGCGAATTCAACAGAAAAGCCATGAAAAGGGCTCTTATGAAGACCTGTAATAAAGCCTTCAACCACCTGCCTGGCCAGAAGTTCTAAATTACTGTTAAAATGTAAGATTTGTTCATCAAACGGCGACTGCATAGCGTAAATATAAAAAAAGCGTTCATAAGATATGAACGCTTTTTAAACTTATGTATATTAAATTACTACAATTGTTTATCTAATTTCTGTGCTAATACAGATTTTGGAACTGCACCAACTTGCTTATCAACAACCTGTCCGTCTTTAAAATACAACAATGCAGGAATGTTGCGGATTCCGAATTGAGTTGAAATTTGAGGGTTGTTGTCTACATTCACTTTACCCACTATTGCTTTTCCTTCGTACTCTTTTGAGATCTCATCTACAGATGGTCCCACCATACGACATGGACCACACCATTCTGCCCAAAAATCAACCAAAACGGGTTTATCTGATTTTAACACAACTTCCTCGAAGTTTGCATCTGTAATTTCCAAAGCCATAATTTTTATTTTTTTTATTTAATTTCTATTAAAATCAACTGTTTAAAGCCTCTGTTATAAACTCTGTGAAGATAACCATATTAGGCTTTTGTTGTTGCAAATATATAATCAATTGTAGTGCCATCTACTTTAGTAATGCCAAAATGACATTAGTTCAACTTAGGGTGAACATCCAAACTATATAATTGTTCTAAAAAATGATTACTAGGGTTAATTTTAACTGTTTTAGAGGGCATTTTTATATTTACATTCTGTTCCCTGTCGTAAATTTCAAAAAGTAGCTGGCAATTTTGCTGGTCAGTGTTTGCCTTATTGTCCTCTAATATTGCATTAATCTGAGTCATAAAATTATCGTCTATACGCTCAAGTGGCACCTGAATGGTAACAGACTTGGCCAGCTTATCCCTTAATTCCGAAAGCAGGTTAATTGAAGTGATCTTAAACTCCCAATCACCTTCTTTTCTGAACCTTTCTCCTACTCTCCCACGAATTTGCAGAAAATAACCATCAGTAAGAAACTGCTTAAATTTAATAAAATCATCTCCAAACAAAGCAAGCTCACAACTATCATCATAATCTTCAAAAACCATGGTTCCAAAAGGTTTTCCTGTTTTCGTCATCCTTTGCGATGCAACCACAACTAAACCACCAACAACCAATTCTCTGTTTTTTATTCCTTCAAACTCAGCAAGTACCTCTTCATTAGTATCGCCCGTTCTAATTTTATTAACTACCGAAAGGTGTTTAACCTTTTGTTGGCAAAACTCTTTTAATTCCAGCTTGTAATTATCAAGAGGGTGGCCACTCAGAAAAATCCCAATGGCATCCTTTTCAAATTTTAAACGATCAATCAACCCCCATTCCGGAGCAACCGGAAGTGATGGCTCCGAAATCATATCGGCAACTGAACCTCCAAATAATGATGACTGAGATGAGGATTCGTTGTTCTGAAAATCGTTGGCAAATTTAATAAGCTTCTCAATTCCATTCATCTTCTCGTTTAAACCAACAAAAAAGTATTGTGCCCTATGGTAGCTAAAACCATCAAATGCCCCACTATAAACAAAACTTTCATATGCTTTTTTATTTACAGTACGTGTATTAGATCTTTTAGCAAAATCCTGAACATCAGCATACATTCCGTTCTCATTACGTTCTTCAATGATACTTTCAACAGCCTTTTCGCCAACACCCTTAATACCCGATAAACCAAAACGAATTTCGCCATGAGGGTTTACAGAAAACTTGATGTCTGATTCGTTAACATCCGGACCAAGTACCTGAACCCCCATCTGTTTACACTCCTCCATAAAAAAGGCAACCTGTTTTATGTCACTCATGTTGTTTGATAGCACGGCCGCCATATATTCGGCCGGATAATGTGCCTTTAAATAAGCAGTCTGGTAAGCAATCCAGGCATAGCAGGTAGAGTGCGATTTATTGAAGGCATAAGATGCAAATGCCTCCCAGTCTTTCCAGATTTTTTCAAGAGTAGCAGCATCATGTCCTTTCTCTGCAGCCTGGGCTACAAATTTAGGCTTCATCTTATCCAATACATCCTTTTGCTTTTTACCCATTGCTTTACGCAATACGTCGGCCTCACCTTTGGTAAAGCCTGCAAGCTTTTGCGATAAAAGCATCACCTGTTCCTGATATACAGTAATCCCGTAGGTTTCCTTTAAATACTCCTCACATGCATCCAAATCATACTGAATCTCCTCTTCCCCATTTTTTCGACGCACAAAACTTGGAATATACTCTAGTGGACCGGGGCGATAAAGCGCGTTCATGGCAATTAAGTCACCAAAAACCGTTGGCTTTAGCTCCTTCATGTATTTTTGCATCCCGTTACTCTCGTACTGGAAAATACCGATAGTTTCACCTCTCTGGAAAAGCTCATAAGTCTTTTCATCATCAATTGGAAAATTATCCGGATCCAGATCTATCCCATGACCAAGTTTTACCAGCTTTACCGTATCCTTAATAAGGGTTAGTGTTTTTAACCCCAAAAAATCCATTTTTAACAAGCCCGCACTTTCTACAACAGAGTTATCGAACTGGGTAACATATAAATCAGAATCCTTGGCTGTAGATACCGGAACAAAATTCGTAATATCATCAGGCGTAATAATTACCCCACAAGCATGGATACCAGTGTTACGTAATGAACCTTCCAGAATCTGTGCCTGTAATATGGTATCAGCACTTAAATTCTTTGCCTCTGCTAATACTTTTAATTCTAAAACCTTCTCATACTCATCAGCCCTTAACGCCCCTTTTAAGGTTTTTTCATCAAGATTAAATATCTTGGCCAGCTTCATGTTAGGAATAAGCTTGGCTATTTTATCAGCTTCAAAAAGTGGTAAATCCAATACCCTGGCAGTATCTCTTATGGACGACTTTGCCGCCATTGTACCATAAGTGATGATCTGTGCCACCTGGTTTGAACCGTATTTTTTTATTACATAGTCCATTACCCTGCCGCGTCCCTCATCATCAAAGTCGATATCAATATCGGGCATGGATACACGATCTGGATTCAGGAAACGCTCAAAAAGCAGATCGTATTTAATTGGATCTATATTGGTAATCCATAAGCAATATGCAACAACCGACCCCGCAGCTGAACCACGGCCAGGCCCTACTGAAACATCAAGGTTCCTGGCTTCGGCAATAAAATCCTGTACAATAAGAAAATACCCCGGATAACCCGTTTTTTCAATAGTCTGCAACTCAAAATCAAGTCGCTCAGTAATTTCAGGCGTAAGCTCTCCGTAACGTTTTTTAGCCCCTTCGTAAGTAAGATGGCGCAGGAATTTATTTTCCCCACGTTTTCCACCATCCTCTTCATCCTCTGCCACTAAAAACTCTTCCGGGATATCGAACTTAGGTAAAAGCACCTCTCGCGCCAGTTTGTAGATTTCAATTTTATCTACAATAGATTGTATATTTAAAATTGCCTCCGGCAGATCAGCAAAAAGTGCCTTCATCTCATCCGAAGATTTAAAATAATACTCCTGGTTAGGCAAACCATAACGGAAGCCACGGCCACGGCCTATTTGTGTTGCTTGTTTCTCACCATCCTTTACACAAAGCAAAATATCATGCGCATTGGCATCCTTTTTACCTATGTAATAAGTGTTATTGGTAGCAACCATTTTCACGTTGTGTTTACGTGCTAGCGAGACAAGAGAAACATTTACAATGTTCTCATCATCTTGATTATGGCGCATCAGCTCGATATAAAAATCGTCGCCAAATTGCTCTTTCCACCATAGCAAAGCCTCTTCTGCCTGGCGCTCTCCAATATTCAGCAATTTGCTCGAAATCTCTCCATACAAATTACCAGACAACACAATGATATCTTCTTTATACTGCTCAATAACAGCCCTGTCTATCCTTGGGACATAGTAAAATCCTTTGGTATAAGCAATGGACGACATTTTTGCCAAATTATGGTAGCCGTTTTTATTTTTAGCAAGCAATACAATCTGGTAACCATCATCTTTACGCTTTTTGTCTTCATGGTTTTCGCATACAAAAAACTCACAGCCAACAATCGGTTTCAAAATTACCTCAGATGCCTCTTCTCCCTTTTCCAGAGCAGCAGCGTTTTTAGCTTCCGCGGCCTTGTTATGATTAAGCACCTGGCTTACAAAATGAAAGGCCCCCATCATATTTGCATGATCAGTCATTGCCACAGCAGGCATTTTCTCGGCCGCAGCAGCCTTTATAAGCGCGGGGATATTAATAGTAGATTGTAGAACAGAAAACTGCGTATGGTTATGCAAATGCGCAAATGAGGCATTTTTAAGTTCTTCCTTATTACCGGCAAGCTCTTGTTTAGAAGGCCCACCACTAGTTTTTTGTAATCTTTTTCTGATATCATCAGAAGCTGATTTAAGGTTTATATGTGTTAAACCAATCCGGTTAATTACTCCCGGGTTCTTTTCTTTAAAAAGACGTAAATAATTTTGATCGGCCTGCAACTGTTCCGGTTTAAAAGCATCTACTTTCAATAGCTGAAAAAAACAGCGTGTAGTTGCCTCAACATCGGCGGTAGCATTATGCGCTTCCGAAAATGGCTCACCAAAAAGGTATTCGTGTAATTCTGTTAAATTAGGCAACTTAAACCTGCCCCCCCTACCACCGGGTAGGCGTAAAAGCTCGGCTGTTGTTTCTGTACAGGTATCAAGAACGGGCATTTGCGCCATGGGGCTTTCAACCCCCATTCTATGAAACTCGCAGCCCATAATATTAACGTCGAAACCTATATTCTGACCAACAATAAATTTAGCTTTTGAAAGTGCTATATTAAATTTCTCTAAAACTTCTTGTAGCTCAATCCCTTGCTCCTGAGCAAGCTCAGTTGATATACCGTGTATCCGCTCAGCATCATAAGGGATGTTAAATCCATTAGGATTTACAAGATAATCCTGGTTTTCGATAAGATTGCCAAACTCATCATGAAGTTGCCATGCAATTTGGATACACCTTGGCCAGTTATCTGTATCAGTAATAGGGGCATTCCAATTGCGCGGTAAACCTGTAGTTTCGGTGTCAAAAATCAAATACATAGTGCAATTAAATTACTCGTTTCGGAAATCAAGAATGGAAGTCCAAAAATACGTATTTTTTGCCTGTGATATAAGTGGTTTATAAATTTAAAGATCAGGCCAGGGCTGTCTCAGCAGAAGGAAGAATGTGATGTTCCTGAGACACAAGCTTTGACGTATCGTAACCGCGTTTTTTGCATCTTTCAATAATTTCTGCAAGCAGGCTATCAGCCATGCCAGGCTTACGCGACAAAATAGAAAGATGCCTGTGCTTAGGATGCCCAACTACCGCATACGAATAATCGTCGGCCAGTTCAACAACCCAGTAATAAACTTTAAAAGGCCATACATACTGCGCTTTTAAAATAGCATTATTACTCCCTCTGGTTACAAAAAGTTTTGATCTGGTATATCTTTGTTCATCAGTTCCTACAATTTTATAGGTGGTAAACACAGCATAATAACCATCAGGATGTATTACATAAGTTTCAGTTGTTTGATACCAGTCTTTATCCATAATAGTAGGTATAGAACATAGTGAATACCACTTGCCTGCATACGACATTATATCAACTTTTTGTACCGGTATATTTTCCATAAGCCCCCCTATTTTTCCATCGATAAGCAAATGTAAATTCTTTATCATAAAACCAGTAATAAAGAATAAAGTTTTAAAAACCATTTTTTAAACTCATGTATTTTTCTAACTTCGAAAAGAAGGTAACTAATGTAAAAAACTATATTTATGAAGATAACGGTTGTAGGTGCAGGTGCCGTTGGCGCTACCTGTGCAGATAATATTGCCAGAAAAGAATTAGCTGAAGAGCTGATTTTACTGGACATTAAAGAAGGTTTTGCAGAAGGCAAGGCAATTGATATGATGCAAACGGCCGCTTTATTAGGCTTTGACACAAAAATTACCGGTGTTACCAACGACTATGCCAGTACCGCAGGTTCTGAAGTTGTGGTAATAACCTCGGGCCTACCCCGTAAACCCGGAATGACCCGCGAGGAGCTAATTGGCATTAACGCTGGCATTGTAAAAGGTGTTGCCGAAAATATCTTAAAGCACTCACCAAACACAATTATCATTGTAGTTTCGAACCCAATGGACACCATGAATTACCTGGCGCTAAAAACCTCAGGTTTACCTAAAAACCGCGTAATAGGAATGGGTGGTGCCTTAGATTCATCGAGGTTTAAATATTACCTTAGCCAGGAATTAGACTGTTCGCCGGCTGATCTTAACGCTATGGTTATTGGCGGACATGGCGATACCACTATGATCCCTTTAATTAACCATGCTACCTGGAATAGCATCCCTGTTACTCAATTTTTAAGTAAAGAACAACAAGATAAAGTTGTTGCCAGCACAATGGTTGGTGGCGCTACTTTAACTAAACTGATTGGCACATCGGCCTGGTACGCACCTGGTGCCGGTACAGCCTCAATGGTTGAAAGCATTGTTCGTGACCAGAAAAAACTAATCTCGTCTGGGGTATTTTTAGATGGCGAATACGGACAGAAAGACATTTCATTAGTTGTTCCGGTTATTCTTGGTAAAAACGGTGCGGAAAAAATACTTGACATTAAATTAAATGATACGGAACAAGCCACTTTTAATAAAAGTGCTGATGCTGTTCGTAGTATGAATGATGTACTTCATGATATGAAACTCGTTTAAAAAGGGCATACAGATTTGATTAAATGAGACCAATCTCAATACCCTTAATATTAATAAGCTTACAAGACGACGGTTTCCACCTACTGGTGGAAATTGTTGTTTTTGGACAAAAGTTATTTGCCGTTGTTGATACGGGTGCATCAAGATCTGTTTTTGACAAAACTTTTGTTAAAGAACATCTTAAAGAGCTGGAACATAGCGAAGAAACACAAGCCACAACATTATTTTCAACCTCCAGCACATTACAGGCAGTTATTCCATCAGTAAAAATTGGCAGCTTGGTATTAAAAGATTATGAAACCGTAGCCCTTGATCTGGAAACTGTAAATCAGGCCTACGAAAACCTGGGCCACCCTCCTATTATCGGCATTTTAGGCAGTGATTTGCTATTGAAATACCAGGCAGTAATAAACTATAAAAAAATGAAACTTTATTTATATAAATAATTTTTTTGTTTTTTTATATAGGGATCAAATAGGGAGTTGATAGGGACTTAACAGGGATAAGAAAGGGAAAATTCCCTATTAAGTCTTTTTAAGATCCGTACTAAAACCTTTTATAAATTTTATATACAAGTTAATTTTCAGATTTTCTGAGCTTACCACAAATCAGCACTAAATATTGATTGCATAAAAAAAGAGCCCCTTAAACAGGAGCCCTTTTTTGTATTTATGAATGTTTAAAAGCTAAGCATCAATTTTAGCATATTTTGCATTTCTTTCAATAAACTCTCTTCTAGGAGCAACATCATCACCCATAAGCATAGAGAAAGTATGATCGCACTCTGCTGCATTTTCTATAGTGGCCTGCATTAAAGTACGTGTTGCAGGGTTTAGTGTAGTATCCCATAATTGTTCGGCGTTCATCTCACCCAAACCTTTATAACGCTGGATATGTACACTTTCTTCTTTACCTGCACCTTTTAATCGCTGTACGGCAGCATCGCGTTGCTGATCGTTCCAGCAATATTCAAATTCTTTCCCTTTTTTAACCTGATACAAAGGTGGAGCTGCAATATATACATAACCAGCCTCTATCAGCGCTTTCATATATCTGAAGAAGAATGTAAGAATTAAAGTAGTGATGTGAGATCCGTCGATATCAGCATCCGTCATGATTACAATTTTATGGTAACGAAGTTTAGTAAGGTTTAATGCTTTGTCATCTTCAGGAGTACCAATACTTACACCAAGTGCGGTAAACATATTTTTGATCTCATCATTCTCATAGATCTTATGTTCCATCGCTTTTTCAACGTTAAGGATCTTACCTTTTAGCGGAAGAATAGCCTGAAAGTTACGATCTCTGCCTTGTTTAGCAGTTCCACCTGCGGAGTCTCCCTCCACCAGGTATAGCTCGCATTTTTCCGGATCGCTATCTGAACAATCGGCAAGTTTACCCGGAAGGCCTGAGCCTCCCATAACACTCTTGCGTTGTACCATTTCGCGAGCTTTACGCGCCGCAGCACGGGCAGTAGCCGCAAGAATTACTTTGTTAACAATTGATTTGGCTTCTCTCGGATATTCTTCCAGGTAAATACCAAGGGCCTCACCCACAGCAATATCAACCGCACCCATAACCTCAGAGTTACCTAATTTGGTTTTGGTTTGACCTTCAAACTGAGGTTCCTGAACCTTAACAGAAATTACTGCAGTTAAGCCTTCTCTAAAGTCATCACCTGTAATTTCAAATTTAACACCTTTAAGCAATCCTGATTTATCAGCATATGCTTTTAAGGTTCTGGTTAAACCTCTTCTAAAACCGGCAATGTGTGTACCACCCTCATGAGTATTAATGTTGTTTACATACGAGTGAACGTTTTCTGCATAGCTGTCGTTGTATTGCAAAGCAAGTTCAACCGGAATGCCATTTTTAATTCCCTCAACATAAATTGGCTCAGCAATTAATGAAGGTCTGTTACCATCAAGGAATTGAACAAACTCTTTTAATCCTCCTTCAGAATGGAACAGCTCTGTACGGAAAGTTCCGTCGTTATTTAACTCGCGTTCATCTGTTAGTGTTAAACTGATACCTTTATTCAGGAAAGATAATTCTCTTAATCTAGAAGCCAGGGTATCATAACGATACTCAGTTGTTTGGGTAAAAATGGTTGCATCAGGAGTAAACGTAACTATTGTACCACGTTTATCGGTATCGCCAATAGATTTTACATCATACAACGGTTTACCAATGTTGTATTCCTGAACCCATATTTTTCCTTCTCTATGAACTTCTGCCCTTAAATGAGTTGACAATGCGTTTACGCAACTTACCCCCACACCATGTAAACCTCCCGATACTTTATAAGTATCTTTATCGAATTTACCGCCGGCGTGTAGCACCGTCATTACAATTTCAAGTGCCGATTTTTGCTCTTTTGTGTTAATTCCTGTCGGAATACCACGTCCGTTATCTTCAACCCTTATCGAGTTGTCTTTAAGAATATTTACATAAATGGTATCGGCATGTCCTGCCAATGCCTCATCAATCGAGTTATCTACAACCTCATACACCAAGTGGTGTAAACCTTTTACTCCTGTATCGCCTATATACATCGAAGGGCGCTTCCGCACCGCTTCTAAACCTTCTAAAACCTGTATATTATCTGCCGAATAATTTGAATTAGGATCCTTTTCTTCGCTCATATTTTTTAATAAAACAATTAGACTCAAATTTAACCATTTATGGCCAATTAACCGCAAATGTGGATAACTATTTGACATAAAACAGGTCAAAAACCTCCGAAAAAAAACAGTTCTTTAGGATACTAAATTTGAAATTTTATATTTGTTGAAATTTATAGCTCAGAAATGAGCAGGAGGATAGTTTATAACCCGGAAAAAACAAATTAAATATTAATGAAAACAAAATCAACATTAGGCAGTATAGCTACTGCTGTAGCCATAGTTTCTTTAATGGCATCATGTCAGAACAAAGAAGAAAAGGCCGGCGCAGCTGCGAAATCTGAGCCAACTACTGTTTCAAATAACGAGAAAATTGTTTACGTGAATTCAGATTCACTATTAACAAAATATCAGTATTTTAAAGACATTAAAGTAAAATTAGAAGCAAAATCTAAAACTGCACAAGCCGATCTGGGTGCTAAACAACAGGCATTTCAACGCGAGGTTGCTGCTTACCAACAACAAGCAAATACTTTACCTGCCGACCAAAGAGCTAAAACTGAAGAAAGATTAGCACGTAAACAACAGGAATTACAGGCTTATCAGCAAAATGCAGGTGCTGCGCTTCAAAATGAGCAGGCTTCTGAAAACGAAAAGCTATACGATAAAGTTGCTGATTACCTGAAAGGTTATGCAAAAAAGAAAGGCTACAAAATGGTGTTGACTTATTCTAAAGGAAACAGTGCAATTCTATTTGCTGATGAGAGTTTGGATGTAACCAGCGAAGTTATTATTGGCTTAAATGACACTTACAAACCAGCTGCAAAATAATGCAGGTTTATTAAAATTTAAGATGCCCCGAATTATCGGGGCATTTTTTTTGCATAACAATTATCATGGACAAATTAAAAGAGCACGAGAAATTCATGAAGCTGGCGATTCAGCTTTCTGAAGAAAATGTTTTAGAAAAATTGGGTGGCCCCTTTGGTGCAGTTGTAGTAAAAAATGGAAAAGTTATAGCCAAAAGTGCCAACATGGTTACCACTAATAATGACCCTACTGCGCATGCCGAGGTAACTGCTATAAGGCTGGCCTGCAAAAAACTAAAAACTTTTGATTTAAGCGGATGCGTAATTTATACCAGTTGTGAGCCATGCCCTATGTGCCTGAGTGCAATTTATTGGGCCAGAATTGATACAATTTACTATGCCAATACTAAAATAGATGCGGCAGATATAGGTTTTAGTGATAAGTTTATTTACGACGAAATCCATAAATCTATGGCTGAAAGGACGCTTCCTTTTAAACAATTACTTAGAGATGAAGCACAGAAGGCGTTTAAACTTTGGAGTAAATCACCAGAAAAAACAGAATACTAGTGTAACTTGTAGCTGTTTTGGCGTGTCTAACTTACAATAATGCTCAAAATGTGGCAGAATGGACAATTACAAGCAAAAGATAGAAATTGAACTGGAGTTTTGGAAAAGAGATATTCTAAAAAAACCATCTGTTCTGAGTAAGGTTACTGATGGCATTCAGAAAAAGATTAACAATTATATTCCTGACAAGGTTCATAACGCCATTACTACAGCAATAAAGGCTATGACCAAGGCTGTCCTTTTCGGGTCAACCTACACTACTTCCGCAATGCCTTCAACAGGAATGAGTTTGATACATAGGGAGGCGCTGATCCGCGAAAAAATTGACAGTTACTGCAAAACGGGTGCAGCCGAAGGTGGCATAACTGGTGCCGGCGGCTTTTTGATGAGCATGGCCGATTTTCCGATACTTATTGGCATAAAGATGAAAATGCTTTTCGAAATTGCTGCTTTATACGGCTTTGATGTAAAGGATTTTAGAGAGCGTCTATATATTCTTCATATTTTTCAGCTTGCTTTTTCGAGTAAGGAGGGGGCCGCCAAGGTATTTATTCAGATGCAGAACTGGGATCAAAAATTATTAGTACTGCCCGAAAGTTCAGAAAATTTTGACTGGAAAACTTTTCAGCAAGAGTATCGCGATTATATTGATATTGCTAAACTGGCGCAATTACTTCCGGTTATTGGGGCTGCAGTTGGTGCGGTTGCCAATTACCAGTTAATTAAAAAACTTGGAAAAACGGCTACACAGGCTTATCGGATGCGACTGATTAATAAAGAGTAGTTATTCATTATCGTCAAACATCCCCCCTATCAGCTCGTCGGTTTCGCGCCTGTCCTTTTTAGTTGGCCTGCCAGATCCTCTGTCTCTTTTTAATGCCGGGGCATGAAATACGGATTTAAAAGCATGAGTTTCTTCAACGGGGGTAATGTCGTTGTATTTAGTTACCGCAATTTTAGATTCAACCCTGTTGTACAACAGTTCTACAACCTCTATTACTTTTTTTTCAATCCCTTTTGATACCTGATAAACATCGCCGGGTTTTACAATAGCAGATGGTTTCAGATTTTGGCCATTAAATTTAACACGTCCAGCCTTACAGGCCTCTGTAGCTAAACTTCTGGTCTTAAATAATCTTATTGCCCATAAGTATTTATCAATCCGTAATTTTTCCTTCTCAGTCATAAAAAATCAAAAATACGCAAGAAACGCCATGAATTTATAATTGGGAATAAAAAAACAATAATTATATGGCAAAAAACAATGTTCGATACATAAAATTCGTTTATTTTGTCAAAAAATAAACAAACAACATGATAGCAGAATTAAAAAAGTTAGTAGAAGCCGCTTGGGAGGATAGAACTTTATTAGAATATACGGAGCATTGTGAAGCAATTGAAACCGTAGTTATGCAGTTAGATAAAGGTGAATTGCGCGTTGCTGAACCTATTCTAAATTCATGGGGTGTAAATGAATGGATCAAAAAAGCTGTTATTCTTTACTTCCCTATCAGACAGATGAAAGTAACTGAAACAGGACCTTTTGTGTTTCATGATAAAATGAAACTAAAAACCAATTATAAAGAGCTTGGAGTAAGAGTAGTGCCTGGTGCAAGTGCACGTTATGGTGCTTATTTGGCTAAAGGTGTAATTATGATGCCTTCTTATGTAAATATTGGTGCTTATGTTGATGAAGGTACAATGGTTGACACCTGGGCTACTGTTGGCTCATGTGCACAAATTGGAAAACATGTTCACTTAAGTGGTGGGGTTGGTATTGGTGGTGTTTTAGAGCCTATTCAGGCTGCACCGGTTATTATTGAAGACAACTGCTTCTTAGGATCAAGAGCAATAGTTGTTGAAGGTGTTCGTGTTGAGAAGGAAGCTGTATTAGGAGCTAACGTTGTATTAACGGCATCAACAAAAATTATTGACGTTACCGGAAGTACTCCTGTTGAGCATAGAGGTATTGTACCTGCACGCTCTGTAGTTATACCGGGAACTTATGCAAAGAAATTCCCTGCCGGAGAGTACCATGTTCCATGTGCTTTAATTATTGGCAAACGTAAAGAATCAACTGACAAAAAGACTTCACTTAACGACGCATTAAGAGAAAATAATGTTTCTGTATAGGAAACTGAAATCATTTTAAATTTATATAAAGAGCCTGGTTGATCAATTTTGACCAGGCTTTTTCATTACAGCCTGATAGGTTTTCATTATCTGTGCTGCACAATTTCTGTTACTGAACTTTTCGGCATGAACAAACCCCTTTTTAATCATATCCTGCACATCTGCCCCACCTTTTAAAATTTTTATCATGGCATCTGCAATTTCCGAATAGCTATCAGGATTAACATATGATGCAGCATTCCCCCCTGCTTCTGGCAAGCAACTAACAGAAGATGTAATAACAGGTGTACCTACACTTAAAGCTTCCAGAACGGGAATACCAAAACCTTCAAAATAAGAGGGGTAAATTAGTGCTTCTGAAAGGCTGTATATGGCTGGCAAATCTGCAGAGTCTACATCGGCAAGAAAAGTGATTTTACCGGTCAGGTTGTTTTTTTCTATAAAACTGTCAACCTCGCTTTTATATTTACCACTCCCCTTTCCGATAACAATTAAATTAACGTCATTATTACTTTCTAACATCTGAACCGCCTTACAGATATTTAGCAGGTTCTTTCTTTCTATTATTGATCCAATGGAAAGGAAAAACTTTTCTGGCAGACTAAACCTGGCAGCTATTGAACGTTTCTGGTCTTCAGATATTGATGGGTTAAAACTACTATCGCAACTTTGATAGCATACGTCTATTTTATCGGGGTCTGTTTGATAAAAATCAATAATATCCCTTTTGGTTTGCTCACTGATAGCTACAATACGATCGGCATGCTGGCAGGCATATGTGAATTTTTTTCGGTAGACTTTAACATCTAATGGGTTGTGCTGTTCCGGGAAATGCTCAAAAATAAGATCGTGTATGGTAACCACTGTTTTAATGCCGGTTTTATTAATGCTTACCGGAATTTCATGGCTTAACCCATGATATAGTTCAATTCCAAGATCCAACAAATCACTTACCACCCATTTACTTCTCCATAAGGATGAAAATTTACGAGCAAAAAATCCTTGTGGTAAAACCTGATGTATATTATTACCAGCTAACGAGTATTCTTTTGATGGTTTAGGGTTAAACAAAAAGTATTCATTATCCGGGTAAAACCCAGCCAGGTCTTTTATCAGCGTTCGGCTATAATTTCCTAACCCGGTATTGTTATGATAAGCTCTCTTTGCATCGAAGGCAATTTTCATCAGAGAATAATTTGTTTGCACCAGTGATGAAGCCTATCAAGTGTGGGGCTTCATGCACATTTTAAAATTGAGGCGAAATATACAACAAATTAAAAACTGAGGTCAATAAAAAACGAAATTTACCTACTTTTATAGGCTAAAAGAAATTCTATATGTTGAGTGATCAGATTAAACAGGCGCTAACTGTATTAAAGGATGGCGGCGTAATTCTATATCCTACAGACACCGTATGGGGTTTAGGCTGTGATGCCACCAATGAGCAGGCTGTAGAAAAAATAAATGCCATTAAAGGACGTAGCAGTGATAAAAGTTTTATCATTTTATTGGATACTGAAGCTAAGTTACAAAGCTATGTTACCGAAATACCTGATGTGGCCTACGATTTGATTGAATATGCAGAAAGCCCACTTACTATTATTTTTTCGGGAGCAAAAAACCTTGCAAAAAATGTAATAAATAGTGATGGAAGTGTTGGTGTAAGAGTGGTAAAGCATGACTTTTGTGAGCAGTTAGTACAGCGTTTCAGGAAACCAATTACATCAACCTCGGCCAATTTATCAGGCCAGCCTACACCAGCTTCTTTTGATCAGATAAGCGATGAGATTAAGGATGCTGTTGACTATATTGTTGATTGGGAACAAGATTTAAATACGGAAAAGAAACCATCGACCATAATGAAATTAGCTGCCAGCGGACAGTTTTCCTTTATTAGAAGGTAAGTTTTAGTACTTTTGCAAACTCAATAATGGAAAAACATCTACAACATCCTGTTTTTAAAGTTCTTGCGGGAATAGCAGCGAAACATAATATTGAAGCCTATGTTATAGGTGGTTATGTACGTGATATTTTTTTGCAAAGACCATCAAAAGACATTGATATTGTAGTACTTGGAAACGGAATCGGTTTTGCAGAATTAGTTGGTGCCCAACTGAAAACCAAAGTAGCCGTTTTTAAGAATTTTGGTACGGCAATGCTCAAATTCCAAGATCTGGAAATAGAATTTGTAGGTGCCAGAAAGGAATCTTATCGCGCTAATTCGCGTAAGCCGATAGTAGAAAATGGTACAATTGAAGATGATCAGCTCAGGAGAGATTTTACTATAAATGCACTGGCAATTTCGCTAAATAAAGATAGTTACGCAAAGCTTGTTGATCCTTTTGGCGGAACAGAAGATCTTAAGAATAAATTAATCAGAACTCCACTGGACCCTGAACTTACTTTTTCTGATGATCCTTTGCGTATGATGCGTGCTATTCGCTTTGCCAGTCAGCTGGGCTTTACCATTGATGAGGCAGCAATAAATGCGATCAAAAAACAAAAAGAACGCATTTCTATTGTTTCAAAAGAACGAATTACTGATGAACTAAATAAGATTATTCTTTCTCCACTCCCATCAATAGGATTTAAATATTTATTTGACACTGGTCTTTTGCATCTGATATTTCCTCAAATGGCCAACCTCTATGGTGTTGATATCATTAAGGGAAAAGGACATAAAGATAATTTTTACCATACCTTACAGGTGCTCGATAATATTTGTACGGCAACGGATGATTTGTGGTTACGCTGGGCGGCTATTTTACACGATATTGCCAAACCGGCAACCAAGCGTTTTGAGGATGGGCATGGCTGGACTTTTCATGGTCATGAAGATAAAGGCGCGCGCATGGTACCTCAAATTTTTGCACAGCTTAAACTTCCGCTTAATGAAAAAATGAAGTATGTTCAGAAGCTGGTTCAACTACACCTTCGCCCTATTGTACTGGCCCAGGAGGTAGTAACCGACTCAGCAGTTAGAAGACTTCTTTTTGATGCAGGCGAGGATATTGAGAGTTTAATGTTGCTTTGCAATGCCGATGTAACCACTAAAAACGAATACAAAGTAAAAAAATACAGAAACAACTTTGAACTGGTTAAACAAAAGCTCAGAGATGTTGAAGAACGCGATAAGATCAGAAACTGGCAACCACCTATTACAGGCAACGATATTATGGAAGTATTTGGTTTGGGAGCAGGGAAAGAAGTAGGTATCATCAAAAATGCCATTCGTGAGGCTATCTTAGAAGGTGAGATAAGCAACACTTATGATGAAGCATTACAGTTTATGCTTAAAAAAGCACACGAACTGGGGCTTTTACCGGTAACTCGTTAATACAATTATATAAAGTATATTTTATTTTTTAATTTTATAGCTAGAAAATAAGCTCAAATGGCAATTTATAGATTTAGAATAAGTTTCGAAGATTTCGATGAAGTAGTAAGGGAAATAGATATTAAATCGACCCAAACATTTGAAGATTTACATAAAGCAGTACACCGCTCAACCGGTTACTCTGCCGAAAAATCTTCTTCCTTCTTTGTGAGTACAGACAATTGGATAAAAGGTGATGAAATAGCCTATTTACCTAATCAGCGCAAAATTGACAGGGGCATCGCTTTAATGGAAACTTCTAAGCTAAGCAGCTTTATTGAAGACCCACATCAAAAATTCTATTATATATATAATTTTGACCGTCCTTTTGATTTCCATGTTGAGTTAATTAAAATTGTTCTGGAAACTGATCCCAACATCGAATACCCATATCTTGTTAAAAGTACCGGAGAAGCCCCTAAAATTATTGACAAGAGTAATTTTGGAGCTGTTGCTGTTTCATCAAATCCTGTCTCTACAGATTTCGATTTCTTAAATGAAATGGATTTTGTTCCTGAAGATACCGATGAACTTGAGGCTATGGGTGGCAGAGGTATCAATACTGAAGAGAAAGATGAGGACACTGAAGATGAATCTGAAGACGAAGCAGATGAGTTTTCTGACAATGACAATTACGAAGATGAAGAATACAATAACAAAGAGGATTATTAATGCCAGCTATGGCTTCAGATAAAACTTTAATTGTTATTGTAGGCCCAACAGCAATAGGAAAAACTGCTTTAGCGATAGAAATAGCTAAGCAGTTTTTTACTGAAATTATCTCTGCAGATTCCAGGCAATTCTTTAAGGAAATGGAAATTGGTACCGCCAAACCTTCTGCCGAAGAATTGGCTGCCGCTCCTCATCATTTCATTAATTCTCATAGTGTAAGCACATTATTTAGTACTGGCGATTTTGAAGTACAAGCCCTGAAACTAATAGACGAATTGTTTAAAAAACATAATGTTCTGGTAATGGTGGGTGGCTCTGGTCTTTATATTGACGCGGTGTGTAAAGGGCTTGATGACCTTCCTGCCACAGATATTAATATTCGTGAACAGCTCAATCAGCAGCTTGCAACAGAAGGGCTTGAACCAATAAAAGATCGGTTAAGTAAGAGTGATCCTGAGTATTATGCTAAAGTAGACCAGAATAATCCGCAACGACTGATTAGAGGATTGGAATTTTTCCTTTCAACGGGGATGAAACTATCTTCATTTCTTACGAACAGTCAAAAAGCAAGGCCTTTTAATATTATTAAAATTGGCTTAAATACAGACCGGGCTGTACTTTATAATAGAATCAATTTGAGGGTAGACCAAATGATAGATTCAGGCTTATTGGAGGAAGTACAATCCTTAAAAGATTATAAGGGCTATAACGCCTTAAATACAGTAGGCTATTCAGAACTCTTTGCTTATCTTGATGGAGAGATTGATCTGGAACAAGCAATAGATATGATAAAACAAAATACACGTCGCTTTGCCAAAAGGCAGCTAACATGGTTTAGAAGAGATGACCACACCATCTGGTTTGAGCCAAACCAGGTTGATGAAGTCATCACTTACATTAAGCAATCTTTAGTTTAGGCCTGAGCGGTTGGACCACCAAAGTTCATTGGAAAACCGGGAGGCTCTTCCTGTGTTTTAATACGCCCATTTATCGCTTCATATTTTTCTATATTATCTTGCATTGCCGCTAACAACCTTTTAGCATGTTCCGGGGTAAGAATAATACGCGACTTTACTCTTGCCTTAGGCACGCCAGGCATTACCCTTATAAAATCAAGTACAAATTCTGTATTTGAATGAGTGATAATGGCAAGGTTCGAAAATATCCCCTCAGCAACTTCTTCAGAGAGTTCAATGTTTAACTGGTTCTCGTTATTTTGTTCTTCCATATAACAAACTTAGATATTTTTTATAGTATAAAAAAAGTCCCCCGACTTTTAAAGAAGGGGGACTTGTAGAAAAATGTATTTAAAATTAGGCTTCTATTTCTTCTTGTTTAGAAGCTAATAATTTATCGTATTCTTCTTGAGATCCAACAATGATACGCTCATATCCACGTACACCAGTACCAGAAGGAATTAAGTGTCCAACAATTACGTTTTCTTTCAATCCTAACATACTATCGCGTTTACCAGCAATAGCTGCTTCATTTAATACTTTAGTAGTTTCCTGGAACGATGCTGCTGAGATAAATGATTTTGTACCTAGTGATGCACGGGTAATACCTTGCAGTACTGAACTAGCTGTTGCAGGTCTTGCATCACGAACTTCAACTTGTTTCAAATCTTTACGTTTCAATTGAGAATTTTCGTCTCTTAATTTACGTAATGAAAGAATCTGACCAGGTTTAACTGTATTTGAATCACCAGCATCTACTACAACTTTTTTGTCGTAGATCTCATCATTCTCAATCATAAAGTCCCAACGATCTACAGAGTTATTTTCTAAGAAACTGGTATCCCCAGGATCTTCGATATGTACTTTCTGCATCATTTGGTGTACAATAACCTCAAAGTGTTTATCATTGATTTTCACACCTTGTAAACGATAAACCTCCTGGATACCATTAACAAGATATTCTTGTACAGCCGCAGGGCCTTTAATTGCAAGGATATCAGCAGGTGAAATAGAACCATCAGATAATGGCATACCAGCTTTCACAAAGTCATTATCCTGTACAAGGATGTGTTTAGACAATGGAACAAGGTATTTTTTAACCTCACCATCTTTAGATTCGATAGTCATCTCACGATTACCACGTTTCACACCACCTAAAGTTACCACACCATCAATCTCTGTTACTACAGCAGGGTTAGATGGATTACGTGCTTCGAACAACTCGGTTACACGTGGTAAACCACCTGTAATATCCCTTGTTTTTCCAGTTGCACGAGGTATTTTAACTAAAATCTGACCAGTTTTAACTGTATCTCCTTCATCGATTGCAATGTGGGCACCTACAGGGATGTTATATCCTCTGATCAGTTCACCTTTTTTGTCAACAACTTTAACCGAAGGATTCTTAGTTTTATCACGTGTATCAATAATTACTTTTTCACGGTGACCAGTCTGCTCATCTGATTCTTCACGGAAGGTAACTCCCTCAATGATCGCCTCAAATTCAATTTTACCTGCAAATTCAGAGATAATTACAGCGTTGTAAGGATCCCATGAACAAATTCTGTCTCCTTTAGCTATTTTCGCTCCATCCTCAACGTACAAGAATGCACCGTAAGGGATATTGCTGGTCATGATGATTTTGTTTGTTTCCGGCTCAACAATTTTAAACTCTCCTGAACGACCTAAAACAATTTGTTTTACGCCTTCTTCCGTATCGTTTTCAACTGTACGAACGTTTTCAAATTCAATAACACCATCAAATTTAGCAGTGATCTGTGATTCTGCAGCAATGTTAGATGCAGTACCACCCACGTGGAATGTACGTAGTGTTAACTGTGTACCCGGCTCACCGATTGACTGTGCAGCAATTACACCTACAGCCTCGCCTTTTTGAACACGTTTACCAGTTGCTAAGTTACGTCCATAACAAAGGGCACAAACACCTCTTTGATTTTCGCAAGTTAATACAGAACGAATTTCAATACCTTCAAGTGGAGATTCCTCAATTGCTTTAGCAATATCTTCATCAATATCTTGTCCGGCTGCCACTAATAATGATCCATCTAATGGATTGAATACATCATGTAGTGAGATACGGCCTAAAACTCTATCGAATAATGGCTCAACGATATCCTCATTATCTTTCAATGCTGTAGTATACATACCTCTCAATGTACCGCAATCTTCAGAATTAACGATCATATCCTGTGCAACATCATGTAAACGACGTGTTAAGTAACCAGCATCGGCAGTTTTTAATGCCGTATCCGCCAAACCTTTACGAGCACCGTGAGTAGAGATAAAGTATTCTAATACCGATAATCCTTCTTTAAAGTTAGATAAGATCGGGTTTTCGATAATCTCACCACCAGAACCTGATTTTTGAGGTTTCGCCATCAAACCACGCATACCGCATAACTGACGGATCTGCTCTTTCGAACCACGGGCACCAGAATCCAACATCATATATACTGAGTTAAATCCTTGGTTATCGCTCGATAACTGATTCATCACGAATGATGTTAAACGGTTATTGATACGAGTCCAGATATCGATAATTTGGTTGTAACGCTCATTGTTGGTAATGAATCCCATGTTATAGTTATTCCTTACCTCCTCAACCTCTGCAGAAGCCTGTTCTAATAAAGTATGTTTTTCAACCGGAATGTTTACGTCTTGCAAGTTAAACGATAAACCTCCTCTGAATGCCATTTGGAAACCTAATTCTTTAATGTCATCAAGGAATCTTGATGCACGAGCCATACCGGTAATTTTAACAACCTCACCGATAATATCTCTTAAAGATTTTTTAGTTAATAATTCATTGATATAACCAACTTCTTCAGGAACCATTTGATTAAATAGTACACGTCCAACAGTTGTTTCTGTTAATTTATTAACTATAGATCCATCTTCAATTTTAACATTTACTTTAACTTTAATAAATGCGTGAAGATCAATTCTTTTCTCATTGTAAGCAATGATTACTTCTTCAGGAGAATAGAATACTGAATCTTGTCCTTTAACTACACGTTTTTCGTCAGTTCTACGGCCTTTAGTAATATAATAAAGACCCAAAACCATATCCTGAGAAGGTACAGTAATAGGAGTACCATTTGCAGGGTTTAGAATGTTGTGTGCAGCAAGCATTAATACTTGTGCTTCTAATATTGCGGCGTGCCCTAATGGTAAATGTACTGCCATCTGGTCACCGTCAAAATCCGCGTTAAATGCAGTACAAACTAACGGGTGTAATTGAATTGCTTTACCTTCAACCAACTTAGGTTGGAAAGATTGTATACCCAATCTGTGCAATGTAGGCGCACGATTCAGTAATACAGGATGTCCTTTTAAAACATTTTCAAGAATATCCCAAACTAGTGGATCTTTTCTGTCTACAATTTTCTTAGCAGATTTTACTGTTTTAACGATACCTCTTTCTATCATCTTACGGATGATAAATGGTTTGAATAGCTCAGCAGCCATATCTTTAGGTAAACCACATTCATGTAATTTAAGGTTAGGCCCTACAACAATTACAGAACGAGCAGAATAATCCACACGTTTACCTAATAAGTTCTGACGGAAACGACCTTGTTTACCTTTCAGGATATCTGAAAGAGATTTTAAAGCACGATTACCTTCAGTTTTTACAGCGTTTACCTTACGTGAGTTATCAAATAACGAATCAACAGCTTCCTGTAACATACGCTTTTCGTTACGTAAAATTACTTCCGGAGCTTTGATCTCGATCAAACGTTTCAAACGATTGTTACGGATAATAACACGACGATAAAGATCATTTAAATCAGAAGTCGCGAAACGACCGCCTTCAAGAGGTACTAATGGACGCAATTCTGGTGGAATAACCGGAACGATCTTAATGATCATCCACTCTGGATTATTCTCAATACGTGATCTTGAGCCACGGAATGCTTCAACAACCTGTAAACGTTTTAATGCTTCGTTTTTACGTTGTTGAGAAGTTTCATTAGCAGCCTGGTGACGTAAGTTATATGATAATGTATCTAAATCAATACGTTTTAATAAATCCTCTAATGCTTCAGCACCCATTTTGGCTACGAATTTATTAGGATCTTTATCATCCAGGTATTGGTTCTCTTTAGGTAATTTATCAAGAATATCTAAATATTCTTCCTCAGTAAGGAAATCCATATACTGAATACCTTCCTCAGCCATTAAACCTGGTTGAATTACTACATAACGTTCGTAGTAAATGATCAGATCTAATCTTTTAGTAGGCAAACCTAATAAGTAACCGATTTTATTTGGTAATGAACGGAAATACCAGATATGCGCAACAGGAACTACCAGATTGATATGTCCCATACGCTCTCTACGCACTTTCTTTTCAGTTACCTCAACACCACAACGATCACAAACAATACCCTTATAACGGATACGTTTGTATTTACCGCAATGACATTCGTAATCTTTTACGGGACCAAAAATACGTTCGCAAAACAAACCATCACGTTCAGGTTTGTAAGTACGATAATTGATGGTCTCAGGTTTCAACACCTCACCACTTGAGCGCTCTAAAATAGCCTCAGGCGATGCCAAACTAATGGTTATCGATGTGAAATTGCTTTTTAATTTATTATCCTTTTTGTAAGACATAGCTCTTTTGTTTTTGCAGATAGTTGTTAGTATCTAGTATTTAGTATTTAGACAAGACATCTAATTACTAAATACTAATTACTAATACTGTCTACTAGTCTAACGTAATATCTAAACCTAATCCACGTAACTCATGTACCAATACGTTGAACGATTCTGGTACACCTGGTGTAGGAAGGTTTTCGCCTTTTACAATCGCTTCGTAAGTTTTAGCTCTACCGATAACATCATCCGACTTAACAGTTAATATCTCTTGTAGAATGTTGGCAGCACCAAATGCTTCCAATGCCCAAACCTCCATCTCACCAAAACGCTGACCACCAAATTGAGCTTTACCACCCAATGGTTGTTGTGTAATTAATGAGTATGGTCCGATAGAACGTGCGTGCATCTTATCATCAACCATGTGTCCTAGTTTCAACATGTAGATAATACCTACAGTTGTTGGCTGATCAAATTTCTCACCAGTTAAACCGTTATTTAAGTAAGTTCTTCCAGAAGCAGGCAATCCGGCTTTAGCAATCCACTCTTCCACTTCATCATGCTTAGCACCATCAAAAATTGGAGTTGCAAATTTAACACCCAATTCTTTACCGGCCCATGCCAATACAGTTTCGTAGATCTGACCAAGGTTCATACGTGAAGGTACACCAAGTGGGTTCAACACAATATCAACAGGAGTTCCATCTTCTAAGAACGGCATATCTTCATCACGTACAATACGAGCAACAATACCCTTATTACCGTGACGACCAGCCATCTTATCACCTACCTTTAACTTACGTTTTTTAGCTACATAAACCTTAGCCATCTGAACAATACCTGAAGGCAGCTCATCACCCACACTAATCGCAAACTTATCACGTTTGTAAGCACCTAGCTCTTCGTTTACACGAATACCATAGTTGTGCAATAACAATTTAATCTGCTCATTCTTGTCGTCATCAGTAGTCCATTTGTATGGATTAATGTGCGCATATTCTAAATCAGCTAAACTCTTTTGAGTAAACTTAGCTCCTTTAGGGAATAATAATTCCTTGTAAACATTATATACACCCTGAGATGTTTTACCGTTCACAATCTGGAACAATTTATCTACAAGCTCATTTTTAAGATTTGTAGTAGCAAGTTCATATCTCTTGTCTAATTTATCTATTGCTGATTTTTCTTCAGCTTTAGTAGTTTTCTTAGCTCTAGAGAATAACTTAGTATCAATTACAACACCTTTAATAGAAGGCGGAGTTTTTAGAGATGCATCTTTAACATCACCTGCTTTATCTCCAAATATTGCACGTAGTAACTTCTCTTCTGGTGAAGGATCAGACTCACCTTTAGGAGTGATCTTACCTATAAGGATATCGCCTTCTTTAACTTCAGCACCAATACGGATAATACCGTTCTCATCTAAATCTTTAGTAGCTTCTTCAGAAACGTTAGGGATATCTGGTGTTAATTCCTCTTCTCCACGTTTTGTATCACGTACTTCCAATTCAAATTCTTCGATGTGTAATGAAGTAAAGATATCTTCACGAACAATACGCTCGTTAATTACAATCGCATCCTCAAAGTTATATCCTTGCCAAGGCATGAAAGCAACTTTTAAGTTTCTTCCTAATGCCAACTCACCATTTTCAGTAGCGTAACCTTCACAAAGTACTTGTCCTTTTACAACTTTCTGACCTTTCTTAACAATTGGTTTTAAGTTGATACAAGTATTCTGGTTGGTTTTCTTGAATTTGATTAATTTATAAGTTTTGCTATCACCTTCAAAAGATACCAAACGATCTCCATCGTTTCTCACATATTTAATAGTGATTTCATTTGCATCAACATATTCAACAACACCATCGCCTTCAGCATTGATCAGTGTTCTTGAATCACGTGCTACGCGACCTTCCAAACCTGTACCAACAATTGGAGCTTCAGGACGTAACAAAGGTACGGCCTGACGTTGCATGTTTGACCCCATCAAAGCCCTGTTCGCATCATCATGCTCAAGGAAAGGGATCAATGAAGCAGCAATGGAAGTAATCTGATTAGGCGCCACGTCCATTAAATCTAATTTCTCAGGCTCAATGATCGGGAAGTCACCCTCATAACGTGCTTTTACACGAGGGGTACTGAAATTACCTTTATCGTCATACTCAGCATTTGCTTGTGCAATTGTTTTACCATCTTCATCCTCAGCAGAAAGGTAGATAACAGGTTCGTCAACAGACACAACACCATTATCAACTTTTTTATAAGGAGTTTCAATGAAACCTAAGTTGTTTATTTTCGCATGAACACAAAGAGACGAAATCAAACCGATGTTTGGTCCCTCTGGAGTTTCAATTGTACATAAACGACCGTAGTGAGTATAGTGAACGTCACGTACCTCGAATCCGGCACGCTCACGTGAAAGACCACCTGGGCCTAAGGCTGACAAACGACGTTTGTGCGTAATCTCTGCCAAAGGATTTGTTTGGTCCATGAACTGAGACAACTGGTTTGTACCAAAGAAAGAGTTAATAACCGACGATAAGGTACGGGCATTAATTAAGTCTGTTGGAGTAAATACCTCGTTGTCGCGAATGTTCATACGCTCGCGGATAGTACGTGCCATACGTGCTAAACCAACACCAAATTGGGCGTATAATTGCTCACCTACTGTACGAACACGACGATTCGACAAGTGATCAATATCATCCACTTCTTCTTTAGAGTTGATCAATTTGATCAGGTATTTAACAATAGCAATAATATCAGCTTTTGTTAAAACCTTTACATGATCAGGAGTATCCATTTTCAACTTACGGTTGATACGGTATCTACCTACATCACCTAAATCATAACGTTTATCTGAGAAGAACAAACGCTCAATAATACCTCTTGCAGTTTCCTCATCAGGTGGTTCTGCATTACGCAAAGCACGATAGATATTTTCTACAGCCTCTTTTTCAGAGTTAGAAGTATCTTTTTGTAATGTATTATATATAATGGTATAATCAGCCTGGCTTGCCCCATCATCTTTAGATAAGATAATAGTTTTAACACCAGCATCAATGATCATATCAATATGGTCATCTTCTAAAACAGTATCCCTGTCTAAGATCACTTCGTTACGATCTATAGAAACCACCTCACCAGTATCTTCATCAACAAAATCTTCAACCCATTTTCTTAATACTCTTGCCGCAAGCTTACGACCGATATATTTCTTTAATCCAGATTTGCTAACTTTAACTTCATCAGCTAAGTCAAACAATTCAAGGATATCTTTATCAGAATCATAACCAATAGCACGCAATAAGGTGGTAACCGGGAACTTTTTCTTACGATCGATGTAAGCATACATGACGTTATTTACGTCGGTAGCAAACTCAATCCAAGATCCTTTGAAAGGAATTACACGGGCAGAATAAAGTTTAGTTCCGTTAGTGTGACGGCTTTGACCGAAGAACACACCCGGAGATCTATGTAATTGCGAAACAATTACACGCTCAGCGCCGTTAATCACAAAAGTACCTTTAGGAGTCATATAAGGTATGGTTCCTAAATACACATCTTGAATGATCGTTTCAAAATCTTCGTGTTCAGCATCATTACAAGAAAGCTTAAGCTTCGCCTTTAATGGAACACTATAAGTTAACCCACGGTCAATACACTCAGGTATATCATAACGTGGTGGGTCAATAAAATAATCAAGGAACTCAAGAACAAAGATGTTTCTTGAATCGGTGATTGGGAAATTTTCAGCAAACACCTTAAATAAACCCTCAGTATGACGGTTATCTGAAGTTGTCTCGATCTGAAAAAATTCTCTGAATGATTGCAACTGCACATCTAGAAAATCTGGGTAATCTATAATATGCTTACTACGTGCAAAATTTACTCTTTGGTCGACTTTATTTGCCAATGGACTAAAGTTAATTTACTTTAAGAATAAACTATTTGTTTGGTTAGCCGTTAAACAATTTCACCAACCAAACAAGATGAAATGTTTATAAACAGGTATAGACTCCGACTATACAGTCGGAGTCTATGGTTAAAGTTATATTAAAATTAAGTGATTACTTAATTTCAACTACAGCTCCAGCTTCTTCTAATTGTTTTTTCAAAGCTTCTGCTTCGTCTTTAGCAACACCAGCTTTTAATTCTTTAGGTGCACCGTCAACTAAGTCTTTAGCTTCTTTCAAACCTAAACCAGTTAAGTCTTTTACCAATTTAACAACTGCTAATTTCTGACCACCAGCTTCTTTCAAAATTACATCGAAAGTTGATTTTTCTTCAGCTGCAGGAGCAGCATCACCAGCAGGACCTGCAACAGCAACTGCAGCAGCAGCTGGTTCAATACCGTACTCGTCTTTTAATATTTGAGCTAATTCGTTAACTTCTTTAACTGTTAAGTTTACCAATTGCTCAGCAAACGCTTTTAAATCTGCCATTTTTATAGATTTTAAAAATTTACGTAATAATAATTTGTTTAATATGAACTTTTAAGGTGTTCTTAACCTTCTCTTTCTTGAAGAGTTTTAACAATTCCTGCAATTTTGTTACCGCCAGACTGTAAAGCCGAAATAACGTTTTTAGCTGGTGATTGTAATAATCCAATGATATCTCCAATAAGCTCTTCTCTTGATTTCAAGCTTACTAAAGTATCTAATTGGTTATCACCAATAAATACTGTTGAATCGATATATGCTGCTTTAAGCTGAGGCTTGTCAGATCCTTTTCTCAAGGCTTTGATCAGCTTAGCTGGACCATTACCTACAGTAGAGAATAATAATGCTGACTGGCCTTTAAGGGCAACAAAGATTTCTGATGCATCGCCTTCTAATCCTTCAATCGCTTTTTTGATTAAAGTATTTTTAGCAACCTGCATTTCAATCCCGCTTTCGAAACATTTGCGACGGATACTGTTTACTTTCTCAACAGATAAGCTTGATGTATCGGTAATATAAAAATTACCGTATTCCTGCATCTTCCCTTGAAGAGCCGAAACAACTTCGTTTTTTTCTTCTCTGTTCATAATTAGATCCCCGCTACTGATTTAGTTTCAATTGCAATTCCAGGACTCATTGTTGAAGAAACATGAATGCTCTTAAAATAAGTTCCTTTTGCAGCAGATGGTTTTAACTTAGAAATTACCTGAAGTACTTCTAAAGCATTTTCATATATTTTTTCTGCTGGGAATGATACTTTTCCTACTGAAGCGTGTATAATACCACTTTTGTCAACTTTAAAATCAATCTTACCGCCTTTTACATCAGTAACTGCTTTACCAACTTCGTTAGTTACAGTACCTGATTTAGGGTTTGGCATAAGGTTACGTGGACCTAAAACGCGGCCCAGTTTACCTACTTTTGCCATACAAGCAGGAGTAGTGATAATAATGTCAACATCAGTCCATCCACCTTCAATCTTGGCTACATATTCGTCTAAACCTACAAAATCTGCGCCTGCCGCTTTAGCTTCTTCTTCCTTATCAGGAGTACAAAGAACTAAAACACGAACAGTTTTACCTGTACCGTGTGGTAAAGTTGCAATACCACGTACCATTTGATTGGCTTTACGTGGATCTACACCTAAACTAACATCGATATCAACCGATGCATCAAATTTAGTAGTAGTTATTTCTTTAACCAAAGCAGCCGCATCCTTTAAAGAATACGTTTTACCAGATTCTAGTTTAGCATGTGCCTTTTTTTGATTTTTTGTTAATTTAGCCACTGTTGTAAACTGTTTTTTGTTAATTAATTTGTCCAAGGTGCATCACCGCTAACGGTGATTCCCATACTGCGTGCTGTACCGGCAACCATACTCATTGCCGATTCGATAGTGAAAGCATTTAAATCAGTCATTTTATCTTCAGCAATTGACTTAACCTGATCCCAAGTCACCGAACCAACTTTCTTACGGTTGGGCTCAGCAGAACCACTCTGTAATTTAGTAGCATCCTTTAACTGGATAGCAACCGGAGGGGTTTTGATGATAAATTCGAAAGACTTGTCAGCATAAACAGTAATTACAACAGGTAATACTTTACCAGGCTTATCTTGGGTACGAGCATTGAATTGTTTGCAAAACTCCATGATGTTCACCCCTTTAGCACCTAAAGCAGGTCCTACTGGTGGCGATGGATTTGCAGCTCCGCCCTTGATCTGTAATTTAACAAGTGCACTGACTTCTTTTGCCATTTTCTGTTTTTGTTAATTTGTAATACTCAATGTTAAAATGTTGGAAGCATGTAACAATTAAGATCTTTATTCTATTCCTTTTCTACTTGCATATAGTTAAGTTCTAACGGAGTTTTTCTTCCGAAGATCTTAACCATAACCTTTAGTTTCTTTTTCTCTTCGTTAACCTCTTCAATAACGCCTGTAAAACCATTAAATGGTCCATCCATTACTTTAACGTTCTCTCCAACATAATAAGCAACGTTCATGATTTCGCTTTGCTGGCTCATCTCATCAACTTTACCTAAAATACGATTAACTTCCGCCTGGCGCATAGGAACAGGGTTTCCTCCCTTATCTCCTAAGAAACCAATAACGCTATTAATATTTTTAATTATATGCTCTAATTCACCGTCTAAAATCGCTTCAATTAAAACATAGCCAGGATAAAAATTGCGCTCTTTTGCAATCTTTTTCCCGTCTTTCATCTGGTAATATTTTTCCATCGGTATTAAAACCTGAGGAACCAAATGAGAAAATCCTAAACGGCTAATTTCAGAATCAATATACTGTTTTACTTTCTTCTCTTTTCCGCTAACAGCCCTAACTACATACCATTTCAACTGATCGTTCATTTAGCTATATTAATTAGAAAGTGATTTATAAAAAGTATCCAAAATAAAAGTAGAACCCTTATCCATTGCAAAAATAACACATGCAATAATAAGTGAAGCAACCAAAACCAACACTGCAGAATTTTGCAATTCTCCCCATGTAGGCCAGGTAACCTTCTGGGTCATTTCTTCATATGATTCTTTAACAAATTGAACTACTTTAGCCATAATTAATTTTTTGCACGGGAACAAGGATTCGAACCCTGATCAAAGGTTTTGGAGACCTCTATTCTACCGTTGAACTATTCCCGTGTATAATTTCCGTTCTTCTGAACGAATTGATTTGCTATTAGGACAAAGTACTCAGGCTATTAAAGCCCAAGTACTTTGCTTTATAAATTTGTCCGGTATCACTAAGATACCAAAGAACTATTTTACAATTTCAGTTACCTGACCAGCACCTACTGTTCTACCACCTTCACGGATAGCGAAACGTAGACCTTTTTCCATTGCGATTGCGTTGATCAATTTAACATTGATAGTAACGTTATCACCTGGCATAACCATTTCAGTTCCTTCAGCTAGTGTAATCTCACCAGTTACGTCTGTGGTACGGAAATAGAATTGTGGACGGTATTTGTTAAAGAATGGAGTGTGACGTCCACCTTCAGCTTTTGATAATACATAGATCTCAGCTTTGAAATCAGTATGAGGAGTTACTGAACCTGGTTTACAGATAACCATACCACGACGGATATCAGTTTTCTCAATACCACGTAACAATAAACCTACGTTATCACCAGCCTCACCATAATCAAGGATTTTACGGAACATCTCAACACCTGTTACAGTTGATTTAAGATTTTCTGCACCCATACCCAAGATCTCAACTGGATCTCCAGAGTTGATTACACCACGCTCAATACGTCCAGTTGCAACAGTACCACGACCAGTGATCGAGAATACGTCCTCAACAGGCATTAAGAATGGAAGGTCAGTTAAACGTGGAGGAATTGGAATATAGCTATCAACAGCATCCATTAATTCCATGATTTTAGCTACCCATTTTGGATCTCCGTTCAAACCACCAAGAGCTGAACCTTGAATAACAGGGATATCATCACCAGGGAATTCATAGAATGATAATAATTCACGAACTTCCATCTCTACTAATTCTAATAACTCAGGATCGTCAACCATATCCACTTTATTCATGAATACTACTAACGAAGGAACACCTACCTGACGAGCTAATAGAATGTGCTCACGAGTTTGTGGCATCGGACCATCTGTAGCAGCTACAACAATGATAGCTCCATCCATTTGTGCAGCTCCAGTTACCATGTTCTTCACATAATCCGCGTGACCTGGACAGTCAACGTGTGCGTAGTGACGGTTACCTGTTGAATACTCAACGTGTGCTGTATTAATGGTGATACCTCTTTCTTTTTCCTCAGGAGCTGAGTCAATTGAATCAAATGAACGCGCCTCAGATAAACCAGCATCAGATAACACTTTAGTGATAGCTGCTGTTAAGGTTGTTTTACCGTGGTCAACGTGACCGATTGTGCCGATGTTTAAGTGCGGCTTGCTGCGGTCAAACTTTTCTTTTGCCATGTTTTTATACTTATTAGTAGGTTATAACTTTTTATTTATTTATTGTTTTGATACAATTCAATACAAAAAACCTTGTTCACCCTGCTTTCAACAGATTCAACAAAGTTTATTTATTTTTTGAGCCAAAGATGGGACTTGAACCCACGACCTCTTCCTTACCAAGGAAGTGCTCTACCGCTGAGCTACTTCGGCTTTTCATCTCTAGCAGCTTATTCTTATTATTCCTTTCGGAATCAATTTTCACAATCCCTGCCGACTGCCCACCTTTTTCCATTTAAGAGCGGAAGACGAGGTTCGAACTCGCGACCTATAGCTTGGAAGGCTATCGCTCTACCAACTGAGCTACTTCCGCTTCTTTATTGTGGGGAGAGAAGGATTCGAACCTTCGAAGTCTTGCGACAACAGAGTTACAGTCTGTCCCATTTGGCCACTCTGGTATCTCCCCAAAAAAAGAGCCTCCTATCGGGATCGAACCAATGACCTACTGATTACAAGTCAGTTGCTCTACCAGCTGAGCTAAGGAGGCTTATATCATATGCCACTTCAAATCAAAGCAACAAATTTTATAATATTAATCTTTCATAGAACATTCCATTTTAGTTGTTGAGGTAACGCCCTCTCTGAAATGGAATGCAAATCTACAAGAATTTATGATAGACGCAAAATTATTTTTAAAAAAAAATTGGCGAAAGTGACTCCGCCAATTCAATATTAAAATATCGCCAAAATATGTATCTAATAATCAGATACTTCATTCGCATTTAAAATTGCTTTATGTTCGCTTAATTTTATTCTCGTCTTGTCTTTATGTTTCGTAATTTGCTTTCTTAAGGATTCAATTGCTAAATCTGTTGCCTCTTCAAATGATTTACATTGTTCTTTTGCGAACATTGTTCCGCCAGGTACGATCAATTTAATCTCACTTATTTTATTGGCTTCATCATCTACATTCTCTAATTTTAAATAAACTTCCCCACTAATAATCTGATCAAAAAACTGATCTAGTTTATCTACTTTCTTTTGAATGAAATCTAATAACTTCTGGTCTGCATTGAAATGGATCGATTGAACTGTAATTTTCATATTTTCCTCCTCTTTTTTATGCCTTTGGATGGGCTTGTTTATATATTGATTTTAATCTCTCTACTGAATTGTGGGTATAAACCTGGGTTGCAGCCAGACTTGCATGCCCCAACAACTCTTTTATCGCATTTAAATCCGCTCCTCTATTCAACAAACTTGTAGCATAAGAATGTCGTAATACGTGCGGGCTTTTCTTATCTTGTGTGGAAACGAAACTTAAATAACGTTGCACTATTCTGTATATCAACTTAGGATAGGCCGCTTCTCCTTTATCTGTAACGAATAAGCTCTCCGTTTTGTTATCAAAATTTTGTAATGTTTTTAGCGCAATGTAATTTCTTAACTGATCTTCAAGGGGTTTACTTATTGGAACTATTCGTTCTTTATTCCTTTTACCCAAAACCCTGATATTTGAATCGTAGAAATTAACATCAGACTCCTTTAATGTCAGCAATTCCGAAAGTCGTATACCAGTTCCAAATAAAGCTTCAATAACCAGCCTGTCTCTTACAGAAGAAAAGCCCTCATTAAAAAAAACTTCAGAATCAAGTAACATATCCAGCTTTTCATCATCAACAAATACAGGAAGTCTTTTGGGGGCTTTAGGGGCTTTTACAAGCGCCATTGGACTCGATTGAACTACGCCCTCACGAACAAGATATTTACAAAAACTGCGCAGGGCGGAAAGCTTTCTTCCAATCGAACTCTCAGCAGTACCTTCTTCCATCAGCCAAACCATATAATCTCTTATATGAACATATGCTGCATCATTTATTTGGAGTTCAAATGTCTGGAGCATAAAATCCCCAAACTGAATCAGGTCGGTTCTGTAGGACTGTACTGTGTGTGGAGAATATCGCTTCTCGTGCTGGAGATATGTTAAAAAATGGTCAACAGTCATAGAAACTATTTGTATTGCTCGATAGAGTGAATATACAAAACATTATCTTAACAATTCCTTTTTATTTGCATAAAAAAAGCCATCAAATTATTGATGGCTTCGAATACTATTATGTTTAAACTACAAGAACTATATTGTTCCTTCTAGTTGCATATTTTGCTTATAAATAGCGTGTTTCACTAACGTACGACGTGCTACAGACTTTTTCTCGTAAGCTTGGCGGCTACGTAATTCTCTTAACACTCCTGTTTTTTCAAATTTCTTTTTGAAACGTTTTAACGCTTTATCTAGTGATTCACCGTCTTTAATATTAATAATGATCATAACGTAAAATACCTCCTCTCGTTGTTTTTAGGACTGCAAAGATAGGTATTTCATTTGATAATCAAAACAGTATGTCGAATTTAATTAATAATATTGAACTCGAAAGTACGTGGTACACTTTTTATACTTATTTTTAATATAAAAACAAATCCATCATGAAATCTAAAAAGCCTCTGTTTATTACTCTTGCTATAATCATCCTGGTCCTTACAGGGTTCATTTATTACCGCTATTATTTTGTATTTGGCGATGGCGTTAAAGCCGGTGAGTTAAACTATGTTGTTAGAAAAGGTTATGTATTTAAAACCTACGAAGGCAAACTGATCCAAACAGGACTTAAATCTAAGCAAACAGGTACTATTCAATCAAATGAATTTGAATTCTCAGTTGATGACAAAGCCATTGCCGAAAAAATGATGATGAACAGTGGAAAAACATTCGAACTTCACTACAAGGAATATATCAGCGCTCTTCCATGGAGGGGTTACAGCCAATTTGTGGTCGATCGGATCATATCTATAAAGTAACCCATATGTATCAAAAAAACAAAAATCCGGCATATGCAAATAAGCCGGATTAATTGGTTTTATATTTGGTTAGAATATTCTGTTTTATTTAGTTACACTAATCTAATGTTTTAAAACTTCTCTTGCAATAACTATTTTCTGAATTTCTGAAGTTCCTTCTCCAATGGTACATAATTTACTATCTCTGTAAAACTTTTCTACCGGAAAATCTTTAGTATAACCATATCCTCCAAAAATCTGCACTGCCTCCGTTGCTGTTCTCACGGCAACTTCAGACGCAAAGTACTTGGCCATGGCTGATTCTTTACTCATAGGTAAGCCACGATTCTTTAAATCAGCAGCCTGCCTTATCAGCAACTCAGAAGCTTCAATTTCAGTAGCCATATCAGCAAGCTTAAAACTAATCCCCTGAAAATTTGCAATTGGCTGTCCAAATTGATGCCTTTGTTTAGCGTAAGCCACTGCTGCCTCATAAGCTCCTTTAGCAATTCCTAATGCCAATGCTGCAATTGAAATCCGTCCACCATCTAAGACTTTCATCGCCTGTTTAAAGCCTTCCCCTATATTTCCCAAAAGATTTTCCTTGGCGATACGGCAATTATCAAATATCATTTCAGTGGTTTCTGAAGCCCTCATTCCTAATTTGTTCTCCTTTTTGCCGGCTGCAAACCCTGGTGTTCCCCGTTCAACAACAAAAGCAGAAATCCCATTAGAATCGCCTTTCTCGCCTGTCCTGGCCATAACTACAGCTATATCTCCTGTTTTTCCATGAGTAATCCAGTTTTTAGATCCATTAATCACATATTCATCTCCTTCAAGAGTAGCCACCGTTAGCATCCTTAAAGCATCAGAACCTGTATTCGCTTCTGTTAAACCCCATGCTCCTATCCATTCGGCCGATGCCAATTTAGGTAGCCATCTCATTTTTTGCTCTTCATTGGCAAAAGCAAGAATATGACCGGTACACAAAGAATTATGCGCAGCCAATGAGAGACCAATAGAACCACAAACTCTGGAAATTCCTACAATCACATCCACATACTCCTGATAGCCCAAACCAGACCCACCATAAGTTTCGGGAACCAAAACACCCATTAAACCCAACTCACCAAGTTTCTTAAAAACCTCTACCGGAAAATACTGTGCCTCATCCCACTCCATTACATTTGCACGAATATTTTTCTCTGCAAAATCATGTACCATCGCTCTTATCATTTCCTGACTCTCTGAGATACTAAAATTATATCCTACAGAATTATCCATTGTTTCTAACATAATTATCTATTTGAATCCCGACAATTATAAACAAATAAAACAACAGAAACACGGGTTTAAATTTGCTTGAAACTAGAACGAAATGGTATTTAGTCCATTAACCTTACCTCTTGATTTTAAGTAAATAAATACGCAGAAAACTTTTTTTTATTTTTTTAGCTTTACCATCTTAGAACTATCTAAATAAAGCATCTCATGAAGTTTGTTACTGCAAAAGACCTTATAGCTCAATTAAAAAACGACCTTATAGGCAAAGATTCATACAGAGGGGTAACACTTACCTACTCCTGGCTGGCTAATCAGTTTGGCCATTTTTCATTAGGTTTTATTCCTACAATACTTATTTACACTTTGCTAAAAGCAAAAACCAGCGTTTCTAGTCCAGAGCTATGGGCAGCATTTGGTGTTTGGGGGGGCTGGATCTTATTTGAGTTATTTAATTTCCTATGGCCCCTACTATTTAAATCAGAATCGAAACGCAAGGCACTGGGAAGCGGAAAGTACACATTTCAACCTGCCTGGTTAAATGTTACGTTCGATACCATTACAGACCTCCTATATTTTGGCATAGGAGCACTCTCTGCAAGTTTGATCTGCGAGTTTCATCAAGGAATTCTTATCACTCTTATTGTGTTGGTAATATTAATTAGCTATCCCTTCTATTACTGGTATAGTACAAAAATGTTTATCCAGAATGCTGGCTATCCTTTTCAGTTACGGTTAAGTCAATGGAACCAGCAAATAAAAGAAGAAAACAAAGCGTTGATTTTAAACTTTTTACAGCATAATGAACCCGGAAAACATATGTTGCTATTCGGTTCCAGAGGAAGTGGCAAAACAATGCTATCTGTTGGAATAGCAACAGAATCATCTATTAAAAATAACAGCTGTAGTTACGTTACAGCAGTAAAATTATTATGCCTGTTTTTTGAGAATGAAGATAATCCTCCAATTACAAAGCCTGGAGCCTGGTCGTGGAGGAACTCATCATTATTGGTTATTGATGATATTAATCCGGGGGGAAATGTACAAGATGATATTTTAAGTGCTGCCCAATTCTACACCATCCTTGATAATTTGAGTTGCGGCGAAATAAATAAAAAGGCCATTAAAGAAAAAAGTATAATCTGGGTTATGGGAAATGAAGACCCAGATAGGCATGCTGAAGAACGCTGGGAAACATTATTAGAAAAAATAGGCGTTGAAAAATCGAATATTACAACCGTAAATCTTGATGCAATTTAATTAAGGAAGTATATTATTATCGTATGCAAAACTAACCAGGTGGGTTAAACTTTTAACATCAAACCGCTTATAAAGGGGGATAATTCTTTTTTCTATAGCTGAGTGAGAAACCCCCAACTCATGGGCAATTTCTTTAAAAGAATACCCTTTTGCAACAAGTGAAAGGGCTTCTTTCTCCTTATTAGATATCGCTAAGTGGTAAAATAATATTTTATTTAATTCCTCTTCAAACTTTTCTTTATCCGGACCGTAAGCTGCGTATCGCATTATTTTCCCAAATATTAGGCTCCTATTGATTTGAAAGCGCCCTATAATGGATTCAATCTTACCATTTTCAGAACTAAAAACGCCCACCCTTGCCGAGATAGGGACTTCGCTCCCATTTTTATGAATCTTTTTAAGTTCAATAGTAAAACTATACTTCTCAAGATCTTCGGTTTTGTTATGAATAAACTGGAGGGCCTTATCATTAAGATCGTGCGAGAAAGGAGCAAATTCAGGTGCTGACATATTTACTATAGCCAACATATTTATTTCATCATCCCTATACCCAACAACTTCCTCCCAGCCGCTGGCAAATATCATTCGGTTTTCTTTAAATGAATAGATATAGATAGCTTCTTCGGCAAATCTGGGAATGGTTTGCTCAAAAAATAATGACTGTTCATCTTTTAAGTCAGCCGGAACATCTGTTATAAAGTTCCTTGAATAGTCTCCAAAATTCCCTTTCGATTTCATTTTATATCCATTTAGAGAAATCTTCCTAGTAAAACCTGTGTATTTACTCAGTTGATTTTAATTAGAATCACTGCTAATTTCGCAACAAGTTTAAAAAAAATAATGCTCATTCTGGCATCACTTTTTATTTTTCTATTCTTATTTTAAACTAACCGTGTTTCCCCAAGTCTTATGTTAATTACTCATGTAATTAATTGATTAACAAAGTTAGTAAGAGGCCAAAGAAAAAACCTCATTCCCATAAGGCTTCAATCGTGTTCTACCGTTCAGAAAATCCAGAGATATAATAAAAGAATATGCTGCAACAGTTGCTTCCATATGCATAATAAGTTTAGATGCTGCAACAACGGTTCCACCGGTAGCGAGTAAATCGTCATGAATTAGAACCCTTTGTCCTTTAAGCAAAGCATCCTGATGACATTCAATTGTAGCACTTCCATATTCCAGATCATAAGATTCCTGTATAGTTTTATAAGGCAACTTTCCTGCCTTTCTAATAGGAATAAAGGGAACATTTAACAGCTGGGCTAGTGATGGTCCAAATAAAAAACCCCTGCTTTCTATACCTGCAACTACATCAATCTCTACATTAGAGAGCTGCCTGGCTAATGCGGCTGTAATATCAATACACAAGGCCGGATCCTTTAATATTGGGGTTATATCTTTAAAAATAATCCCTGGCGTTGGAAAATCATGTACATCACGTACAGTTTGTTTTATTCTTGATTCTATCATGACTAAAAAGTAAGGTAAGGTGCCAAACGTCCAATCGTTTCAGGGTCTAAAATAGCTACCTTATTTAAGTCAGCAATATTACTATAATTTCCGTGTTGTTTTCTATATTCAAGAATAGCATTTATCTGCTTATACCTTATATATGGATGTCCCTTAAAATCTTCTAGCCGGGCAGTGTTGATATTAATTTTTTTTATCTTTTGATCATCTACAGAAATTTGATTCCTGATCTCATCATACTTTATCGAATCTAATCCAAATACTTCAAGTAATTGTTCTTTCCTATAAAAACCTCCAATCCGCGCTCTATACTTTATTATCCTGTTAGCAAAGGCAGGACCAATACCTTTTATCTCAATAAGTGCTGCACTATCTGCCTCATTTATCTCAATTATCTTTGCCTCTTTGGGCACAAAAGTTTTGGCGTTAATATTCCCGGCATGTTTATCTTCAATTTTTACGTAAGGAGATATCCTTTTATATATTTCCGGAGTAATCGTATACATTTTCTGCAAGTCTTCGGTTTTCCTAAATCTCCCACCCTTTTCTAAATACTTTATAATAGCTGCAGATTGTTTAAAAGACAGTCCAAGCCTTTGCCAACCATCAATATTAATAGTATTAGGGTCAAACGGAAATAATGAGTAACTGCGTTCCTTTTTAGGATTTTCTTTTGTTACTCTTCTGTCATTAAACCTCCTTGGTTGTTTAACCGCAAACTCCAATCTTTTTATTGCTAACTGTTCAATCACCGGATCTTCCGGCTCTGGCATTATAAATCTATAAACATCCGGAGTAATGGCTATTAACACCACAAGCACTATTAAAGCTATAAGTCCGTTAAATTCTCCCTTACTAAAATCAAAATAAGCATTCAACAATTTTCTCATTGCCTAATCTATAGCACATTATTATAAATATCAACCTCAACAGCTTTAGTATTATATTTTAGTCTGTGGACAATGATTAAAAATATAAATCTTACTTTTGAAGTTGGATAATGTTTCACAAACTGGAATTTAAATGAAGATCATAACTACCCAAGAGTTTGCAAAAGCTACTAAAATAGATAAACTGGGTGTACCCGGACTTGCAGCTTTACTCATGGAGATGATGAAACTTAATGACATTAATAAAGTTTTTTCACAGAATGAACACTTTAACGGATTAGAATTTGTTGACAAGATTTTAGAAACCATAGGCGTTAGTATCGACTTTGATGAAGACGATCTTAAGAGTATACCCAAAACCGGAGGTTTTATTGCAATAGCTAACCATCCGTATGGAGGTGTTGAGGGGCTTGCACTAGTAAAGTTACTTTGCACAGTAAGGCCCGAAGCAAAGGTGATGGTTAATTTTATCCTTAAAAAAATCCCTAACCTAAGTGAATTCTTTGTAGCAGTAAATCCATTTGAAAATGTACAGCACTCATCTAGCATAAGTGGCTTAAAGGCTACTTTTGATCTTCTTCAAAGTGGCACACCAATAGGAATATTTCCGGCAGGTGAGGTTTCAACATTTAGTGTAGATAAACAGGAAATTACAGATAGAATATGGCACCCTGTAGTGGGCAAATTAATTGCCAGGGCTAAATTACCAGTAGTACCTATCTATTTCCACGGCAATAATGGGGTTTTATTCAATATCCTTAGCTTTATCCACCCTACATTAAGGACAGCTAAATTACCATCAGAATTTTTAAATAAACAAGGTTTAAAAATAAAAGTAAGAATTGGCAAGCCAATTAATATAGAAGATGTTTCTTACAGAAATAACACCAATAAACTACTGGATTTTCTTAGGGCGCGAACTTATGCCCTTGGAACTGGTTTAGAGCAAGAAAAGAAATTGTTCAATCCTATTAATCTATTCAAAATAAAGAAAAAGCCTGAAGAGGTTATTGCTGAAACAGACCGTAATAAAATTGTAGAAGAGGTTGATCAGCTTGAGAATTTCAGAGTGTGGCAAGAAAAGAATTACGAAGTATATATTGCCCCTACAACTGCAATTCCAAATATTTTAAGAGAAATTGGCCGTTTAAGGGAAATAACCTTTAGAGAAGTTGGAGAAGGAACAAATAAAAAGATTGATCTTGATAACTACGATATTTATTACAACCATCTTTTCATCTGGGATAAAGACCTGCAAAATATCGTAGGTGCTTATCGTATCGGTAAAGGAGATGAGATTTTAAATACTATGGGCCGTCGCGGGTTCTACCTATCTGAGCTCTTCAAAATTAAAGAGCCTTTTTATCCAATCTTAAGACGCGGAATTGAACTCGGCAGATCGTGGATTAGAAAAGAGTACCAGCAAAAACCACTTCCTTTATTCTTATTGTGGAAAGGTATTTTAAAATATCTGCTAGATAACCCTCATTATCGCTATATGTTTGGCCCGGTAAGTATCAGTAATAACTTTTCAAAGTTTTCTAAGTCATTAATTGTCGACTATATTACCAAGAACCACTTTGATTACGAACTGGCGCATTATGTAAAGCCTAAAAACAAATTTAAAGCAGATCTTTCAGCAATTGATAAAGATCTTTTAATTGAAAGCAGCGATTCTTTAAAAGACCTTGACAGCTTGATATCTGACATTGAGAATTCGCACATTAAGATACCGGTATTGCTTAGACAGTATATGAACCTTAATGCCAAAATCATCTGTTTCAATATTGACCCTAAATTTTCTGATTGCCTTGATGGCTTTCTGGTGGTTGACATGCAAAACATTCCACCTGAAATGCTGGAGAAGATTGGCAAGAATTTTTAACAACAAAAGCCCTGACATCCATCGGGGCTTTTTGTATCAACTAAACCTAAACGTATATAAATACTAACCAAATATTTATGCCACAAAAGTACAGGCATGATGTTAAGTACTTGTTAACTATCGGTTACTATAAAATTTTTTGACGCCAAAAACTTAATATACAAATACTGTTAATTCTGTGTATATTTAATATTATCATAATGTTAATTAATCTACAGAGCAATGGGCCGTTTGCTAAAAATATTCGGTACAGTAATTTTACTTTTGACTACACAACTTGTGTATAGTCAAGGTAATAGCTATAATATTAGTTTTGAGTTTTATAATGATACTTTCAACATTGAAGTTGATTCCTCTATTATTGTAAATACTCCAACCGAACTCTCAGAGCAGTACATCAAATCGAGCTACAATAAAATAAATGCCGGTAAATACTTATCAATTATAAAAACTCTTACTGCTTACAAAGAAAAGAATCAGCTAAACGACTGGCTATACTATCAACTCATTAGAAAAACAGCCCAGCAGATTAGTCCTAAAAAGGAAAATTATGAGCGTTATACTTTTTACAAATGGTTTCTTTTAGGTAAATCGGGTTATGATGCCAGGCTTACCATTGCCGATAATCGTATCATATTTTATGTTTTTAACGATGAGGATATTTCTGATATACCTTTCATCATGTTCAAAAACAAAAAATATATGTGCTTAAATCACCATGATTATGCATATGCTGACCTGAATAAAGTACCTCCACACGACATGATCAGTATGCCGGAAGCTAAAGAGGCCTTTTCCTATAAAGTAACCAGGATGCCAGATTTTAAACCTGAAGACTATTACGAAAAACAGATCCAATTCAGTTATAAACATAAAACCTATCATTTCAACATTAAGCTTAACCCTGATGTAGAAACAATTTTTGCCAATTATCCGGTTGTTGACTTTGAATCGTATTTTAATATCCCTCTAAGTAAAGAAACTTATGGTTCTTTAATTCCACTCCTCAAAAAAAATGTGAGCGGGATGAAACAAAAAAAAGGAATTGATTACCTGATGCGTTTTACCAGGTATGCATTTTTATATGAAAATGATGAAGATAACTTTGGAAAAGAAAAGCGTCTCTCTCCTGAAGAAACGCTCTTCTCTAAATATAGCGATTGCGATGATAGAGCAGCCTTATTTTTTTATCTCGTAAAGGAGATTTATAATGTGCCAATGATAGCGTTGCTGTACCCTACCCATATCACAATGGCGGTTCAGTTTGATACACCTGTAGGTGGCGATCCTATAGTTTATAAAGGCAAAACCTATTCCATTTGCGAGCCTACACCACAGAAAGAAGATCTTGGCATCGGAAAAATGTCCGCTGATTTAAAAAAGATACCCTATCAGGTCGTGTATGCTTACGAGCCGAAGCACTAGAGCTTAATTAAAAACAAAATTTGGATCGAAGTATTGTTTTACGGTTATCGTATCTCTTTGAGCAGGTCCAGCTACAGCTTCTAAAATAATCTTTGCTTCCAACAGCCATTTAGTTTGATCTGCTCGTTTATCTGGCGTTAGATTTTTTCCTTTTACATATCCATCAACAGGCTTATAAGCAACCATGAGGCAATTGGGGCAGCCATAGATCAACTGTACCTTTCCGTCTAAGATAGCCTGCTTATTTAAGGTAAAATTATTTCCTTTCATAGGCGCCTTAACGTAAATTACTCTTCTAAAACCCCCATTTCTAAATTCTGCCCAAAATAGTCTGTAAGGACCTCCTACCAATAAAGAACCTGCTTCATTTATATCCGCATTTTCAGTAAAAAGATATTGGCAATTTAAATTTTCAGGACAGGGAGTTAGATTCTTTTCATCTAATTCTTCTTTATCAATTTTTTCATTGTTCTTAGAGCATGAAGTACTGGTCAAAATGGCCATCATTACCAATAGCAGCTGAATAGTTATTTTTCTCATAATCATATTGTTTACAACTATACGTCAGTTTGTTTTTCACTGCTACAAAAGTCATATTAAGTTTATGTTAACAAAAAAGGTCTTTTTGCAATGCAAAAAGACCTTTCAAAGATTTTGTTATTTATAACCTATTTTACAGCTCCTGGAGTTGTGTAAGGTAATACCTGAGGATTATAATTAGCCCAACCAGCAGTCCAGTCAGTAGTACCAAAAGCACCTTTGTAAGCTACTTTCTCAAAGAAAGCATCAGCAACCTTAGCATTAGTAAATAATGCTCCTGTTGCAGCAACAGAACCAGCAATTACAGTGAAATTTGGAGTCCCTTGCTTAGCTGCAGCTACTAAATCAGGTGAAAACTTGTAAGGATCAGTGATAACCGATGAAGCGTAAGCATCAGGAGTAAAAGTATTATTTGCAGTTAAAGAAGTAGTTAATGCAGCTAATATACCCGCAGCACCTTTTATTTGATTTGATTTACTATTACTTCCTAAAACAAGATTGTTAGCAAATACAGATTTTCCTGCAACAAAATTGGCATAAGTAGCACCAGCTGTTGTAACCTTTGTATCATCATAATAAACACCTTCCGTATATCCAGCAAGTACAGAATTAAAGATGCTTATTGCTGAATTGCGACGAATTTGAGCAGCATGCTGATAGTTAGCATTTATATTTCCAGCACCGGCTACGTCAACAGGACCTAATATTGTTACGTTAGAAAAAATAGCAGATGTCTGAGGAACATTATTTGAACCATTACCATCGTTATCAGACTCAAAACCATTTGAGCCAGAAAAGTCAGCAATTGTAGCAACACGTTGAGCTAAAGCAAATTGAACCTTTCCAGAATATCCATTATCTGTATCGAAATCATCATCCCAGGTCCCCACTGAAAGTAAGTGTTTTGCATTTACCGATCCACCGAACCATTCAAATGCATCATCTCCCGAACGATAAACCTGAATATAATCAATAGTAGTACCAGAACCAACACTTCCAAAAGTAAGACCGTTGATTTCATTATCAGGGCCTAAAGCAATCCCCGCATATTCAATACGAATATATTTCAGAGTTCCTGAGTTATCTGCATCATCAGTGCCACCGTGTAAAGCCTTATCAGTAGCATCAGCAATACCTTCTATTTTAACACCAGTCCCAATATTATTTTTAGCTTTTCCTAATAAAACTAATCCTCCCCAATCACCTTGAGCGCGACCGCCTGCAGGTTGGTTTGAAGTAAATACAATTGGTTTATCAACTGTACCTACAGCTTCGATTTTAGAACCACGGGTAATAACTAATGAACCTTTAGAGGCTTTATCACCTTTAATGATTGTTCCTGGTTGAATAGTAAGGGTAGCATTTCCAGTCACATAAACATTGCCTTTTAAAAGATATATTTTATCAGCAGTCCATGTAGTGCTAGTAGAAATATCTCCTGATACCGCAACAACCCCTTCCGTAGTAGGAGGATTTATGATTCCTTCATCTGAGTCGCTTTTTGAACAGCTTGCAAAAAAAACAAGCACACTTAAAGCTGATATTAATAACTGTTTTTTCATTTCTTTATTTTTAATTTGTTGTTTCAAAGATATTAAGCGCGATTTACCTGTATATTACTATACGTTTAAATAAACATTAAGCATTATTGAAGTCAGTTAACAATAATTTAATATTAAAGGGTGTAAGAGAAAGACAAAGAGTAATTGCTACCCAATTTGTATCTATTGATTGTTTCATCCTCTCCGTTCATTTCATACTTCTTGTTCATGTTATTATCGTAGTATAAAATATTATTGTTGTTTAGGATATCCCCGGCATTGATTTTAAATTCACCTTTATTCTTAAATACTTTCATCCCCAATTGTAGATCTAAAACGTTTCTTGGCGCTTCCCAAATACTAGGGAATCTTGAACCTCCTGCCGCAATAATTCTACGACCTACCTTATTATATAAAATATTGAAGTTCATTTTATTATCAAGAAAAGCATGTTGTAAGCCAGCATTTATTGTATAAGGGGCCTGACCTACCATTTGGCGACTTTTTTCCAGATAAACAACTCCTGTATTTGCCGGATTGGTTACTTTAGATTTAATCAACGCCAAATTAGCATAGGCAGTAGTGTTTTTCATAAATTCATTCTCTGCTATAAAATCAAGAGACTTTCTAACCTCAAACTCTAATCCATAAACATCTGCTTTATCAGAGTTGAAATAGGTAATTGTTCTTGTAGAATTATAATCCTCATTTAAAGATTCAATAGCATTATTGAATTGTTTATAGAATGCTGAAACAGAAATGATCTGACCTGCCGAAGGATATAGTTCAAAACGAACATCTGCATTATTAATCTGGGCACGCTTCAGAGCTGGATTTCCTTGTTGAAAAGCGAGCTGTTCATAATCGTAGTATTGAAACGGTGCAAGCTCTCTAAATTCTGGACGAGCCAATGTACGGTAATATGACGCTCTTAGATTTATTTTTTCAGTTAAACTATAAGTAAAATTTAATGAAGGTAACACGTCAAAATAATCTTGTTTAACTGGCTTATTACTCGCATCTAATGTTTTTAAGTTCACATTGAACATCTCAGTTCTTACTCCCCAAACTAACCTTGCCTTATCTCCAAATTTATTATCCAACATCGCGTAACCTGCATTGGTAAGCGAATTAGCTGTATAGATATCTCCAGAATTTGGAATCTCACTTAATGTATAAGCTCCACTTTCAATTAAATCCTTACCGAATAATGTTTTTAAAGGTCTTGCTCTGATAGCCTCTACATTTTCGTTGTTGAACCCTAACTGCAATCCAAGGAAACGAACATCAAAATTACGATCACGATAAGATGAAGCAAGTCCTACTTTAAGTGTCGATGTCTCTTTAAATAAATTAACTGGTAAAGAGTAATTTACTGAACCAGTATATCCATTCTCTTTTAGGGTAGAAAATAGCCTTGTGTTTTCTTTACCAATATTTAGAACATTAGCAGTGTAAGCAACTTCTGGTTTATCTAAATCGGAAATATTTTTAGAATAGTTAATCTTACGTTGATCAGGCTGATCATTTAGTACATTACTAAAACCTACTGACCAATTAATTTTTGCATTTCGAGCGCCTAACTGGTGGTTACCTTCTAGTGTCGATTTAAATAAAGATTTCTGAATTAGATCAAAAGCAAAAAATTTATTATCCGTTCCAGAACTTCCATTTGTTCCCGTTCTGTTAGTATATTGGTCGTCAAATATTCTATTATAAATATTTTTAAAGGTAATCTTACTTTTGCCATAAGTGTATGCAAAATTAGCAAGTGCACCTACGTTTGTAGAGAATTTATAAGAGTTATCTATATAATTATACTCGTAAAATTCACGTACAGCATCTCTGGTTATGCTTTGCGCATTTCGATAAGTTAATGAAACTATAGCTCCAAACTTTTTATTGTCCTTTAAATCCTTAACCCTACCCAAGGTAAACTGATAATTTTGCGTTGGCAATGCGGTCATATTATAGATCGACCAATCTTGAGGAAGCGTTCTTATAGCTTTTATATTTTGTTCATAAGTAAGGCCTGCTGCCAATCTACTTGTAGAAGGGAAACTTGGTTGAAGCTTTCTTTTACCATCATCAAAACCAAAATAGTCAGTTGTATTTCTAGAGCCACTAAAGAAGTCTTTAAAAGTAGACGCAGTATTATAACCTACACCGCCGCTTAATGTAATATAATTCTGATCGGGAATATCTTTAGTAGTTATCTGAACAGCCCCACCAGTAAAATCTCCTGGAAGATCTGGTGTAGCAGTTTTACTAATAATCAAGTTATCTACTAAATTCGAAGGAACTATATCAAAAGAAAAAGCTTTTCTATTTGGCTCGGTACTTGGCAACGATGCTCCATCTAGCATTGCTGTATTATATCTATCACTTAATCCGCGAATAACAACAAATTTATTGTCCTGAATTGTAGCACCACTTACTCTCTTTAAAACATCAGAGGTATTTTTATCTGGTGATCGCTTAATTAATTCTGAGGAGATACCATCAGAAATTACTGCACTATTCTTTTGCTGAGCATATAGCGCATTCACACTTTCCTTTTTAAAACTCCCTTGAATAACAACTTCATTCAGGTTTTGTCCACCTGCCTCATCAAGGATGATATCAAATATTGTGTTTTTTCCGGAGGTTACTTCAACATCACTGATTTCTTTTCCATTGTAACCAACATATTGAAATATTAAAGTATATTTTCCAGTTGCCAACCCTGTTAATGAATATTTACCATCAACATCTGTAGCCATACCTTTGGCGGTATTTTTTATCTTAACCGTAACACCAATAAGTGTTTCACCGGTTTTCTTATCAGATACCTTTCCTGAAATTTTGCCCGTTTGTGCAAATACTGCTGTGCCGATAATTACAAATAAGGCTGTAATTATTGCCTTTTTAAGATTTAGTTGTGATTTCAATTTGCCGTATATTAATTTTCAGCAAAGCTATTACCACAATGTTAGGTATATGTTAGATGTAAATTACCATTCGTTTATCAGAATGTTAACTAGATGTTAAGTGCCATTAGGCTCAGTATCTTAGCCCTACTTTTTTACAAATAAAGTGCAATAACCAAATTGGTCCGATTAATAGAAACTTAACATCATCTAAAAATGAAGGTTTCTTTCCTTCAATTTTATGGCCTATAAACTGTCCTATCCATGCAATTACAAAAATCACCAGACAAACCAGCCACAAAGCAGGGCCACCACTGGCTTCCCATTTCTCTAGCTGAACAATGATCATACTCATTGCAAAAATAAGCAACAGCATCAGATACGACAATACTGGCGAAAGTTTTAAATAGTAATAAACAGAAAATGCAATTAAGAACGAAGCCCAGTTTAGGTATCCATTGTACTTGCCCAAAAATCCAATATGTGGAAAAGGAATGGCCCAAACCAAACCTAATAAACTAAACACAATTAGCGGAACACAAATCCAGTGAATAATTTCATTTGAAGGGTTTTGATGGCTTTCCGCATATTTATCAAAAAGGACATCTACCTCACTTCTTTGCTCCGTTTTCATATCATTATAAGTTTACTGAGTAAAAATAAAAAAAGCGACAGAATAAACCGTCGCTTTTATAAAATATTAATTGCCTGCAACAATAATTACAGGCTTAGTTATGTTATTTCGCAAAAGAAACCGATCTGGTTTCTCTAATCACTGTTACCTTGATCTGACCTGGATAAGTCATTTCTGTTTGAATACGATTCGAAATATCAGCTGCTAACAATTCCGCTTGCTGATCAGTTACCCTTTCACTTTCAACCACAACTCTAAGTTCTCTACCTGCTTGTATCGCAAATGTTTTCTCCACGCCTGGATAAGACAACGCAAGTTCTTCTAATTCTTTTAATCGTTTAATGTAGCTTTCAACCACCTCACGTCTAGCACCTGGTCGTGCTCCTGATATAGCATCACAAGCCTGTACAATAGGCGAGATCATAGATGTCATTTCTATCTCGTCGTGGTGAGCTCCAATAGCATTACAAATTTCAGGATGTTCTTTATACTTCTCAGCCAGTTGCATACCTAAAATAGCGTGAGGTAATTCTGGATTATCATCAGGCACCTTACCTATATCGTGCAATAGACCAGCACGTTTAGCCATCTTCGCATTTAAGCCAAGCTCCGCCGCCATAGTAGCACAGAAATTAGCAACCTCACGAGAGTGATGTAATAAGTTTTGTCCGTAAGATGAACGGTAACGCATACGTCCAACCATTCTGATCAATTCAGGGTGCAATCCATGAATACCCAAATCAATTACAGTACGCTCTCCAATTTCTACAATTTCATCCTCAATCTGTTTCTTGGTTTTAGCAACAACTTCTTCAATACGTGCAGGGTGAATCCTGCCATCTGTAACCAAACGATGTAATGCTAAACGCGCAATCTCTCTCCTTACCGGATCAAAGCCTGATAAAATAATTGCTTCAGGTGTATCATCTACAATAATCTCAATACCTGTTGCTGCTTCTAAAGCACGGATATTACGACCTTCGCGCCCGATAACGCGACCTTTAATTTCATCACTTTCAATATGAAAAATAGAAACAGTATTTTCTATAGCAGCCTCAACAGCAGTACGCTGTATTGTCTGTATTACAACTTTTTTCGCTTCTTTTGTTGCAGTTAGTTTAGCCTCATCAACAATATCCTTTACCTGAATCATTGCCTGGGTACGTGCCTCCTGCTTCATTGTTTCAACCAATTGGCTTTTAGCCTCATCAGCACTTAGGCCCGCAATGGTTTCTAATTGCTTTACATGTTGATTTTTCAGCAATTCAACTTCTTCCTGTTTCTTTAATGCAATTTCGGTTTGCTTCTCCAGGTTCTTTTTATGATTATCCAGTTCCTGATCTTTACGATTTGCATTTTCAAGTTTCTGGTTTAAAGATTGCTCTTTTTGTTTTATTGAATTCTCTCGCTGATTAATCTGATTATTTCTGTTGTTTACTTCTTGCTCGTGTTCAGATTTCATCTGCAAAAACTTCTCTTTTGCTTCAAGCAATCTATCTTTTTTCAAGATTTCAGCATTGCTTTCAGCGTCCTTAAGTATTTTCTTCACTTTACTCTGAACTGCAATTTCCTGCTTTTTGAGCAAGCTACGCAGCAGATATCTGCCTATCAAGATGCCGATTACTAAGCCGGCAAGTACGTATCCTATTATTTCCATTCTATTTTTCTATATAAATCAGCTCATATAAGCTGCATGATTGTTAAAAATTCCCTCTTAAAAAAAAACCGCAACTATGTTTAATGAGCCCCAAAGTTTTAAAAACCTCAACTAATTATAATTAGGATTTAAGTCATTTTCAGGTACATAAATGTAAATGAAATACACCCTCTTAATCCTATAAATATTGAAGTGTTAAGTTTTAAAAATAAATGAAACTCAAAAACCTAGCTGCGGCTAATATCTTTGTTGTTTTAACTAATATAAAGAACGATCTTATTTCGAAAAAAAATCATTTAATAAACTATCCAGTTCTTCCACCTTCTCGGCAACAGCAGTATCCTGATCCTGAACTTTGTTTTCTACCCTCAGTACCGCCGTTGCATAATGCAGTACTGCCATAGAAAGCAAATCCTGTTTATCACGAACGGCATAATTTTCCTGATAATCTTTTATGCGCTCGTTAATAATCTTGGCTGCTCGCCTTACAATTTCTTCCTCTTCCGTATTAACCTTTAGCGGGTAAATACGATCGGAAATAGTTATTTTTATAGAGATTTCTCCCATTTCTTAGCTTTGTTTCACTTTTCAGGTATTCCTTATTTTTTAAGCAATACAACACACTTATCTATTTCACGCACAAAATCGTTAATTTTTTGCTTTATATCAAGTGTCTTTTCACTTGTGCCTTCAATACTTTTTGCAAGTTTCAAAACTCTTAACTTTTCTTCGAGCTCTACGTTCTTGCTTTTTGATGTATCAAGAGCAACTTTTACTGACTGGTTTTCAAGCTTTAATAAATCATTTTCTTCTTGTAAAGCATTACAAAGCTCTATTAAACGAGTTGTTTTTTGCAATACTGAATTTAACTGATCTGCTACAGAAGACATGCTATTAAAGTTGATTTTTATTTAAAAATTTCATTTTTCAGAAAATCCTTACCTATTTTCTGATTTCTGCTTTTGCTGTTTGCGCTAAGTTAGATATAATCTTTTGCATAACAGAATCAATCTGTTTATCGGTCAATGTTTGCTCTTCATCCTGAAGGGTAAAATTAAGTGCATAAGATTTTTTTCCGGCAGGTAATTTATCTCCTACATATACATCAAACACCTGTACATTCTTAATCAGTTTCTTTTCCGTTTTAAATGCAATAGCTTTTAAATCATCAAAAGTTACATTCGTATCAACCAGCATCGATAAATCCCTTCTTACTGATGGGTACTTAGGAACCTCTTTATTTATAATTCTATTTTTCTTTACAATATCTAAAAGCTGTGCCCAGTCAAAATCGGCATAATAAACATCCTTATCAATATCAGCCTTCTTTTTATCTGCAGCTGTTACAGCTCCAAAAGTTACAATTGCTTTATCACCTCTAAAGTATTTTAAACCAAAAGCAAAACTTTCATTCTTTACCTCTTCGGTTTGATAATTCGTTATACCAAGACGACCAATAACTGCATCAACTGCAGCTTTTAAATTATAGAAACTTACCGGATTGGCCTTATGGTTCCATTGCTCAGATTGGTTAGCACCCGATAATAAAATTAACAACCTTGGGCGCTCTACATACTTATCATTTATTAAATGGTAGGTTTTACCAAATTCATAAAATTTAATATCAGCAGTTTTTCTGTTCTGATTATAAGCGACACTCTCTAATGCAGGCAACAATAATTCCTGACGCATTACATTTAAATCTGAACTTAATGGATTTAAGATCTGTACTGCTTCTTCAGGAACTTTTGAATAAGCGCCCTTAGTTAATGAATTACACCAGATCTCTAAAAAGCCATTTGCAGTTAACATATCAGCAATAACATGCTGCGTTTGCTCTCTGTCTGGCTTAGCACCATAAGATAATGATGCATTTATTTTACTAGGTATCTCAATATTATTATAGCCGTAAATTCTTAAAACCTCTTCAGTGATATCGCATTCCCGGGTTACATCAACTTTAAAACTAGGTACTTTAAGCTCCAAACTTTCTGCCGTTTCTTTAGCCACTTCAATACCTAATGCTGTAATTATACTTTTAATTTCTGCATCAGGAATATTGGCCCCTATTAATTTATTGATGTTCTTATAGCTTACCTCAACATCAAAAGACCTTATAGGATTACCGTAAATATCCGAAACTGATGAAGCGATTTCGCCACCTGCCAATTCCTGAATTAACAATGCTGCACGTTTTAAAGCAAAGGTTGTTATCTCCGGATCAGCACCTCGCTCATACCTGAACGAAGCATCCGTTTTTAAGCCATGGCGTTTAGCTGTTTTACGCACAGAAACAGAGTCGAAATAAGCACTTTCCAGGAAAACATTTTTAGTATCTTCAGTTATTCCTGAACTTTTACCTCCAAAAACTCCAGCTATACACATTGGTTCTTCGGCATTACAGATCATCAAATCGTCTGCAGAAAGCTTACGTTCAACTCCATCAAGCGTTACAAAAGGTGTTCCCTCAGCACATTTCTTAACAAAAACTTTAGCCCCTTTTATCTGATCAGCATCAAAAGCATGAAGTGGCAAACCCAGATCGTGTAAAACATAGTTGGTTATATCAACTATGTTATTGATTGGTCTGATACCAATTACTTTTAATTTATCCTGAAGCCACTCCGGCGATGTTGTAACTGTAACACCACTTATGGTAACACTGCTATAGCGCGGACAAGCATTTGTATCTTCAACCTTAACTTCGATCTTAAGATTTTCGTTATTGGTTTTAAAACCAGAAACATCAGGCATTTGAATACTGCTACGGAAATATGCAGCTAAATCTCTTGCTACACCTAAATGAGAGGCAGCATCGGCCCTGTTAGGGGTTAAACCTATCTCAAAAAGGTAATCATCTTCCAATTTAAAATATTCCTTAGCCGAAATACCTATTGTCGTGTCTGCCGGTAAAACAAGAATTCCGTCATGAGAAACCCCCAAACCAATCTCGTCCTCGGCACAGATCATCCCCTCTGATACCTCTCCTCTTATTTTTGATTTATTAATTTTAAAAGGCTCCCCTTCATTTGGATAAACTGTAGTGCCAACGGTAGCCACCACAACCTTTTGGCCCTGGGCTACATTTGGAGCACCACATACAATCTGTAAAATATCAGGTCCGCCAACATCAACTGTTGTTACACGAAGGCGATCTGCATTAGGGTGTTGTACACAAGTTAATACATGACCTATAACCAATCCGGCTAAACCACCAGCAACAGGCTGTACGGTTTCTAAGCTTTCTACTTCCAGCCCAATATTTGTTAATATAAGAGAAAGTTCCTGAGGTGTTTTATCAGTTTGTATGAATTGTTTAAGCCAATTGTATGATATTTTCATTATCTGGTGTCTAGTATGAAATACTGGGAAAAATGCAAAGATAATATTTTAAAGGGGAATGATAAAAGGGAAATACCATTATCAGATTAAGCCCTCATCACCAAAGCTATAATATGCCCTATCGGTTACAATGATATGGTCTAACACCTGTAATTCAAGCATCTTTCCTCCTTCAACCAACTTTCTGGTAATGCTTAAATCCTGCACGCTTGGCTTTAAATTTCCTGAAGGATGGTTGTGGGCAAGAATAATAAAAGCTGCATTATGCTCAATTGCAGTTTTAAAAATAATTTTAGGGTCAGCTACAGTACCAGACAGCCCTCCTTTGCTCACCAGCTGCTTACCGATTACTCTATTTGCGTGATTTAAGATCAGTATCCAAAACTCTTCATGGTTTAGATCGGCAAACACAGGAAGCAATACTTCAAATGCATCCCTTGATGTTCTTATATTAACCACATCTGTGGCTTCACTATTCTTTCTCCTTCTGCCAAGTTCCAATGCTGCAATTATGGATATGGCTTTTGCTTCCCCAATTCCTTTAAATTTCGAAAGATGTTTAACAGAAACCTTCCCCAATGCATCCAAATCATTCTCATACTCTGCAAGTATGCGCTTACTTAAATCAACCGCACTCTCATTTCGGCTGCCCGATCCAATTAAAATGGCAATAAGTTCGGCATCCGTTAAATGCCTGCGGCCATGAAGCAATAGCTTTTCGCGAGGCCTATCGGCCTCTGCCCACAATTTTATACCCAATTTTGGTTGATATGGTTTCATTGGAATATTTTTTAAAACAAAAAAAGGGATATGCAATGCATATCCCTTTTACAATATTGTAAAGCTATATTTATTTTAAGCCATTAACAAACTTAGTTAATTTAGATTTGTTGTTAGCTGCTTTATTTTTGTGAATAACGTTCTTTTTGGCTAAACGATCTAACATAGAAACAACTTTAGGAAGCAATTCTAGTCCTGTTTTTTTATCTTCAGCAGCACGTAGTCTTTTAATAAACGTACGAGTGGTTTTTGCTTGATATCTATTACGTAAACGTTTAGTTGCGTTTGCTCTAATTCTTTTTATTGAAGATTTATGATTTGCCATTTTTTGTTATTAAAATATTTTATGTTGAGACCAGCTCTTTTTATTTCTTCTTATTTTTCGGACTGCAAATATAGAACTAATGTTTTTAAAATACAAAATCAGAACATAAATATTTTTTTTAATCTTCTCCAACATAAGAGTATAGGCAGATTTAAACAAGTACCTGACAAACATATACCTCCGAGCACACTGGGTGCACACCGCCTGCACACTTCTTCGGAAAAAGGCACCTGTTTTCCGAAGCAATCCTATCTCAATCCTTATTCTGTACTGATTCAGTCCAAGCCCAGGTGGCTCTTAGCACCGTTAATAAATCAAAAAACCTATAATAAAGACTTCCATTAAAGGCTTAAAATGCTATTTTTGGACATAATGATAACATTGTTACCTTTGAAAACAAATAAATAGCCTCAATTTACATTGCCCCATGAAAAAACGTATAGCCATATTTGCCTCAGGGTCAGGATCTAACGCTCAAAAATTAATGGAGCATTTTAAAAACAACCCTGAAGTAGAAATCGCATTGGTGCTGACAAACAACCCTGACGCCTACGTATTACAGCGCTCGGATAACTTTGAAATCCCTTCTCATATTTTTGACAGGCATGAATTTTATCAAACTGATAATATCATAGACCTGTTAAAAAATCTGGATGTAGATTTGATTGTATTAGCCGGATTTTTATGGCTGATCCCCAAAAACTTAATTAATGAGTACCCTGGCCGTATTGTAAATATACACCCTGCTATTTTACCTAAGTTTGGCGGAAAAGGAATGTATGGAGATCATGTACATAATGCTGTGATGGCAGCCAAAGAAACTGAGGGTGGTATAACAATACATTATGTTGATGAAAACTACGATGAAGGCGAATACATTTACCAGGCAAGATACCGTATTGATAAAGATGACAATCTGGAAATGATTAAGTTTAAAGGGCAGCAACTGGAACATCAGCATTATCCCCGCATTATAGATGGCATTATTAAAAAAATTAAAAAATAAGCTTCAATAACTTTATGCTTCAGGTAGGTCGGCTAAAAAAGTTGCATTTTTTGTACAACTGTGGCTTACTGTTAATAGTCACTTACCTGGTAGCCTGCAACAACTCTGAAGTTAAAACAATACAGCCAAAAACTGACTATATCCACGAAATACCAGGAAAAAACGACACCATTCCTGTTGCGATAGCTCAAAAAGGCGAAGTCCTTATTGCCTATTCGGATTGCTATACCTGTCATAAAGAAGAAAAAAGATCAGTAGGGCCTGCTTTTAAAGATATAGCCAAAAGATACCCCGTACAGCGTGTTTATATCGATATGCTTGCTCAAAAGGTGATTAGCGGTGGAAAAGGAGCTTGGGGAAGTGCAACAATGATCGATCACCCCAAGGTACCAATTGAGGAGGCTAAGCTAATGGTTAGCTACATTCTGTCTTTAAAATAAATACGACGGAACATGCCAATTATTAATTGCTGAACAAAAAGGTTATAGCAGTATATGCTACAATAAATAACCATTTGACATTAAAAGAAAAATAGGTACTTTTGCGGCTCAAAATTTTTCTCTAATGAGTCAATCTATAAAGATCAAAAACGCTTTAATTTCAGTTTATTACAAAGATGGTTTAGAGCCTTTAGTTCGCCTATTGGCAAAACAAGGTGTTCAATTGTTTTCTACCGGAGGTACAGAACAATTTATTAAGGATTTAAATTTACCCGTTACCGCAGTTGAAGACCTTACTGGTTACCCTTCAATTTTAGGTGGACGTGTTAAAACCTTACACCCTAAAGTTTTTGGTGGTATTTTAAACCGCAGAGCTCTAAGTTCTGATCAGGAACAAATCTCTCAGTATGAGATTCCTGAAATAGATCTTGTTATTGTAGATTTATATCCTTTCGAAGAAACACTAAAAGCTGGTGGTACTGAAGAAGAAATTATTGAGAAAATAGACATCGGTGGTATCTCTCTGATCAGAGCTGCTGCTAAAAACTTTAATGATGTAGTAATTCTTGCTTCTAAAGATGATTATTCAACTTTACAGGAACAACTGGAAAACCAGAACGGAGAAACTACATTAGCTCAACGTAAAGCATACGCCAAAAAAGCATTCCATACTTCATCTAACTACGATACTGCTATCTTCAATTATTTCAATACCGAAGAGCCGCTTAGCGTATTTAAACAAAGCATTAGTAAAGCTCAAATCTTAAGATATGGCGAAAATCCACATCAGCAAGGGGTATTTTATGGCGATCTGGATGCTATGTTTACCAAATTAAATGGCAAAGAGCTTTCTTACAACAATCTTGTTGATGTTGACGCAGCTGTTGCATTAATTGACGAATTTGAAGAACCTACATTTGCTATTTTAAAACATACAAATGCTTGTGGTGTAGCATCAAGAACGAATCTTTTAGATGCCTGGAATGTAGCTTTAGCTTGTGACCCGGTTTCGGCATTTGGTGGTGTATTAATTGCCAACAGAGAAATTGACCTGGCTACAGCAACAGAAATTAATAAGTTGTTTTTTGAAGTATTAATCGCCCCTTCTTATCAGGCCGAAGCTGTTGAGCTTTTCCGTGCTAAAAAGAACAGGGTAATTTTACAAAGAAACGATATTGAATTGAGCAAAAAACAATTTAAAACATTGTTAAACGGAGTTATTGAGCAAGATAAAGACCTTGTTATTGAAGGTCCGGATCAAATGACTACTGTAACCGAAAAGGCACCTACTACCCAGGAGTTAATTGATCTGCATTTTGCAAATAAAATTGTTAAGCATACTAAATCAAATACCATAGTATTTGTTAAGAACGATCAGTTATTGTCAAGCGGTGTTGGTCAGACTTCAAGAGTTGACGCATTAAAACAGGCAATTGTTAAGGCTGAAGCTTTCAATTTTGACCTTAAAGGCTCTGTTATGGCTTCAGATGCTTTCTTTCCATTCCCTGATTGCGTAGAAATTGCTGCCGAAGCTGGTATCACTGCTGTTTTGCAACCAGGCGGGTCTATAAAAGACGCTGATTCTGTAAATATGGCTAATGAAAAAGGCATTGCAATGGTTACTACCGGTGTCAGACATTTCAAACACTAACTTTATTTGTCTCTCAATACAATAAAAAGACGTAGTTTTACATTACTATAAGTACACAGAATTTTTAATACTTAAATTATCACCTATAAATGGGTCTATTTAATTGGTTTACACAAGAGGTTGCTATCGATTTGGGTACTGCAAACACCTTGATTATACATAATGACAAAGTAGTAGTTGATGAACCTTCAATTGTTGCTTTTGACAGACAAACAAATAAAATTATAGCAATTGGCAGGCAGGCCATGCAAATGGAGGGTAAAACCCACGATAACATAAGAACAGTACGACCACTTAAAGATGGTGTTATTGCTGATTTCAATGCTGCGGAGGCCATGATCAAAGGTATGATCCGCATGTTAAATGGCGGTAAAGGCTGGATGTTCCCTTCGTTAAGGATGGTAATCTGTATCCCTTCTGGTATTACCGAGGTTGAAAAACGTGCCGTAAGAGACTCTGCAGAAATTGCAGGTGCTAAAGAGGTTTACCTGATTCATGAGCCAATGGCTGCTGCAGTAGGTATTGGTATCGATGTGGAAGAACCAATGGGTAACATGATCATTGATATAGGTGGTGGTACTACAGAAATTGCGGTTATTGCTTTATCTGGTATTGTATGTGACCAGTCTATCCGTGTCGCGGGAGACAACTTTGACTCTGACATTGTTAACTACATCCGTCGCCAGCATAATATTATGATTGGTGACCGTACTGCTGAAAAAATTAAAATTGAAGTTGGTGCGGCATTACCTGAATTGCAGGATCCACCTTCTGATTTTGCTGTACAAGGAAGAGATTTGATGACTGGTGTTCCAAAACAAATCACTGTTTCTTATACTGAAATTGCACACTGTTTAGATAAATCAATTTCAAAAATTGAAGAAGCTATCCTTAAGGCTTTAGAGATTACGCCACCAGAACTTTCGGCTGATATTTATCAAACAGGTATCTATTTAACCGGTGGTGGGGCATTGCTTCGTGGCCTGGATAAACGTGTTGCTGCCAAAACGAAATTACCGGTGCATGTTGCAGAGGATCCACTTCGTGCAGTTGTACGTGGTACAGGTATCGCCTTAAAAAACATCGGCGGTTTCAAATTTTTAATGCAATAATTAAATGAAGATAAACTAAGGGCTTCCCTCTTATATTTAGAATATGCGTAACCTTTGGATTTTTATAAGCAGATATAACGCATTTTTCTTCTTCATCATATTCTTTACTATTGGAGTTGTGCTTACTGTAAGAAACAACTCCTACCAACGTAGCGTAACCATTAACTCAACAAATAAAGTTGTTGGTGATGTTTATAACAACCTTAATGTATTAAAAAAATACATTAATCTGGGTTCTGTAAATGATAGCCTGGCAGTAGAGAATGCTAAACTGAAGACGGAGATACTTGCCCTTAAGAGTATAGATACGGCTAAAGATATTGTAGTTAGAGATACTTCCGGAGTACCTCAATACACCTATCTATCGGCCAGGGTTATTAAAAACTCTATTACAAACCGAAATAATTTCATTACCATTAACCGAGGTAAGGCCGATGGCATGGAAACTAACATGCCCGTTATTTCGCCTGGAAGAGGTGTGGTTGGCTTTGTACAGGATGTTTCTGAGCATTTGGCAACGGTGCGGTCCTTGCTACATAAGGATACTCATATTAGCGTAAGCTTAAAAAAAACCAACGCAGTTGGATCACTGGTTTGGGGAGATAGGAACTCCGATTACAGAAAAGCATTTATTAAAGACATTCCTAATCATTTTAAGGTGAATTTAAGGGATACAGTAGTTACATCTGGGTTTTCATTTTTCCCTTCTGGCATTCCGGTAGGCACCATTAGTAACACTGGTATTTCAACAGGAGATAACTTTAAGACTATTGAAATTAATCTGTTTAATGATTTTAGTACCTTACAGTATGTTTACGTCATTAAAAATAAACTGGCAAAGGAACAAACAGAATTAGAAGCGAAATTACCTAATGAGCAGTAAATTAGTATTAACAAACATAGTCAGGTGGTTTATACTACTTTTATTTCAAATTCTTTTACTAAGGAATTTAAGTTTTTACAATATGGCAACTCCCTTTGTTTACATATTGTTTTTGCTATTGCTCCCTTTTGGAATTCCTAATCTATTACTTTATTTAATTGCTTTTATTACCGGCTTAACTCTAGATGCGTTTTATGATACGTTGGGTGTACATACCGCAGCATGCGTAACCCTGGTTTTTGTAAGGATCCTATTCATTTCAGTAACGGTAAGCAGGGATGGTTTTGACGAACCGGAGCCTACTCTGGGAAACATGGGCATTAAATGGTTTCTTCTGTATGCCTTTCTATGTACTTTTGCGCATCACATTGTGTTGTTCTTTTTAGAAACATTTAGGTTAACAGAGTTTTCTTACACGTTACTTAAGTGCCTGCTAAGTGGAATTTTCACATTATTTCTTGTGACCTTAATTGAGTTTATATTTTATAACAGAAAGGTACGCTGATGGATAATCTGTTTAACCGGAAATACATTGTACAAGGATTATTCATTGTTGTTTCACTAATACTTTTAGGTACTCTTTTTTATATACAGGTATTTAGCGACAAGTACTTTCTTTCGGCAGAGAGTAATGTGCTGCGTAAGCTATACACTTTTCCTGCCCGGGGGGTAATTTTAGACAGGAATGAAAAGATTTTAGTGCAGAATGAACCAGTGTACGATTTAATGGTTATACCGAATGACGTAAAAGAATTTGACACTCTGGCTCTTTGTGAAATTATTGGTATTGACACCGTCAAATTCCGAAAAAACTTTAAAAAAGCTTTAAACCTGTCCAGATTCCAGCCAAGCATATTTGAAAAACAACTTCCCGTTAGTATTTATCAGTCTCTATCCGAAAAACTATATCGATTCCCTGGTTTTTTTGTACAAAGCAGAACTATAAGACAATATCCGGATAGCATAGCTGGTCACTTTTTAGGGTATATAAAAGAAGTAAGCCCAACGGATATTGAAAGATCTGAAGGTTATTACAGAATGGGTGACTATATTGGAAAAACCGGTGTAGAAAAATCTTACGAGACTGCCCTAAGGGGTGAAAGAGGTGTTGTAAATATGCTTTACGACGTTCATAATGTACCCAAAGGCAGTTATGCTGAAGGAAAATTTGATACCATGGCAGTATCGGGAGAGCAATTGGTATCATCCCTTGATATTAGGATACAGAAATTAGGTGAAGAACTGCTCAAAAACAAAGTTGGGAGTATAGTTGCAATTGAACCTGCCACAGGAGAAATTCTGGCCTTTGTTAGTAGCCCCGGTTATGACCCTAACTTAATGGTTGGCCGCCAGCAGGGTAATAATTATATGGATTTACTAAAAAATCCTAACCGTGTGTTTAACATTCGCCCAATACAGGGTTATTACTCACCAGGATCTTCTTTTAAGCCTCTGGATGCTTTAATTGGCCTACAGGAGGGAGTTATAGACGAAAACACCACATTTAATTGTCCTGGTTACTTTCGTGTTGGCAATCATACTACTAAATGTGAGCACGTGGACGGGAATATCGCTTTAAGAAGAGGTCTTGCCAGATCATGTAATACTTATGCATGTTATGTGTTTGAGAAATTACTAACCCAAAAAAAGTTTAAAAAACAAAAAATAGCAGCATACGAGTATTGGCAAAAGAAAGTAAAATTGTGGGGCCTTGGAGATACGCTTGGCATTGATTTGCCGGGAGAACGTAGAGGCCGACTTTACGATGCTTCTTATTACACAAAAAAATATGGCAAATATTGGGGCTATTCAACTGTAATTTCATTAGCTATTGGGCAGGGCGAGATGGATGCCACACCTTTACAAATGGCAAATATTATGGCGGCAATTGCCAACAAAGGTTATTACATAAAACCTCACTTGGTTAAATCAATAGGAAAAGACCATTTGATTAGAAAAGAATATGTTAGGAAAAACTATGTGGGTGTAGATGCAGCACATTTTGTACCTGTAATTGATGGAATGCAGGAAGCTGTAAATTCGCCATGGGGTACTGCTGTAGCTTCGAAAATTGATGGAATTATTATGTGCGGAAAAACAGGTACGGTACAAAATCCACGAGGAAAAAACCACTCTGTATTTATTGGCTTTGCTCCGCGGGATAATCCAAAAATTGCCATTGCGGTTATTGTTGAAAATGCTGGTTATGGAGGTACATACGCTGCACCAATTGCAAGTTTTATTACAGAGAAATACCTTAAAGATAGTATCCCCCCTTACAGGAGGGAAAGAGTGGAATGGATGAAAAATCAGGTAATTCTTCCGGCACCACCAAAGTCGAAAGTAAAACCTAAAGCAGCGGTTATTGATTCAGCCAAAAAAGCAGACTCTCTCAAAAAAATCATTCCAGCTATTGAGCCTAAGAAAATAACAGATAAAAAACATGATTAATCAGCAAAGCAATAGATTCTTCTTTAATGTAGATTGGATTACTATCCTAATCTATATTGCTTTGTGTACGGTTGGCTATGTAAATATTTATGCTTCGGTACCTTCACATAATACCGCCGATTCTTCAGTATTTAATTTTACAAGTAATTATGGCAAGCAGCTGATTTACATTATTGCAGGTCTGGTTCTTGGTTTTTCAATATTATTGCTCGATGCTAAATTCTTCAGTGTCTTCTCGCCTATTGTTTATGGCGTTACGGTATTACTGCTTATTATTGTTTTGCTGGTGGGCAGGAATGTTGGTGGTAACCAGGCCTGGATATCTCTAGGAGGGGGTTTTAGGCTCCAACCTTCTGAATTCGCAAAATTTGGTACCGCTTTACTACTCGCAAGGTACATTAGTAGTTTTAGCCCTAAATTCAGAGATCTGAAATCAATAGCATTTGCAGGTTTAATTATGGGAATTCCGTTAGTGCTTATCATGCTTCAGCCAGATGCCGGATCGGCCCTTGTATTTTTAGCGTTCATGTTTCCAATGTACAGAGAAGGATTATCAGGTTACTTTCTGTTGATCTTTCTAGGAATGATCGTATTATTTGTGGCCGACTTCCTTGTGCCTATGCAGATTCTAATACCTACTATTCTGGTTATTGGCGGCATCTTTGTTTATCAAAACAAGCGAAAGCAAAAGGTCATGTTTTCGGCCATTATAGTAACAATAGTTGCAATTGCTTATTTATTTGTAGTAAAACTAGCTTACGAGAAAGTTTTAAAACAGCATCAACGTACGCGGATAGAGTTAATTTTGGGATTAAAAATGGATCCCAAAGGTGTTGGCTATAATGTAATACAATCTAAAATAGCCATTGGTTCAGGCCAGCTTACCGGTCGTGGTTTTTTACAGGGTACCCAAACAAAATATGGTTATGTTCCTGCACAAAGTACCGATTTTATTTTCTCAACAATAGGAGAAGAATGGGGATTTGTTGGCTGTTCAGTAGTTATCGGATTATTCTTATTCCTGTTGCTTCGCTTAATTAACCTTGCCGAACGACAGCGATCTACATTCTCCAGAGTTTACGGATATTGTGTTGCCAGCATACTATTCTTCCACGTATTTATTAATATTGGGATGGCAATAGGCATTGTGCCTGTAATTGGTATACCTCTCCCTTTTATCAGTTACGGGGGGTCATCACTTTGGAGTTTTACAATATTGCTGTTTATATTCCTTAAGCTCGACTCAAATAGAATGGGCTTTATCTAAAGCCTACGAAAACCGCTGATTTAGCAATTCATAAAATTTATCTACAGTTGTCTGTTTTGAAGCCCAATTATTCTTCTCTGCATAATTAACTTTAAGGAAGGTATCTGCTGTTTTAAAATCCGGCATTTTATTAATCAGGTCTATCGCTTCGGAATAAGCCAGGTTATAACCATTAAACAAATCCTTGATATATAATAGCTTTTCATTAAGGGTTATCCCCTTTTTAAGGTCAGTTATTGCAGGCTTATTGCTCTCTAAATTCAAATTAACAGAGTTGCTATTGCTCTTACCTGCCAGAATATCGTTTAAGGTTGGCTTTAAATTACTTACAGGCTCTTGTTGTGCTGGCTCTGGTACTTGTGGGCTCACAAAAACATTAACAGGCTCAGGGGCTTTAAAAACAACTGGTTCAGGTACAGGTATTGAAGCGGGTTTTGGAAGTTCTACTTCTTTCTGTACTATAGCCACAGGTTCTTCTTTATAAACAACCGGCTCCTCAATTGGTTCAGGTTCCTCTTCGATTGTTGCTTCTTCAATTGTAGCTTCTTCGATTTCGTTAGACTTGCTTTCCATTTGCTGCCTTTGCTTTTCGGCAATAATGCGTTCTTCTTCTTTACTTAATGGCCTATCAAAAATACTATCAACAGATTTTTCTTCAAATTCAAACTTATCTGTAGGCTCACTATCATTCAAAATAAATTCAAATGAAGGACTTTTAAACTCTATTTCTTCTACTTTCAGAACAGGCTCTGGCTCTTGCTGAATCAGAGGCTCAGGTATTTCTTTAACAGTATCTAATGTATGTTCAGGTAGTTCTTTTATGGGCCTGTTACTATTAACCTTTTTTACAATTTGAACATGATCTGACAGAAAATTAGCATTTGCCAAAAACAATTCCAGTTCTAATTCATTAAGTTGTTCAGGATTATGAGCTAAAAACTCATACTGATCTTGAAGTTCGTTTAGTATTTGTCCTATCTTTTTGAAAATATCACCTTGGTTCATCATAGTTTAATAACGGAAGAATTAACTTTTTATGTTGGTAACTTGCCATTCAAAAGTACTACAAAATTCTGATATTAGCAGGCTATAAGTACTACAATACGATGTTATTCAGCGAACAAAATTACAGAAGAGGAGAATTTTGCGGTAGCATAGAGGTAATTTGCGGCTCTATGTTTTCAGGTAAAACCGAGGAATTACTAAGGAGATTAAGAAGGGCACAGATAGCAAAGCTGAATGTTGAAATCTTTAAACCTAAAACAGACACCAGATATGATGAAAATGCAGTGGTATCTCATGATTTAAATTCGATTCAATCAACACCTGTTGAGACATCATCGTCAATCCTACTTTTAAATGCCGATACACAAGTCGTTGGCATTGATGAAGCTCAATTTTTTGATGAAGACCTTCCTGATGTTTGCAACAAACTAGCTCAGAAGGGAATAAGGGTTATTGTTGCCGGCTTAGACATGGACTTTCTGGGCAAGCCCTTTGGCCCTATTCCGGCATTAATGGCTATAGCCGAACTGGTAACAAAAGTAAATGCAGTATGTGTTAGATGCGGAAGTCCGGCTATGTATTCTTTCCGTAAAGTAGCCAGCGAATCAAAAATATTACTTGGAGAGAAGGATAGTTATGAGCCTCGTTGCAGACGTTGCTACCATATGGCTGATAATGTGATATTAAACTAAAAAGGTTAATTTAGGCCAAAAACTAGGCAAGAGGGCAATTTTTACATCGTTTCCCTCTAAGATATTTCTCACAGCAGTTCTTTTTCTTTTTATCCTTTTTCTCCTGCTTAGAATGCTTGTTCTTTTTATTTTTCTTTGACATAACCTATACAACCATTAACAAAAAAAGGCACATACTGTTTTACCAGCATGTACCTTTAAATACCAGGGTAAACTGGCTAAATTAGATTAAGCCTCGCTTTCGTATTTAATCTGGCCAACGTGTTTGTCAATCTGCCATCTTCCGGTTCCTTCTTCTCCAATTACATCAAACAGTTCAAGCGCACGACGAGCTTTGTATTCCTCTTCTCTTTGCTCTCTAAAGAACCAGTTTAAAAACTCTAGGGTTACATAATCCTGCTCTTTATGGCAACGAGCTGCAATGCTTTTAATAGATTGGGTTACATTAATTTCCTGATCTAAAGCTTCTTCAAAAACCTCACGGAAAGAGTTATATTCAATTTTGATATTTGTGATTTCAGGAGAAATTGCTGTACCTCCCATATCTAAAACATACTTATAAAATTTAAGCTGATGCGCTCTTTCTTCTTCTGCTTGCTTGAAAAAGTAATCAGACGAAAAGTCGTATCCGTTACGGTTACACCATGAGGCCATTGAAAGATAAATAGCTGATGAGTGGGCTTCTTTTTTTATTTGCTGGTTAATAAGTGTCTCTACATCTGATGAGAGTAAGCACTTTGCGCGAATGATATCTTTCATAATTACTATCTTTTAAATGATATTGTAACATCAAAAATAATGCAATAAATTAAGAATAGATAATATTAGAGTAATATGGAAAGATTCTAATTCTAAGTTAATCAGGCTACTATACGATGCAAACGATCGAATATGATATGATTTAACTCTAACATTACAAATGTACCTTGCAATAGTTCTTTTAAGGCAATAATCTCTAAAATGGATAGTACGTAACAATGATCGCAGGCACAGATAAAAATGATTTCAAGGTCCGGTGCTTTAGTACTATTTAAAAGCAGGTTCTCTATATCAATCTGGTAAACTGCTTTTCTAAGTTTAAGTAAATTGCGATAATCAAATCGGGCAAGTTTACCGGCAAAATCTATATACCAGCAGTTCTCACTATCTGATTGATAAATTGCGCCTTTGTTAGTATTAAATACTTCTGTAAAATTTATTGAAGGTAGTACAACTAAATCCTGCATGTTCACATTAAACTCTTGATAATACAAAGGTTGCTATTATTTAGAATTAATCCAAATCGTTTAGCATTTTATTTTAAAAAAACACCAAATGATTTAGGTTGCAACAAAACTCAAGGCTTTCACTAATGGTTGCTTAAAGAAATGAAACTATCATAAGCAGCCTTTATACAGGCCTGCTTACGATGATTTCCTATTAGGTTTTGCTTGTGTCTCGGTTAATTCAAAGAAAAGACGATTTGCTTATAAAAAGATTTACATTATTGTCTAAATATTAAGCGATTTTGACATAACCACGGACGTTATTAAACCTATTACAACCTTGAAGCCATTATATCGCTTACTTTTCCATTTACTTTAACTTTTACTCTTCTTGGATTAGTAGAACTAATGCGATAGCTGGTAATCCTCCCATCTTTCCAGGTCATATCTACTGTAAAATTCCCTCTCGCCCTTAATCCTTTAATTGAACCGTAAGCTTTCCAGGAATCAGGTATGGCAGGTAAAAGATCAATAAATCCATCATGGCTTTGTATTAGCATCTCAGCAATTCCTGCTGTAGCACCAAAGTTCCCATCAATTTGAAAAGGAGGCCCTGCTGAAAGCATATTGGGGTAAACACCGCCCCCTGCCCCATAATTCATATCGGTGCGTAAAGTTGGTTTTAGGATTTCTTTGAACAATTTAAAAGCACGATTCCCATCATGTAACCTGGCCCAAAACAATAGTTTATATGCTATAGTCCAGCTAGGTCCATCGTCGCCTCTCACCTCAAGGGTTTTCTTTGCAGCTTCTGCAAGCTCTGGCGTTGTAATTGGTGTGATTAAGGATGCCGGATACAGGCCATACAGATGCGATATATGACGGTGCTGTAATTCCGTTTCTTTATAATCTTCTATCCATTCCTGAATCCGTCCATCCTTACTTATTACTCCTGCCGGAGGAACCGATTTTAGCTTTTCCTGCAACTCATTTCTAAACTCTGCATCAACATTTAAAAGCTTTGAAGCAGTAATCACATTGGTAAACAATTCTCTTACAATCTGATTATCTATAGTTGGCCCCATAGATATGCTTGCTGTTTTACCATTTGGCAGATAGAAAGTATTTTCTGGCGATACCGATGGAGAAGTAACAGACCAGCCGGTTTTGGGGTCTTTTATCAATACACTTTTATAAAATTTAGCTGAGCCTTTTAAAACCGGGTAAATACTTTTTAAATAATTAATATCCTGGCTAAAGGCATAGTGATCCCACAAGTTGTTACACAACCAGCCGGAACCAGCATTTGTTGCCCCCCACGACGCACTTTCTCCAGGTTCCGTAAAGCCCCATACATTGGTAATAACGTGGGCAATCCACCCTTCGGCATTGTAATAGGCTTTGGCAGTTCTTTCTCCAGGTTTTACCAGCCCTTTTACCAAATCGGCCAGCGGCAAATTCAATTCAGAAAGATTTGATACTTCAACAGGCCAATGGTTCATCTGCACATTTACGTCTAAATGGTAATCACCATTCCATGGTGTATTGATTTGGTTTGCCCATAAACCCTGAAGATTTGGAGGAAGTAAACCTACCCTGGTGCTACTTATACTTAAATACCTGCCAAATTGAAAAAATAAGGCTGGCAAAGATTTATCATCTGCAAAGTTCTTATAAAAAAGCTCTAATCTTTTGTTAGTAGGAAGACTGGCCGATTTACCCTCTCCTAAATCGATGCTTACTCTTTTAAATAGTTTGGTATAATTTGCTATATGTTTATTTCTTTGCAATTCATAAGGAGTTTTGAGTGCTGCCAACAATAATTGCGCAGTTTTTTCTTTGAATTTAAACCCTTTAAAATCTGTTGCCGCTGAGACATAAATGATTAGTTCTGTAGCATCTTTAACAGCAAGCGCATCATTCTCTGCAAGAACTTTGCCTCCCTTTAACACAGTTCGCACCCTGGTCTGATATTGCATTCCCTTGCCATCAGTACCATTATCAAGCTGTCCGTACATTTGCAGTTCAGTGCCCTCAGTTCTTACATCTGATCTTTCCGAACGGTTAATAGATATTTTGCAATTTAACTTTCCGGGCTTATCGGCCGTTATTTTAATTACATCTACATCTCCGCCAAAGCTTGTAAAATACTCCCTTCTATAGGTTACCCCATTTATTTTATAGCTACAATTTGCTATGGCCTTATCCAGGGACAGTTCTCTGTGATACGCCTCTGGTATTATTTCAGCCGGTTTTATATCTCCGTAGGTAAAATCTATTTCAAGGTTTCCCAGAATTTGATATTTACCCCATTGGGCGCCTGCTGAGCCTTGGCCTTTACAAACAAAATCCTTGTTTACAAGATCCTGAGCCTCGTCATTTTTTCCTTGAAGAATTAACTCTCTGATCTTTGGCAAACTTTTATAAGCTTCGTAATTATTAGCATCCTGAGGGCTGCCAGACCAAAGTGTAATGTCATTTAATACAATCTTCTCTTTCAGTATGCCTCCATCAGGTGTCATACCTAATCTTCCGTTACCAAGTGGCAAGGTCTCTTCCCATACTTGCGCAGGCTTATCATACCATAACTTTGATGGTCTTTGCTGTGCATTGAGCTTTAAAGCAACAAGGGGCAATAAAAAAAATAGTTTTCTAGTCATTCCGGTTATTATACTTGGTTATTATGTGAAGCTAAAAATAGTCGACCTCAATTTCTTTTAAAATGTACAAACTTTAAAAAAGAATGGATTAAACTATCCTGTAGCCTATTAAAAAAAGCGACCACGTTAAACAAAAATAATTGACATGCATAAATAAAAAAATGGCAAAAACATTTAAGATCATGAACTATTCACTTATTTGTAATGCTTTTATTATTTAGGTATGAATTAATAAAACCCAGTTCTTAAAATCAGAATGTCCAATTCGATTAAACAACTAATCTGAATAAGCAGAATAATTCTTATAATTGTTAAACCGATAACGTATGAATGAGAAAAAAATACAGGATGGATTTGAAGGCGAGAAATATATAGCGATTCCTGAATCTGCATGGAAAAGTGCAATTAAGGACAATCCTGTTATGACTCAGTTGTATGTTACCTACATCGGTTATTTTCCTAAGGCGGCCTATCATTATAGAGAAAGACCTAAAGGTTGCGCAGATAATATATTAATCTATTGTACCCGGGGTAAAGGATGGTTCATCATAAACAACACACGCCTGGAGGTTGGGCCTAATGAATTTATAATCGTGCCGGCAACAAAAGTAGCTATGAGCTACGGGGCAGACATAAATGATCCATGGACAATCCATTGGGTACATTTTAGCGGCAAGGATATAGATTCTTTTAATAAAGGGTTTAATATTAATCTGTATGATGGCGCACAACAAATTTTATTAAATGAAAAGGGCCTCCAGATTTGGGAATCCATGTACCAAAATTTAGAGCTTGGTTATAGTAAAGAAAATCTGACAAATACAAATTTGTGCATGTATCATCTCCTGGCTACTTTCTTATACCCCGACAAGCATAGTAATGTTAAGGTTCAGGATGAAAAGAACATGATAAAAGAAACTGTAGCTTACATGAAGAACAATTTAGCTGAAAAACTTACGGTTGAGGATCTTGCCTGTAAAAACAATTTATCTACTTCACATTTCTCAAAAATGTTTAAAAAATCAACAGGAATGTCTCCGATGGATTATCTGATCCACTTGAAATTGCAAAGAGCGTGCGTACAGCTATACAATTCGGAAACCAAAGTAAAAGAGATTGCGACCTCGCTAGGTTACGATGATCCATTTCATTTTTCAAGGTTATTTAAAAAAAACATGCGCATATCTCCTAATCAATATCGAGCCAATCGAAGAAAAAAACTTGGATAACAAATAATATCAAAAAATAAATACACAGATAATCAGGCAGTAATACAATTAAATGAAATTATTTTATAAAAAGATTTTGTCATCCAAAAAAAGACACTACATTTGCAATCCCAAACGGGAAGTAGGTACGGTAGCTCAGTCGGTAGAGCAATGGACTGAAAATCCATGTGTCGCCGGTTCGATCCCGGCCCATACCACTTAAAAAGCTTCAGAGAAATCTGGAGCTTTTCTTGTTTTACGGGTTCTGTAAGCCGTCTAAGGCACTCTTTCAAACAACGCGATGGCCTTACGCCAATTGGTTAAACAATTTGTTATTTGCTTCAAGATACGAAAAATCTAACATTTTAACAAAGATTTGGCGCATTAGTTGGCGCATCTATCGACATATGACAGACTGGACAAATATCATTTTTACCGTTTAAATCATACAGGAACGAGTTACAAGCAACACTTTTATTCTAGTGATACCTTATCCTCCGGCCCATACCACTGTTATCATTACTTTAATTGGTGCAACTGCTTTCTATAGCAATACCTCTCCTAACACTTGATAATCTGTTACAGTTAAATATCTTTACAACGGAGTGGGCAAGTACTACTCCGTTTAAACAGATAGCTATGTACGAAACCACGCTCAATCCAGATTTCAATAAACTTAAGGATTACTCTCCTAACATTACTGATGCTGATATAACTAAGGTACAGGAGGCAGGAGGCGTCCCTGTTAACTTGGAATACATGAGAGAAGCACGTTATTTGACTGTCTCTGAAGGACTAAAAACAGTTGTTGAGACGTATGGTATAGCTGACCATTATGAGGAATTGCTATATTTGATATTACAGAAAAACGAACAAATAAGGGTGCGTTATGATGCCTACTGGCAGAACTATAATGACGATCTCACTTCCCGAGAGGTCGCAAAGTTTTTGTTGGCCTATAAGGAATCAAAGCCGAACCAACATTTTCAACTCGTTGCAAAGCCCTTAACAGGAAGCGTAGCAATTAAAGATACTGCAATAGCAAAATGGATGTGCGAACTGATATACAAAGCTATCGAGGCAAGGGATTTCCCATTAGATGTCTTTGGTGAGAAGTTGTTTTACGACCTCTTTGGTGATAATTTTGCTTCTGGCAATCCAATATCCTTGGACAGACTTAAAGCTACCGCACAGTTAAGCCCACGAAAGCCAACGGTACGAGTGAAAAGATTACTGGTTGAGTTCTGCTTATATATCCAAGTCTACCTTATAAAACATACAAACCTGACTACCCCATCCGATGTATTACTTACCGATGCACAGGTTAACTTCTTCTTTGATGTACTAGAACTGCTTGGATACTTGGATAGAGACGATATCGAATCTGAGCCTAAGGATTACATTCATACCATGATTAGAAATCACATTAAGTAAGTAACTGATCCTCATGGCTATATAAGTTTTTGATCTAGCTTCGGTATCATTGCCTCTGCCTACTCCCTATCTGCTGACTTTTGTATCATCATCAGCAATGAAGCGGGTGATTAAAAAACAAGAGTCATGAGACCTGAAATTTACAGAAACAACAAATCAACTGAGCAAGCTTATTTAGAACTTGAGCCAAGAGGGATGAACCAATATGCTCCACGAGCAGGTTATTACAAAGTAATACGCAAATGTAGAGTACCAATTTCAGGCCGCCTTATAAAGGGGGTAGTCGTATACTGGAAACTAAATATCGATGATGAGTTTGACACTGACTTTGAGACCAAAATACAGCTTGAGTCCTTCAATAGAAACCAATCTCCAAGTTCTTCACAATTACCGTCTGAAGACTTAACGAATAGAATCATTCATGTTAGAAGTGCCCAAATAAGGAATGATGGCATCCGTAAATTCATTGTTGATTGGGAAATACAGCCTATTATGAGAGCTACTATTGATGGCTTAAACAACTTACTTCAATCAGGCGAACATAATATTATTGACAGTGTGTTAGCATCTACTGAAGGTTTAGACTTGGATGGCGATGAAATTGATTACGGAGTCGATGACAGTCAGGATTATTAAGCACACATAAATATTCTAGTGGTTACTTTAAGAGGAAGCGCCTATGTGGTTAGCTTCCTTTTTTTGCTTACAAAGGTCTAGTGTAACTATTTGTATTTCAGGGCTATAAAACTTAGTTAAACCCCTTTCCTAGCATTGCCTCCCACGCATCTCTGCATCAACACTTTTGCATCAACGGAATCAAACCCCTCCGGCAAAAGATAAAATGAATGCCAAACACTTAGAGACCAAAGCAGCATTATCAACGATACTTCAAAGCGTTATCGAGAGCAAAACCATACCTACTGAACCCAACTATAATTACTGCTACTTAGACGGCGCTCACGATGCTATTAAGACTATTGTTACCAGACTTCATGTAGCTGATCGATTAGGTAAGGCATTTGATGTTCTACCTTCAAACGCCAACATTGACAAAGGACGGTGTGGCATTGGTGGCACAACGCTTGAAATTGAAGCTAAAAGACATAGTATCTTTATAGTATGTACACTAGGTGGTATCATAGGCAAAGCAAATGACAATCCTGAAATCTTTGCTATCCATGGAAAGATGAAACCAAAGGACATAGTGCCAGAGCTTATGAAAGATATGGGATATCGAAAGCTATTCGTAACACCGGATAGCTTTTGGAAGATCATTGAAGCAGCAGAGGATAGCATCGGCTTGAATAAGCTACACAGTGATTACTTTGTGCTTTATGATGAAGTACACACCGCAGTAACTGAAGCATGGAGACCAAACGTATTGGCTCCCTTTAAATGGATATGGGATTTTAAAAACAAGAGCTTCATTACAGCAACTCCATGTGAGATTAATGATCCTAACTTTCTTGCTTTACAGACCTACAGGATTGAGTTTCATGAACCACATGTCGGTAAAGTGAATATTATTGAATGTAAGCCTTATGAAATAAGCTCATGCGTTGATGCTCATATTGCGAACGCACCTAATCTACCGGGCAACCTGTTTTTCTTTTACAACTCTGTCACAGAGATCGCTGAGGCCATTAAACGCAATGGTATAAAAGATTGTCATATATATTGTGCTGCCAAAGGGGATAACTATGAAAAGTTACCAGAACAACTTGAAGTATTTCACAAAGAACCTAAGACAGGTGAGTATGCAAAGATCAACTTCTTCACGACAAGGTACTTTGAGTGTTTTGACTTAATGGCCAAGAACGCTACAATTATTTTAGTGACTGACACCACAAAACCGCACACTAGGGTAGGCATATCAAATAAAGGTGTGCAAGCGGTTGGGCGTATACGGGATAATGGTGAAGAAGGTGATAAGCCATATATGATTGCACACATTACCAACCACAGGAGCAGAAAAAAAATGAAGTCAAGAGAAGAATTTAAGCAGGAGTACGATTTGCACAAGACGCTTGTCATACCCTACAATCAGTATGTAGAGAAATGCAATTGTAGTAAAGTAAAGCCACTAATAAGCGCTCAGGAACCGATCAAAGCCATTACAGAGATTGATGAGGGTACCAACATAGCTACCTTCAGTCAGAACAAGCTAGACCAAGTAATCAATGAGCTAGTCTGCAATGAAGAGTTTAACGATTTACAGTTTATTATTGATGCTTGGGAACGAGGTAAGTATGGGGTGTCGGTTACGGAACACAGGAGTATCCCTGGGCTAAAAAAAACAGCAAAGAAGAATCGCTTTAGACAGTTAATAAACCTAATACACGATCTGGAGACAAACAGAGCTGGGTATATGATGGGAGTCGCAGCAAAGAGACTTAAAGAGATTCAGAAGGAGTCACCCTTAGCATTTGAGGCGTATCACACATTATCAATAGACGGAATTGATGCATTGGATTACAATGAGAAAGCTATTAGAACAGAGTTAACTGTATTACATAACATATCTGCAAAAGCTAAACTGTTATACCTGCTTGACAAAGAGTTTGAGGTTGGAGACGAAAAGCTCTCGGCTAAGAATTTAACTGATCGCCTACAGCATTGTTACGGTGTGGTGAGATTATTAAATGTAGGCAATCCTGATGCCATTCAAAAGGCACACCTCGCTGACTTTGAACGGGAAGGTTGGTTCAAGATAAAGGATGCTCGGGAGACTGGAAAAGAGCCACGTACCTATAGTATTGCTGAAAAGCTGTTCAACTTAGATGAGCCTTTATATAGTTCCGATGAGTCGGTCTCCCCACAGAATACCTAAAAACTGCATATAGTGCCTCTGTAAGGGAGAAATGTAAAAAACACATGATTTTGTGGGAATGGCGAGAGACTTGTTATACAGCAGGTCTTTTTTGATTGAGTCACCTGTATATGCTTATTTTGTTTTAAATGCTCAATACGTTATACCTTATAAACCAAACAGCCAAAAGCAACAGTTATCATATAGGAAATGGCAGTGATGTAATCCTCACGGCTAATGCTTTCCAGATGCTTGAAGTTCCAACTAAATAGTATGATTGTTAAAAGAACGCTCACAAGGAGTAGCACAACTTTTTTAAAAGCTGTAGGCCATGTTCTTGAACTGATAAAGTAATAAGCCACCCACAACAATATAAAGTTTGGAATTGAATAGGTTGAGGCAATAATTACTGCCAAAGCATAAAACGCCAATGGGGTAACTAAGGAATAGTTGTCTTTGTATCCACCTATGTGGATGATCAACAAATATAGCATTGGGCTAATTAATATACTGGTCAACCAGATCTTAAGTGGGTATTTGTAGTGTTGGAGCATTAAGCTAAAGGTAAACATATGCCAGTACTTATAATAATATATTTTTAACAAGCTGATCTTCAATACCCACCCCTCCACCCGACATTCTTGGGAATCAATTCTATATGTATAACGCTCGGTGAGGTTATGCTGATCTACCCATTTTTCCTATTCTTTTAAAAGGTGACAACGCTATCTCTTCCTCTCCTAAACATACTGCCTAAAGAAAAAAGCTGTTTATGTAGCGACTCATGTACCAGGTGGACATAAACCCCGGACATGCTTAGGATGGGGAAGCAAATAGTATATACAAGTCTTATTTGACATGGATAGAACCGCTTTTCCACAGAAGTTAACCCAGAAGAATTCACCGTTTAAAACAATCAGGAATGAGACCAGAGATCGATCACAATCAACCAATCCACAAAAACTTAGAGGCACAACAGGAAATCGAAGAGCGATTACGCTCGACTAAAAAAGTTTATAAAAACTCCACCCGTGCTAAACTAAAGGGTACAACAACACAGAAGGCAATGAATCCAGTGATAGCTAACATGTACCATATCATCAAGAAGAAGGTAAAGGAACTGTACAGTAGCCTCCCTAATAAAGAGGATAGAATCATCATTGAACTAAACAATGAGCTTGACCCTACAGATACACATGGTTTGTTTACTCTGATGACGCCTACGTTTTTCTTTTACTTGGAGTGTTCAATCACTAACCAGTACCGAATAGAATATTTGTTTCATCAATGCCCTGTTGAAGAAGAAATTCAGCAACTGATCAACGATTTCTCAATGAGGAGCTATAGTACGGAAGTGGTTAACCAAAAGGATTATCCTGCCTTCTTTCGCAGGTGCTTATCTGTACGGCCCTCCCGTTTTATACACCAACTTTAATCCACTTATAAGGCTTGTCAACTTCAACGACAGGCCTTTACTGTTTACAAGGTAACCTAGTCAAACGGGCTGCACCTGTAAGCATTTTACCTTTTAAAAGAATGACAAGCCACTAATCAAAACATAAAACCAAATCAACATGAAAACAAAGAAGGCAACAAACGTAAGCCAACAATTTACAGCAGAGCAACAGCAGAACAGCGAAGTACTTAACATATTCACACTTATTACAGAAGCAGCCCGGGCAGTTGTAAGTAACTTCGAGAATAGGAAATACAGAACCAGTGTACTCGTTAACCATCTTCTGAATAACAATAATAGTCTGGTACAGGAGTTTATCAGTTATTTCTTCAATGTTACCCTTACCCGAAATAAGAACTCTTTACTGGTCATCTATATTGGGTTTGACAGCGAGGCGGTGTCACGCTTTGGGACGCTGATACATAATATGTTTCTCCGAGAGGTGTACAAGTTAACCATGAAAGAACGAACAGCCGTAGATATCGAATCCTGCATCAGAATAGATGCTGTTACCAAGGATATACGTGGTTTCTTCTATCGCAGGCTTGCAGAGGGTGAAAATGATAACGTAACCTTTTTAATTGATGAACCAGTAGCTACTACAGAATAAATGTAACAGGCAGTTACATGAGTTTCGTTAATCTTCATTAGCTTTGTGTTATCACGAACTAATATCGGAGGAATACAACTGAAAGTATATAACATAACATAGAATTACATATTAAGATATAAGCGTTAAGCTTTCCGTTCTTGTCTAGGGAAATCGGCAAAATTAAAACTAAGACAACAAGAACAGATGAGTTCAACACCTACGCTCAATAAGCGTTAGGTGCTGACTTGTTTGTTGTTGTCAGGTTCTTGCCGAGCCTCCTAGACGCAAACATAGCTCAGTCCTAGCGCTTATTGTGTTTATTAACGCGCCGAGTTGGGACTATCGGTTATCATTTCGAATATGAATCAAGACAAGTCCAGATTACAAACAATCCTACTTACACAACTCCTAGGTGAAACACCAAAGAAGCAAGATTTCGACGTAATGGTTATCAATGACTACCAGACAAGTACAGTCATCATGAGGTTACACCTCACCATGAAAAGAGCAGGTACCGTATTCTTTCCAATGACTGAATCACTTCTGACAGTGTATTCAGATGAGAAATCAACCTTTGGTAAAGGTATCCGACTATTTCTTCTACTTGATAAACAGCATGGGTTTTTATCATGGCTTAAGCGAGAAGACATCAGGACAATCATAGCAACAACGGTTAAAGACCCATCACAAATGACTCGAGACAACCACTTTACCTTCTCGATAGCCGATTTGGAGCCTTTGGTTAAAGAGTTACGTTCTATTGAGTCGGCACACAAACAAGCTTATGAACTTGCTGTCAGCTCGCTTATTGCACAAAACATCTCCCGATAGTTCAACTACAATGAAATATTAACAATCAATTATAACAACATGAACAAATCACTATTAGCGCTCTCCGCAGTATGTCTGCTGATCGTAGCCTCATGCTCAAAAACCAAAAACGACCCTGAGCCAGACAAAGAACAAACCTGTAATGTAAAACTGGTTGAACATACCTATTCCAGTGGTAGTGGCAATGTAACCGACAAGTACTACTACAGCTATGATGGACAAGGCAGAATAACCCGTGTGGATTATGGTAAGGAACAATCCACTGAATTTCAAACCTTCACCTACGCTACGAATAAAGTAACTTGGAAAGGTGTAGATGGGGATACAGAAGTGTATAACCTCGATGCAAACGGAAGGGTTACAACGGCTGTACAGGGTGATGATGTGCTAAAGTTTAAATATAACACGGATGGTCAGTTAATTGAGGTAGGAACGGATGATGACGTGGAAACCTTCACTTATTTAAACGGTAACCTAGTTACCTCATCGTTTGATGGGAAGATTTGGATGAACTTAAGCTATGGTAGTGACGAAGTGAAAAACTCGATTGTTTACGCTTGGGTGTTTGGTGAACTATTGGATTACGATGAAATTGGTTATCGAGTGGCATCTTTTATTGGTAAGCTATCTAAGAATCTACCAAGTAAGATTATTTATGAACCTGGATCAGATCAGACTACAGCTGATCTGATCTATACAAGTGACGTGACAGGTAAGTTAACATCAGTTAAGATGGTATCGTCGTATGGGGCATCAAATAGCTTTACATCAGAGTATAAGTTTACCTACGAGTGTAAGTAACAGGTAAAACAGAATATCACTACAGAGCTGCACCAACGTGTGCAGCTTTTTCATATCCTCACCTTATATGGCATGAACTACACAGTTAGAATTACGTCACTAAGGATAGCATGAAAGTATGACTCTAGCCTTATATGTTATTCATCACGATTACTGTTTATAATACGCCTTGTAAAGTACTGAGAAACAGCAATGTTTTTAGATGAATCAGCTAATCGGTCTATCTTCAATTTGCCATCACTGAACATCTCATATTTGCAATTGACTACATTGCCCCCATCATATTTGAGTGTGATGGTATGCTTTATTGTATCAATAGTATACGCAGCATGTGTGTAGCTTGAAGCACCAGATTCATCATATTTGCCATACGCCCCAAAATATACTTTAAGATCACGACTGGCAAGCGTGCTATCCGCACTTTCTTCCTTTTCTAGCAGCCACTCTACAGGCTGTTGGCTCGGCCAATCCCCAGTTAAGGCATTACGCTGATTTCTGTATTTAATCAATGGCTCTGATGCAACATATCCTACTAGAGCAATCGCAACTATATTGATTGCAGTTTCAACTTTAGTAAGCTTAAATTGAATTCCTCTACCTATTATCACTATCAGGAGTGATTTGATCTTAGCCCACTCAAAGACCAGGGCCAAAATATTCAATATCAGTAAAGCACTTGCGATAACTTTAGTCCCGGGCCAAAGATCCAGTGCATAATTGATCAAAAACACATTAAGCGTTACTGGTAACATAAGCATTGCACCTAACAAGGTTGTCCTTCTAAACAATAACAAGATGGCAGGTATCAATTCAAGAAAACCTAATAGTACCTGAAACCATACAGAGTGCCCCAGGAAAGCCCAAGCAAGTGTAGTCCCTGACATTGACTCCAAGCTCTGTAATTCTGTTAGGGCAAACCCTGTTAGGACAAACTGGGTTCTTAATATCTTTGTTAACGCATAGGGAATCATAGTTATACCTAACAGGTATCTAGTCATCCCTAGATATAAATGCTTTTGGGTAAGAAAGGCGAGTACTTGCTTCATGTATTATACACTTTAAACCAAAACTAATAATTTAGAACAATAGTACTCTACTTATTATCAGGTTGCTATACAGCGCAACACATTCCTATTCTCAGGCTTCGCTCAAAAGAGGGGCTTAACCGAGGCGAAGCCTAAGTCCAGTCATTCGTTTATAAGGTAAACATCCTATAGTGACTATTTACAAACTGCACTGCGGACTAGTCGTACTATTATACACCTGTGGGTTTTGAACCAAGCTACACGCAGGAACAGCGGTATTCGCTGCTACTAAGCTGGCCATAAAATAACACCAGATGTCGTTTGCTTGATAAGCTTTACAAGCACATCTTCGCTTCACTTGCCCTAATGCACTCAGCTAGGCTTAGCAGCCTGGCTTAATCTACCCACATGCAATCTGTCATCATTTTTGGCTATCAGCAAGCGAAGCAGCTCATGAAAAGCTTTACTGTCTTTATTAAACGCTTCGCAATTAATAAACCCACCGCTTTTCTCAGTGTGGCTCACCTGCGGGTCGCTGTAGACTACACAACTGTCACGCCATTTGAGAGCATTCCCAGAGACCTTCAAATCAAATGCCTCGCCAGTTCTTTGTGTGAGACATTCTTTGCAGTCATGCTACGCATTACCTCTGCAAAGACCTACAGCTCCATTCGCAGGCGGTGAGCTTCTTATTTGACAAAGAAGTATGGTTTGCTTACATTTACCTCAACCAAATTAACTCGCTCATGAAGTTTGTACAGCCAAAAGCACTTCTTAAATCATTCACATGTCCTCATTGTAACGCTATTGCCCAACAAGGGTGGTGGCATTGTATGTTTAACGGATCAACGTCACCTGATACAAAAGATAATTCTATACGTGTTGGTGAATGCAAGCATTGTAATGCCTATACTATATGGGTAGTTGAAGATATGTTATACCCAGACAATGGTAATGCACCAAGTCCTAACATAGAAATGCCTGATGCAGTGAAGAAAATATACTTGGAGGCTTGTTCGATATATCAGAAATCTCCGAGGGGGGCAGCGGCCTTGTTAAGGCTGGGTATCCAAATGCTATGTAAAGAATTAGGAGAGAGTGGTGTTAATATCAATAATGACATCAAGAATCTTGTAAAGAACGGGTTGCCGGAGATTGTCCAGAAGTCACTAGACATAGTTCGGGTGACGGGTAATGATGCTGTACATCCTGGTCAAATTGATACTGACGATCCTAACACAGTTGCCAGCTTGTTTGAACTAACCAATATAGTGGTTCAGTACATGATAACTCTGCCTAAGCAAGTTGGATTACTTTATGATGCCTTGCCAGAAGACAAAACTCAAGCAATATCCAAAAGAGATACTCCTCAATAGCTACGTTGATTAATATAAGAATGAAAATAGAAGACATTAAAACCCGGATCAATGACTTGATTACACTTGCCGGAAATGTTCTCGGTACACACCATAGGAGTAATGATCCTCACCTTGTAGACACAGAGGCATTTGCAGAGTTTAGAACCTCATCCTTATCTTTTTTGGAAAAGGTCTTTGGTAAAGAGCATCCGTTCTATAGGGACTTTGATCAACAGGTCAAGGATATCGATCGATATATGACTGAGCAAGGTAGAGGTATTTTGAAAGGGGCAAAGCAAGAAATAGATGGAGGATGGTTGTTCACTGTGAAGGGCCTAGTGTCAGCAGAGATATTCTCTGATTTCTTAGAAATGGCAGAATACCTACTGCAAGAAGGATATAAAGATCCTGCGGCGGTTATGACTGGGAGTGTTCTTGAAGAGTACCTCCGACAATTATGCCGTAGAGATGGAATAGCTGTTGAGGTGGATAAAGGAGGGAAGCTATCTCCTAAGAAAGCAGACTTGCTTAATGCTGATCTGGCGAACGCGGGAGTTTATAACAAGCTAGATCAAAAGACAGTTACATCGTGGCTTGATTTAAGAAACAAAGCCGCCCATGGTAAGTATGCTGAGTATACAAAGGAACAGGTTGATTTCATGTACCAAGGTGTGACCAATTTTATTTCTAGAACCACTTCATAGCGTAAGACAAGCAGCTCACAATACGTAATTCTTTACACACTAAGTGTATTATAATATCTTTATCTTTCAGTCATGAGAATCATTACCTGGAACTGCAACGGAGCGTTCAGAAAGAAGTTTGAACACCTTGCAGCTTTTGATGCAGATATAATAATTGTACAGGAGTGCGAGAATCCACTAGAGTCTAAAGATAAGCACTATATAGACTGGGCAATAAACCATCTTTGGCACGGTGACACAAAGAACAAAGGGATAGGAATCTTTGCAAGGGAGGGTATCAAGTTGCAAAGATTAGATTGGCCAAGTGAACATATGGGACATACCGTTAAACACTTTCTACCATGCTCAGTAAACGATGAGTTCAACATTTTAGCGGTCTGGCTTCACCAGAATAAGTCGCCTACCTTTGGTTATATCGGCCAGTTCTGGAAATATTTACAGGTAAACAAAGTTAACATGATGAACACCATAGTTATAGGAGATTTCAATAGCAATGTTAGATGGGATCAATGGGACAGGTGGTGGAATCACTCAGATGTTGTCAGAGAGTTGGCGGAGATAGGGATAGTAAGTCTGTATCATAAGCTCTTAAATGAAGAGCAAGGGAAGGAAACCCGTCCAACGTTTTATCTTCATCGCAACCTAGAAAAGCCTTACCATATTGATTACTGCTTTGCTCCCGCAAGCTTTCACGCAAGACTGACTGAATTCACATTAGGCAACTATCAACAGTGGATTAGCATTAGTGACCACATGCCGATGAGTCTAAAATTTGAAGTTGCAGAGTCTTTCCATATCTTTTAAAAGGTAAACAGTTCCGAGTGGCCTACAGTGCATTTACCTTTTAAGACATAAAGGTGGAAGTAGCAACAGCATCCTCATCACCGCAACTTCTATACTCGATGGAGACTTGCCAGTGAATACAAACTCACTAAGCATTTTCTTGTTGTACTTTTATCATCATCCTACTGCGTTGCCAGTATTAATCTGTATCTGCATTTCAGCATAGTTATTCTACCGATGGTGCTTTACCTACAGTTTATAAATAGGGGGTATAAACCCTGTTGATAAGAAAAAGTGTAGGTAGCTATATCCAAAATCTGTACTCACCTATTAACAATGGTTTTTACAATAAAAAATGGATATCGAAGAGTGAAAGCAAACCGCTACCTTGACCTTTATTACATCAACTAGTAATAACCGCAATGAATGCTATATCAGGAGCAATAATAGGTGCAATATTAGGTTTCCTCTCGGGGGTTGGTTATCTCAACATGAACGTAAAGAAGAGCCAATGGTTAACTATGTTCCCAATAGTTACCTCAATAACCACGATTGTAGGCGCATGTACAGGAGGGAAGATTGGTTATAATATCGAGCGCTCAGAAAAAATAAACCGTGCACTGGGGCTTGACAAAGTTCATTATATTCATTTTAAGGTTGGTCGTTTTTGGCAGTCAGAGTCCACTTGGCAAGATTGTAAGGGGCGTACTTACAAACTAAAAACTCTGAAAGGAAACCAAGCCTCTGTTTCTTATCTGGATGGCTTTCTCCTCTGTAATCATGGGACTTCAGCGTCATCCGTTAATATAAGCAAGTATCATGCGGAAGCCAAAGAAGGAGTATTTAAAGCATTGAGAGAGAAGCATGGTGATGAGTACTTACAGATTCTAAACCAAAAGCCTAAGTAGAATATTTTAGTCTGATACTCTGTAGTCGATATCCAGAACTACCTTTAACGTGCATTAGACCAAAAGTGACTATAATAATAGCGAGTGTATTAATCATGCCACAAAGGTAAGCTTGTCCAATCGACACGTTTAAAGAAGTTCCCTTATCAAAATAAATTATCTACTGCACAAAATTTAAACAGCATCATTTATATAACCCACTCGTTTACAAATTGTGCAGTATTACCTAAGCTTAAAGCTCAGGTAATACATCTCTCAAACGTTCATCATTAATCTCCCCTAGCCCCCGAAGATAGTTAAGGGTAACAATCATATTGGAATGTTGTAGCAACTGCTGAAGAATGTGAAGGTCTTTAGTTTTCTTGTAAACGTTAACTGCCGCAGTATGTCGAAAAGAGTAGATGGTCTGTTCTTTTTCAATTAATCCAGCATCAATCATCTTCTTTTTAGCTCTTGACCATTGCGTGTTGAGGTAACTAACATTAAAGGGGTTAGCGGATTTACTCATGATGTAATCATTGGTATCACCAAGTTCTGCAACACGAGCTTTTAATATTGTCTGCACATAGGGTGGGACATTAACGACTCTTATTCGTTTACTTTTATTCTCACTACCCGCTAATACGATCATACTGCAATCCTCATTTATATGTCTGGCACAAAGCAATCTGGCCTCTTGATGGGGTCTTAAAAAGCAACCATAAGCAAGTAGGCAACATAGATGCAAGTTGGGATAGTGGATGCTAAGAAAAGCTAAAACACCCTTCAATTGATCTTGATTATATATTTTATGAAGGATTGCCTTTTGCTTTCTTCTTTGAGAGGTCTGTACTGGATTATCAGCTATAATCTTTGTTCGATATAGGTCAGAGAAGAATACATTAAGAACCCTTCGCTTATTCATATAATATGTTGCTGTAGAGCTAAATTGTGACAGGAAAGCCTCGACATCAAGATGAGTGACTTTTGTAGCTTCCGCATCTAGTTTTTCCACTGGTAAGAACTGTAAGAACTGGTCAACAACTTTAGACAGATCAGTCTTATAAGACTTGCTAAGGTCAGATGATAGCTTGCTATGCAGGATTGTTTCCAGCGCAACCTTTAAGGTTATCAATGGTTTTGAAGTTACAATTTCAACTTTGTTAGTTGGCTTCCAGCCTGCTTCCAGTGCTTTAGTAAACTCATAGGCAAGCTTTTTGAAGTGCTTTTGCCTGTCAGTATAGGTCTTACAATAATTAGGGTTTAGCTCTTGATTTAGTTTCTTGCCGTTGTACTCCCGATAGCGTTTGCCATTCAGATAAAAGGATACATACCCTCTTTGTGATAGGTCTTTTGTTAAAATGATCTTTGGTTCAGTAAACATGCTTTTGGCGCATTACTTGGCGCAAAGCCATCTCGTTTGATGAAAAACTGCGGTAAAACGCCCGTACAGTCGGTAGAGCAATGGACTGAAAATCCATGTGTCGCCGGTTCGATCCCGGCCCATACCACTACTTAGAAAAGCTCAATTTCACAACGAAATTGAGCTTTTCTGCTTTAAAAGGCACATTTCAGCTCCAATTTCAATGTCAGTCTATTCAGACTTAGTTTACGAGTTAAACGACAGCTACGCCGAGGTACTCCTGAAAACCGGAAAAACTGTGGCAGCTAGAGCGATGTATCAAAAATCGTTCGATCTGAACCCGAAAAATGATGGTACCAGAAAAGCGCTGGAGCAATTAAACAGGTCGCAATGATTTGTTCTATAGAATAGCCAACTATCCGGTTAAATTATTTTTTTAAGCACCCGTTGGGTTTCACTACTTATCTACTATGCTACCCGAAATTCTCCAATATCGAGTTCGGCGCTGAGCTGCTCGTCTGCTTGAAGGGGGGATCAGGAGTAATTACGACTGGTAGATCAGAGATGCCAGGTTTTTGAGCTTTCCCTGTTACTCTGAAGGAAAGCTGGAGTTTGCAGGAGGTAAAACAAACCAATGTTTGTTCTCCCTTCGACCTGAAATGATCAAAATTAGCCTTCAACAAAATGGCAGGGAACGGAGTTTTTTAACATATAGTGCGATTTAAGCATGAATATATAAGCTTCTTTTAAAAGCCGCAGACTATAAAAATTCCCAGTAATTATCGCTATTAATTACAGATGAGGTTTCGGGTTTGTATTTTTCCATAAACGAAGAGGGAAACTTTACTTTTACTTTCGAATTCCATTTAAGTTCAAAGATATTTAATTTATTGTCCTGCTCCTCTATGTAATCAATCTCGGCTTTATCTACTGTACGCCAAAAGTAGGTGTTGCCATAAAAACCAGTGTAGGCTAGATTCTTTTTGCGTTCACTAATGATAAAGTTTTCCCATAGAGCACCAATGTCATTGCGCTGTGCAATAGGTGCAAAATTGTTAATGATGCTATTTCTGATCCCGTTGTCGTAAAAATAGATTTTGCGTGAAGTACTGATTTCATTGCGTAAATTTCTTGCAAGAGGATTTAAGCGAAAAATGACAAAGGATTTTTCCAGCAAGTCAATGTAATTATTCACCGTGGCCTTGTCTATACCCACAGTCCCGGCAAGTTCATTATACGAAACCTCATTACCTACCTTCCACGCCAGTGCCTGTAAAAGTTTTAATAACGCTTCTGGTCTGCGGATACCACCCGATTCTAAAATATCCTTATATAAATAACTTCCCGCAAGGTTATTTAATGTCTCAATTGCACTTTCAGGATTGTTAATCACATCTGGGTACATTCCTGTTATTAAAAATTCTTCCAACTTTGGGTGAACTTTAGCGAAAGAATATTGGTCCTTTAATTCTCTCCAGGATAGCGGATATAACCGGTACTCCCATTTACGACCGGTGAGCGGCTCGTTGATTTTGCTGGCTATTTCCAATGCTGAAGACCCGGATATAAAAGGCTGTATGTCTTTTTTGGCATCAATAATCATCTTAACGCTAAGTCCTATGTTTTCCAGACGCTGCGCCTCATCAAATACGATCACTTTATAACCGCCAATGTAATTATTGATAAACGCCTGGGTTGGGTTGTTCCATGCTGCCCGTGTAGCCGGGTCATCCCCATTAATGTAAAGATAATCCTCATTCAATGAAGCCGCTATTTTAGTAATCAGTGTAGTTTTACCAACCTGTCTGGGGCCTAATATTACAATGGCTTTTTTAGAATCAACCTTACTTTCTAAGGTCTCTTGCAAGGCTCTTTTAACCATAATTTAAATTTTATTCCCCAAATACAGCAACATTTAGGGAATATAACCGCCAAAAATTGCCTTTTTTGGGGAATTAAGGTTTCTTTTTATACTTAGATCGAATTCACTTCATGCAAAAGTTGGCAAATTCAAAATCATGAAACCAATAACTGCGGTCGTTGTTCTGTAGTCAAAATGCATTTTGCAGAGACTCATCTTGATACTTTGAAGAAGAACTGCTTTTGCTGGACAAATGAACTAAATCCTACCAAAAAAGCCGGTATAATTATGAATATCCAAATTACACCGGCTTGTTATGTATTTACCTTGCTGTTTTTTCAGCTTTGAAGATTGCTTAAAAATTCCAAATGTATGAAGAGCAGCAGATGCATTTCCCTTCGTGATTCTCAACCTGATATATTTGGCCGTAATGGAAGGAAACCTGACAATCCACTTATGACCTATGCTTTGTTTGTTGCTGGCACCCGGAATGCTTTTCCAGCTCTTTCCATCGTCAGCGTATTCAACTGTCCATTCGGTGATACGATGGCCCAGTTCAATAACCTCCTGAATCATTAAACAATCGAAAGTGTTAGTCGATTTCATTTTAAAAATAATCTCATCGGTTGAGGATTCATCCTTTGTTGCATAGTAGGAATTTGGATCCTTATCAATTAAGTTTGACGTTTTGTAAATACCGCCTCTTCCGTTTTTTGCTTTTATACTTGCACCCGCTAAAAGGTTGTTTGCAAATGTTTCATCAATTATATGTCGCAATTGAACGACGTTGGCAGAATCTATAGGATGAATTAACCCCCTTCTATCCGGAGGAAAATTCAGTAGTAAAACACTGTTATGACCTACAGAATTACAATAGATATCCCAAAGTTGCTGTGGAGTTTTTACGTCCTTATCTTCCTCCGGGTGATAGAACCAACTGGGACGGATTGATACATCAGTTTCAGCAGGAATATAAGCATTGCCATTTACCTGGCCTTCATTCAGTTCTTTAATATGAGCTGATTCATCTTTGATAGATATAGAATCAATGGTAGACCAACAAGGATCTCCGGCAAGACCTGATTCATTTCCTACCCATCTTACATCAGCAAAGCGATACGAGTTTTTGGTACCGAAGATCACACAGTTTGGCTGCAATGAACGCACTATTTTTTCCCATTCCGTATAAACAGGAGTTGTTAGTTCGTCGGCTCCCGCACCATCCCACCAGGTTTCCCAGATCGGGCCATAATTAGTCAATAGTTCTTTTAACTGATTAGCATAATAACTTTGATACTTTGGTATACTGTAAAGAGGGGAAAGATGTTCATGCCTGTCATGCGGACCTAAATATAAAGCTGATTTGAGACCGGTGGCATTAAAAGCATTGGTAAACTCTTTGACCAAATCTCCTTTTCCATTACGCCATGGAGTATTCTTTACTGAATAATCCGTATAAGCACTAGGCCAATTGCAGAAACCATCTGCGTGCTTTGCTACTAATATTCCTGTTGATATCCCAGCTAATTTCATTGTTTGTGCCCATTGGTTGCAGTCTAATGAGGTGGGATTAAATATCGCGGTGCTTGCTTTACCATCTCCTTCATTTACATAATCTTCAAATGTATTGATACCAAAATGGAAGAATGCAATAATCTCCCGATCATACCATTCTTTTTGTCGTGCACTTGGTGTAGGCCCATAAGGCTTCGGAGCCTGTGCCCAGACCCGAGCAGCACCTATTGTTAGAAAAACTAACGTGATAATAAATTTACTTTTTTTCATCTTTATGCAGGTTCATTTAATACTTATAATAGGTACTGATTTCTATATCTGGTTATACCCCAATTTTAAAAAGACGCCCTATTTATTAAACAAATGTAAATGAACAGAAAACAAATATTGGGTTAATCCAGGGTTAATAGCAGTGGAAATTTCATTAATCGAGTTATCAAATGTCATTGGTTACTCAAAAAACTTATCTGCTAATTTTGCTCTAACTGATTCTTTAAAGAGGTCTGTTGCAGGAAATTCAACGCCAAATAAAAAATCTCCCCGTTGAAGTATGTGATGAATTTGACGGGTATTTTTATTTCCTTTTTGGTCGGCCATTAGTTGGTTTAGCTCGGCTAGATCACAGTAGCAAGACTCTTGCATTTTTATCCGAAAATTCCCTTTATCAAATACCAGTTCAATACCATCTAATTCCTGAAGTACTTTTCTTAATTGATTTAAGGTAACACCCCTAAGATTTTTAACATTGAGGTCTTCTTTTCCAGGCCAAATTTTTTCACTTAACTCTGCTGAGCTTATTCCATCCCCAAAGCTATATTGAAGAATGAGAAGAAAGGTCTGCTTGAGCCTGTTACTCAAAAGATAAGTGATGTCCTTCCCTCTTCTGTCATATAATATAAATTGACCAAAGAGATATATTGCATTTGCACGATCCATTTGTTTTTCTGGCGCCTTCAAAATTGCCACAGAGGGCTTTTGAACCCTGTGTTTCTTAAGGTATTTCCGGCTAAAAAGAATACACATAGCCGCGCAAAAAATAACAAAAGAGATAAATATCCATTGTAAGGATAAACTCCGTTGAGGCTTGTACATCAGCAAATCAGCATATTCAATGGGTGGGGCAGAAAGGCTATATAAAGTTGTGACAGAAAAACCATTGTCTTCAAATTCCTGAACTGTACAATAAAATTCCTTTAAAGTTGCATTGTAATACAGACAGGCATTTGTTGCTATTTTATCTGAAAAAATTGGAATAGAGTCACCAAATATCTGATGAGTACCATTGCGGATCGAAAATTTATACAATTTGAGTGCCGACCTAGCGATGTATTCTGGATAACAAAGTGCATACAAACTGGTGTCATTTGCAATGACCATGTTACGGGTGGGAACCATATTTCCTTTATCCCACGACAGATCCCACATTTTCCTGATTGTTTGGTTTCTCAGGTCAACTCGATACAAATCGTAAAAATATCTCCTGCCCAAGGTCTGATCACCCGATTCATTTCCTGCACCGCCAAAGACATATAATGATTCCTTAGTTGTGTCACAGGCTAAACTGGTAAAGTAACGCGGTAAAATTCTATCTCCTTTTAAGGACAAAGTATCCCATATTTTTTTGTCCAAATCGAATGCAAATGTTTCTCCATTATATTTCTGATTACCAAAACCTCCAAAGATTAGGTATCTATTTCTTTTCTTGTCAAAATATCCGGCATGATGATGGAGTTGCATGCCTAATGTCGATTGACTGATTGCTTCCCAGCGGTTCTGGTTCATGTCAAACATAGCTATCGTACCTGCACCCTGAAATGGTGCTACTACTTCATAAGAATAGAGATGCCCTGAGGCAGCGTCGAAGAAGTTTGTCCCTAGCTTGGAGGTAACTGGAGACACATTATAAAATCTTGCACTGCTGGTAGTATAATTTCTGAGATTAAGATATGTAATAGAATCACTATCAAAAAACAACATACTCTGCCGTTGCTTGTCGAAGTTACTACCGGAAACCTTTCTGGATTTAAAAACAAATCTCTTTTTCCAATAGTATGCATTATTAATAATCCAAACCGGATTATTAACTTTTCCGATGATTTCACCCTGCTCATTATGCACAAATGAACCCTTACTTTCATTAAGTGGAAAAAAATAATGCTTGTTACCTCCTTTGACGGTTAAATTCCTTATTGCATAGGTTGGGACATCAACTGAATTTTTATTTAAACCGAAGACAAGAGATGGAATAAACGTACCAGCTAAGTCTGTTTTTGTAATTGAATGCGATTTACCATCAATCTTAATTACAATCCGTTTTTCTTGTAATAAAAAGAATATTGACACATTAAACCAATCCTTATTCAGAAGTTTTTCTTGATCCAATTCGAAAGTAGCCAGATTTTCTTTGCCTTCGAGATTAAATTTTAGATAGCCTTTGCGGTCATTTGTAAGATAGATCAGATTGTAGGCCTGATTTGTGGGTTGATCAACGAGCGAAAAGATATACCCGAAGGGTATGTAATCTGGATAGGATAATTGGAAGTTTAATTCGAACCGTTCGGCAAAAACCAGTGATTTCTTATCAAAAACATCATATGAACCTCGTTTGTCTATGCCAACACCCTCGCCTTTAAATGCAAGACCCTGAGCAAAAGACATTTTGAATGTCATACAAAAAAACAAAAAGAGGAACAAGGCTTTTAATTCCAGCAAAGATTTCATTTGTTTCGGTTGCAACTAAATTTGCCGCATAGTTATTATTAAGATCTGCATAATGTTGCTTGGTTGTAAAGGTATAAAAATTGCTTTATCAATAAACAGACATAAGTGCTAATTCTAACCAACTTTGTCCTATAATGGCACATAATGGAATGCGGCCACAAGACTTGACTGTACTACTGAAAAATAAGTGTTTTCAGAGAAAAGCTGGTTAAATGGGGATTATTCCATATGTGGCCACCTCTTTCGCGGAAAGTGGTTCTTCCCCACTTTCCGCGAAATATACACCAAGGGATCTACCTGCTATATAAAGTCCTTTTTTGACCGGTTCGATCAGACCATCTGCTTTTAAAGACAGTATCTTATCATTTGGTCGTTTATAGTTTTTCAAAAGGCCTGCCAGCAGCCGGTGGGTCAGCGGTTGATTAGATAGCTCTTTTAGTCCTGCTTGAATATCCATTGTAAAATATAAATAAGATAAACAGCTATAATTCATCTATCTTGTATTATTTTAACTCCCAGTCCACCTGCAAATCACCCTTCATGATCATCAGCCCACCACTTTCTAAACGGATCGAATATTTCTCTCTGTGATCTCGCTTACTGCGGATATCAAAACACCTCACCAGCCCAAAACTTACCAAAACAATCACCGGTCGTTTACCTGGTGAGAAGATCATTCGATCGGATCATCCTTCTGTAGTATGGTTTGATTTCACAATCAAACCGTTCGGTAAAGACTTTCCTGGGGCATTCAGGGTTATCACAGAAATATTTTCTAGCTTTAAATTGAACTTTTGACAAATGGCCAGAAATAGGTAAATCCAAAAGTGTCCTGGAATACCGACTATGGATTTACTACTTTTTTTATTGCAAACAGGGCAGATTGAACAGGTTTGAAAGCTTCAGAGAAATCTGGAGCTTTTCTTGTTTTACAAGCTTTTAAGGCTGTTTAGAGGGACTCCATCCTTTTTCAGCTTACTAACAACTTAATGTAAGCAAGAGCGATACTATAAAGCCAACCTGACACCATAATTAATAATAAGTTTGTGAAAAATGTAAGTTTGTTATAGCTTCATTACTTATTTAACCATTAAATATGAAAATCGTAATACTAGACGGATATACACTGAATCCCGGAGACCTGAGCTGGGATGGATTAAAAGAATTCGGTGAAGTAACCTTGTACGACCGTACCCCTGTAAGTGAAGTTGTTGAACGCTCAAAAGGGGCGGATGTCATATTTACCAATAAAACACCGGTAAATGCAGAGGCATTGAACAGTCTTCCAGACTTAAAATATATTGGAGTCCTGGCCACTGGTTATAATATAGTTGATACCCAAATGGCGAGGGAAAAGGGCATAACAGTAAGTAATGTACCAGGTTACGGCACGCCATCTGTAGTGCAAATGACCTTTGCCCTTTTACTGGAACTTTGCCTGCATGTGCAGCGCCATAGTGATGCGGTGGTCTCAGGCCGATGGGCTTCCTCTACCGACTTTTGCTTCTGGGATTATCCGCTGGTTGAACTGACTGGAAAAACGATGGGTATTATCGGATTTGGCGATATAGGCAGACAGGTGGCTGATGTAGCCACTGCATTTGGAATGAAAGTTATCGGAACAAGCCGAAACCGGACAGATCAGTCTCATCGCAGTAATTTTAAATGGGCAGAAATACCCGAGCTACTTGAACAGTCAGATGTTGTCAGTATCCATTGTCCTTTAACACCTGAAACCAAAGGGCTGATCAATAAAGAAAACTTATTGCGAATGAAAAGCAGTGCTTTTCTTTTGAATACCTCAAGGGGCCCTGTCATTATTGAAGAAGATCTTGCCGAAGCATTGAACAACAGTAAAATTGCCGGAGCGGGCCTTGATGTGCTCTCTGTTGAGCCACCTTCAAAGGATAACCCACTTTTTGGGGCAAAAAACTGCATCATTACACCGCACATCGCCTGGGCAACAAAAGAAGCAAGAGCCAGATTAATGGAGATAACTATCCGCAACCTGAGTGCCTATAAAAATGGGAATCCTGTAAATGTGGTGAACCTTTAACTCTAGGCATTATGCATATCCTGATATCTCCTAATGCTTTTAAACATAGTTTGAATGCCGAAGAAGCAGCCTTTGCTATTCAGGAAGGCTTAAGGCGAAGTAAAGCCAGTGTTACAACTGAGTGTTTCCCCGTAGCAGATGGCGGTGATGGTACAGGAACCTTAATTATAAAAAAATGCAATGGCAAATTGTTGGATGCGGCAGTACATGATGCGCTAGGCAGACCAATAAACGCTGTATTTGGTCTAATCGACAATGGTGCAACTGCCGTTATAGAAATGGCAGACGCATCAGGCATAAGGTTACTTAAACCAGAAGAGCTTAGCCCTATGCGTGCCAATTCTTCGGGTACAGGGGAAATGATCAGAAAAGCACTTGACCAGGGAGTCAAAAAAATTATCATCGGCATGGGTGGCTCAGCTACTGTGGATGGCGGAACCGGTATTTTGCGTGCCCTTGGTATCCGTTTCTTAGGACCGAACGGCAATGAGTTAACCATTCTTCCTGAAGATCTGGGAGAGTTAGCCACTGTTGACCTTTCAGAACTGGACGAAAGAATATCAAAATGTGAAGTGATCGTTTTGTGCGATGTAGATAATATGCTATTAGGTGACCAAGGGTCTGCAGCTGTATTCGGTCCGCAAAAAGGTGCATCCCCGGAAGAAGTGAAAAAATTGGACCAGGTGCTCAACAAACTTGCGACCGTGGCTTTACACCATACAGGCAGAGATATGGCTACGATAAAGTATGGAGGTACTGCCGGAGGGGCAGCTGCAGGTTTATATTCATTTCTGAATGCCAGACTGGTAAATGGGATAGATCATTTTCTTTCACTTACAGATTTTAATTCAGCACTAAAGCGGGCAGATCTGGTAATTACAGGAGAAGGGAGTATTGATGAGCAAACCTTACAGGGAAAAGGACCTTTTGGCGTAGCGTACCATGCCAAACTTAAAGGACTGCCTGTGGTTGCCTTCGCAGGGAAGGTACCACTGGAACAGAATGTTAGTTTACAGGCGTATTTTGATATACTAATGCCTATTGGAAACCAGCCTAGCGATCTCGCAACTGCGTTAGCATGCACAACAGATAACCTTGCCCGAACAGCCGAAACATTAGGCAATATGCTGGTTTTGATGCAAGAGAAAAGATGTTGATATAAAAAGCATCAGGAACTGATCATGTTTTGCTTTGTAAAAAATGTTCCTGCACTCTTTTTTTGCATATTTCACAGATAATGGTTCTATAGCAAACATACTTATAGAAAAACAAAACCGAAAATGCTTCAAACTGCGCAAAATATCCCGATTACTAAAAAATATTTATTAAAATTTAATTTATATTTATTGATAATCAATAAATAATTCTATATTTACTCCTGTCATTAATACCACCTCAATTATGAAAATAGAAATTTCTGCCAAACACATCCTGAATGTACTGCAGGTACTTTCATGGATAATTTTCATTGGCCTGTGTATAGAAGCCGGAACCATTATTTTCAATCTGGTTTACACCTTTGCCGTTAAACCGATTAACACAGATAATTTCTGGCAAGGGGCTGATTTATCGGACCTCTACCGACATGATCATGGACATTTTATGGTCATTGCACTTTTTATGGTCATCGTAGCAGTGATGAAAGCGATCATTTTTTACCTTATTATCAAGCTGTTTGTTGATAAAAAACTGAGCATTTCCCAACCTTTCACTTCCAAATTGAGGAAGATTATTTTAAACGTAGCTTTTTTAACTCTGGGCATCAGTTTCTTTTCTCACTATGGAGGTAAATATGTAGCCTGGATGTTGGAGCAAAAGATAGAAATGCCCGACTTGATCAAATTGGATTTGTATGCTGCCGATGTATGGTTTTTTATGGCCATCATCCTGTTTGTAATTGCCGAGGTTGTAAAAAGAGGCATCGAAATTCAAACTGAAAACGACCTAACCATATAACTATGCCAATCATCGTAAATTTAGACGTCATGATGGCCAAGCGAAAAATGTCACTGAATGAATTGTCTGAGAAGGTTGATTTGACACTTTCGAATCTTTCCATTCTCAAAACAGGGAAAGCAAAAGCGATTCGCTTTAGTACATTGGAAGCCATTTGTAAAGCGCTCGATTGCCAGCCTGCAGATATACTAGAGTATGTAAAAGAGAAGGACTAGGGTGGACAAGATAAACTTGTACAACATCTTGACCACCTTACATCGAGCCCCTTACTTCTTCAACCTCGTCTAAAGAAATTGCCAGTTGCTTGCCTAGCTTGCGAGAACCATTTGCTGTAATTACAAAATCATCTTCTACCCTTATTCCGCCAAAAGACCTAAAGTCTTTTACCTTTTCATAATTGATGTATTCAGAAAAAGATTTTTTTGCCTCCCAGAGATCTATTAGCTCAGGAATAAAGTAAATTCCAGGTTCAACGGTTAATACGTTCCCTGAAACCAACTCTTTGCCCAACCGAAGAGATTTAAGACCAAACTGACTTGTATTTTTTAAGATGGTATCATTATAGCCAACATATTGCTCACCAAGATCTTCCATATCGTGCACATCTAATCCCATCATATGTCCTGTTCCACACTGAAAAAACAATGCATGCGCCCCCCTGCTCACGGCATCTTCCAGATTCCCCTTCATCAATCCCAACCCCTTAAGTCCCTCTGCCAATGTCATACATGCCTTACGATGTACATCAAGATACTGTACATCTGCTTGCAATAACCCCACCGCAGCAGAATAAGCATCCAGCACGATACTGTAAACTTCTCTTTGCAAAGAATTGAAGGTCTTTCCGACCGGAAATGTACGAGTCAAATCTCCGGCATACCCCATTTCAGTTTCTGCCCCGGAATCATTTAAAACAAGATTACCTTCCTTTAAAGTATTCCCGTAAAAATGATTATGAAGTATCTGCCCATTAACAGTTAGAATAATAGGATAAGCCAAATCACCTCCTTCACTTAGCGCTACCATATGTATAGCTGCAGCAACTTCACTTTCCTTCATTCCGGGACGGGCTATTTTCATGGCCAACAATTGCATATCAGCAGATATCGAAACCGCTTTGTCAATTTCAATTAACTCAATTTCAGACTTCACCGACCGCTGTGCTACAACCGCCTTAATAAACGCAACCGAAGCAAAGCCTGAAACCTGATCGGGTACAATATTAAAAAGAGCAGACAACCTCGTCTTGTTTTCTGCACGATAAGGCGGAAGAAAATGAACATTCCTTTTCTTTTTTAATGCGTAAGATATATAATCAACCAATTCCGATCCGGCACGAACTTCCAACACCCCGGCATCAAAAGCGGCTTCTTTAAGCGTTTTCTGCCTCCCCATCCAAACAATATCATCTATGCTCATTTCATCTCCAAATAGCACAACCTGCTGCTCATCAATATCAATTACAGCCGACAAGCCGGACTTCTGAATTCCAAAATAGTAAAGAAATGAACTATCCTGCCTGAAACGGTAGGTGTTATGAAGAAAATTAATCGGGCTATCTTCATTTCCTAAGAAAAGTAGAATTCCTGAATTAAACTTGCGGGAAAGTACTTCCCGTCTGCCAATATATTCGTTCTTATCAAACATAACTTAAATCAACTGTTACCAGATTGGAGGCTCCACCCCTAATAAATGTTTCACAAAATAATCCCGGCGCTTATGTTCGCCATAATCCCCTCCCGATGTATGCTTTAGTCCGGGCAACATCAAAAAATCAAAATTCTTATTGGCCTTTATTAATGCGTCTACTACCTGCAACGTTGACGAAGGATCTACATTATCATCCAACTCGCCAACCATTAACATCAGCTTCCCCTGTAGCCTGTAAGCATTTTCTACGTTAGACGATTCAGCATACTGAGGTCCTATAGGGTAACCCATCCATTGCTCGTTCCACCATATTTTATCCATTCTATTATCATGACAACCACACGAAGATACAGCAACTTTATAAAATTCAGGATGAAAAAGAAGTGCACCTGCAGAACTTTGTCCACCTGCTGAAGTGCCATAAATACCCATTTTACTAATATCCATATAGGGATATTTCTTAGCAGCCGCTTTTATCCATTCTATACGATCAGGAAAGCCCGCGTCTTTAAGGTTTTTCCAACAAACATCATGAAAAGCTTTAGAACGGTTAGATGTTCCCATTCCGTCCATCTGCACAACAATAAACCCTAATTCAGCCAGCTCTCTTGAACCATTCCCAGGCAAAATTTCGAAGTTTTTAGGTACAAATGAATCATGAGGCCCAGCATATATATATTCAATTACAGGATATGTTTTTTGAGGATCAAAATTCATTGGCCTTGTAATAACGCCCCAGATATCTGTAATGCCATCTCTACCCTTGCCTGTGAATATTTCAGGAGCCTTCCAGCCAGTATTGAGTAGGTTTTTGATATCAGCTGTCTCCAGTTCCATAAGTACTTTACCATCAAAAGAACTTCTAACAACAGTTACAGGGGGCAAATCAACCCTCGAATACTGATCTACAAACATATCACGCCCTGATGAAAGGGTAACAATATGATTGGCACTTTCCTTTGTTAAAATTTTCAGTCCCTTTCCATTAAAATTGATCTTATAATATTGTTTAAGGTATGGATCCTGATCTTTCTCTCTTCCGCTTGCAGCAAAAATTATTTCCTTTTTTTCTTCATCAACGTACTTTACTTCCCGCACAACCCAATTACCCTTAGTGATCTGATTTTTTACTTTTTTTGTAACCCCGTCATAAAGATAAAGATGGTTCCAGCCATCACGTTCAGATGCCCAGATAATTTCCTTTCCGTCATTTACATCATACCGGTATTTCTTACCACTATAATGAATAAAAGTTTTACTTTTTTCATCAATTAAAATGGCTGCTTCGCCGGAGCTTGCATCCATTTCAATAACACAATATTGCTGGTGCCCTCTTTGATTGTATTCAATAGTAAAAGCCCTGCTGTCCTTACGCCATACAGGAGTAGACAAATTATATTGATCCCTAATCAGATCGGGCGACATGGCTTTCACCTTTTTAGTCTCAACCCAAAACAATACAGGGGTAAACTGCTTAAGAGAATCCCCCGGCTTCAGATAGTCATTGGTATGAAGTTTAGGCTGAAGCTGACCTTTAGGAGAAGACTCAATAAGATATAGTTTATGTTCTTTATATCCCCTTACTTTATTTACAGCTATTTTTTTACTATCAGGTGCCCACACTATTGCATCATCATAGTAATCATTAGCGGATCCATCAAAACTAAGTTGAACTTCTGATTCTTTTTGCCCCGCTTTGCGGATATAAAGATTATAATTTTTAATGTAAGCTATAATCAGTTGGTCAGGGGATAAAACCTCCTGACCATTGTCATTCGCAGATCGCTTTGGCCATCTTACTTCCTCAACCTGTCCTGATAGGACATTCACACTCCACTCTCTGTTAAAAGCTGTAAACTCTATTCCCTTATCATTATCAGAAAAACGAAGCCGCATTAGTGGTAAATGAGTAGAATCTACATCTTTGCCTATAATTTCACTTAGTTTTTTGGAGATAACCTGTCGGTCAAAAGCAGGCTTCTTTTCATGCTTGCTTACGTTGGCCAACATGAATTGTTTGCCGTTTGCTGTAGTTACAGCATATAAGATTTGATTTGTTCCTTTAGCCCAGGCAATATCTGTAGTTACGCCAAATGCTTTATCTTTAAATAAATCCTTTAAACTATTAGCCCTATCATAATCCAACTGCTTGCCCTGGGCAATTACTTTTGAAGAGCTGATTATAGCTATGAAAAAAAATGCTGCAACAAAGAATGATTTCATGTGTGTGATTTAAATCAAATTTAAACCATCAATAACAAACAGCATCATCATATTTTAACCAATACTTACTGTTTTTAGTCAAATAAAACCCTATAATTTACGGATTGCATTAAGCTAACCCACCCGGAGTAGCAATGCAATTACTTATACTTAATTTTCATTAAAATTTCGCCTCTCTTTTGCTTATTTGTTGCTTGAGCAAAACAATAGCAAAAGGATAGCAAAAGAAACATACTCCTTTTTGTAGGTAAAACCTATTGACAATCTATTTCATAATTGCTTAAAAAGTAAGATTTAAACGTTTCCATTTGTCTGATTAGAGTATAAGGTATTATTATTACAAGTCTCTTCCGGTTATTGCCGCAAGCTAAATAGTTTAATACATAGTGGTATAAGCCCTAAAGAAATTGCAATAAAAATAGCAACCCTAACATAGTTGAGCATCTGCCAAAGCGAAGTTCGAGTTATAAGATCTTTTGCTAAAGATGGGGTTTCGGCTACTTTTTGAAAATAAATGATATTAGGTGCAAAGAATGATAGTGTCCAAACCCGTACGGCAAAGTGTATTGCAAATAGAATTAAAAGCCAATTACGGACAGGATCGATCTTCCAGCAGAAAATTATTGTTAGTATGAATGCAATTTCATGCAGGGAATGAAACACAATCCAGAAAATCTTAAGACTTGTTCCTTTTCCATCTAATAGGAGTTTGAAATTATCTGGGGGAGAATCTATCCATTTAGGAACAAAAACAAGAGTCTCAAAGATTTGCGCTCCATTCATTAAAAAATAAATAAGGATTGTAAGGCACAGCCATATTTCGGCCCTGGTCAAATCGTTAGTCATTTTGATTATTGTTTAAGCTGTCAGTAGTCTCTTTCATTATAGCTATTGCTTCAGTAAAATAGCGTTCAATGGTTTGTATTTCTTCTGTTGAAAAAGTTGAAATTAGCTTTACGGTTTTTTCTTGAAGTTTATCGAAAATAGGTTTCAAGAGCTTCATGCTGTTATTGACGTTTGGGACGATGATTACCTTTCTTCTATCATCTTTGGTGAATTGCCTTTCTAGAAGATTCTTTTTTTCTAAACGGTCGATGAGCCCTGTCACAGCTCCAGTGGTTAATCCGGTTAACTTCGAAATCTCGCCCGCTGTTATTGATTTATGCTGCAGTATAAGCCCCAAATACTTATGATCAGTACCTGAAAGCCCTGCTTTTCTGGCTATTGCCTCGTGCATAAAGGCCGAGGTATCTGAATACAATCTGCTAATTGTCCTAAATTGTTGGAGAGTTGTTTCTGATATACTTTTATTCATCATCTAAGTATCTTAGATACAAAGATAAATTTTTATTTATATAAGTGTGTAATAATGTTGCATTTATTGCAGAGATGCCGATATTAAGAAGAAGATAAAAGATGCGGCCCATACCGCCCAGCATATTGTACGGTTTGTTTCATTATTTATCTGTTGATCTTTAAATTCTTTAAAAATCAATTCACTTCGCCCCTTACTCATTAAATAGCGCTGAAGGATGATCAGGATAATGATATTTACAAACAATACAATTAGTTTGGTCCATGAACCCAATTCGCTAAGCCCCGGATCAACTAACACCCAAAGGCCTAACATAAGCCAGCATATGCTAAGTTCAACAAGCAAAACACTTCTGAAGTCGCCACCCCAGCTTTCAGGTTTGTTCCTGTAATGATATAGAAATGTGAAATAATAGAACCTTAGTAGCCTCATATTATTTCTTATCCCCTTGATTCTCTTTTAAGATTTGTAACGCTTCCATATCCTCATATTTATTAATCTGCTTGTTCAGCTCTTTGTATAAATCTGCGGTGATGGTTTCGTATCCCTTTTTACCATATTTGTTATCCATTTCATGCGGATCTTTTTGCAAATCGTACAATTCCCATCCCGAAACACGCTTATAGAATCTGATCAGTTTATATCTTTTTGTGCGGATTCCGAAATGTGGGGAAACCGAATGTTCGCCATTTTCATAATAGTGGTAGTATAACACCTGGCGGCCTTTATCTGCTTTGTTTTTCAATGCCGGCAGCATAGACATACCTTGTATATCTTTTGGAATAGTTAGTTTTGCTGCATCGAGGATGGTTGGGGCAATATCCAGATTCATTACAAAACGATCAGAAACGGTTCCTGCTTTTACTACTCCAGGGTATCTCATCACCATTGGCGTTCTAAAGGATTCTTCATAAATCCATCGCTTATCGAACCAGCCGTGTTCACCCATATAAAAACCCTGATCGGACAGATATATTACAATTGTGTTCTGGCTCAGTCCGTGCTGATCCAGATAGTCTAGTGTGCGACCGATGTTTCGGTCTAATGAAGTTGCAGTACTTAAGTAATCGCGCATGTAGCGTTGAAATTTCCATTCTGTAAGCGCCTTACCCTGCAGTTTCAAGTCATTAAACTCCTTTTCTATAGGTTTATAATAAGCATCAATTTTGGCGCGTTGAGCGGCATTCATCCGACTAAAGTTTCCATCCTTACTTTCTTTATCATCAGAACCAAACATCTTTAAGTCGTATCCCATTTGCATGGTTTTTTCGATAGACATGTCCTGTATGGCCGCAGCTTTTCGATTTTGGTAGGTATCGTAAAAATTGGCTGGGAGCGGAAAGTTAACTTTATCAAACCGGCCAAGATCAGTGGTATCGGGCAACCAAACTCTGTGCGTGGCCTTATGTCCAATTACCAGGCAAAACGGTTTTGATTCATCTCTTTTATCAAGCCAATTCTCTGTCTCATCTTCAATTACATTAGATACATATCCCTCAAATCTTTTTTTGCTACCGTCCATCATATCGAAATCCGGATTATAGTATTGTCCCTGATTAGGCAGGATTTGCCAATAATCGAACCCCTGAGGTTTGCTTTCCAAATGCCATTTACCTATCCAGGCTGTTTGATAACCCGCTTTCTTTAATTGCTTTGCAAATGAATCCTGATCACCATTAAAAATCGAGCTTTCATTATCCTTAAACCCATTTTTATGGCTGTATTTTCCAGTCAAAATCACAGCCCTGCTTGGTCCGCAAATAGAATTAGTTACATAAGCTTTATTGAAACGAACACCTTCTTTTGCGATCCGATCTATATTTGGGGTCTGCATCAATTTGCTGCCATAGGCACTTATTGTCTGGTAGGCATGATCATCTGAAACGATGATCACAATATTAGGTCGTTTTGCAGCTGTTCCTGATTGATGTTTCTGTGCAAACAAAGGCATACCGCTGTTGGCAAATGCAAGGAGTAGTAAAATCTTTTTTAATTTCATTTAGTTTCTGTGCTGTTACAAAAAAGGGTCTGACATAAACGCACTGTTTCTGACCTAACCTTTGAGATTGGAAATATAGCTTTTTGTTGAACCATGTCCAATCATCCAAAATGGGAAACAAATGCAGGGTTTGGATAGGAATATTTTTACCTGAGATTGCCATAGCTATACAAAGCTATAAAAAAAATAATTCTACAGTTTTTGTGAATTGCTGTAAATCTCTAGTTTTGTATCTTATGGACTTGTATAAAAAAGAATTGATAGATCTGCTGTTGAAGCAAAACTACCCTGGTTGGCGAATAGCCGATGATCAGAATAACATTTTTATTAATATTCCTGAAGATCAGGAGTTGGAAGTTGCTTTGGAAGAATTTAAAAAGAAAATGCGTTCATTAGCAATGAAAATCAAAAGCAAGCCAACAAAATTGGGCTTTTTTATTGGCAACAGTAAGGATAGCAGATTTTATGAGTTAAACGCATAGGGTTTTAGCTCATTATCATTTATCCAAATGACAACCTTTGCCGATAGGATTATAGAATTTAATAAGCAATTGGATTTTCATGGTTTGCTACCGCATGATATCCGGATAATGAATCCTTATAGAGAAAACCCGTTGGCTTTAACGTGCTCCTCTGCTTTTTATAAAAAATATTATAATGATAATAACCCCAGGCATCTGATACTGGGTATTAATCCTGGTCGCTTTGGTTCAGCAATGACTGGAGTATCCTTTACTGATCCAAAAAGGATGGTGGCTAAATGCGGGATCCCATTTCCCGGCCAAATGACTCATGAGCCTTCATCAGAATATGTTTACGAAATGATCGAGGCTTATGGTGGTATACAAGAATTCTACAGCAAATTTTATATTCATTCTGTATGCCCTTTAGGCTTCACCATTAAAAGCCTAAAAAGCAAAGAAGTTAATTATAACTACTACGACAATACTGACCTTTTAAAGGCTGCATATCCATTTATAGTTGAAAATCTGGAGAAACAAATTGCAATTGGCTTCGAAACTGATGTTTGTTTTTGTTTTGGGACAGGAAAAAACGAATCATTTCTAAGAAAACTTAATAACGAAAAAAGATATTTTAAAGAGATCATTCCACTGGAACACCCCAGATACATAATGCAATACAAATCGAAAAACAAGTCGGACTATATCAAAAAGTACCTAGATGCATTCAAAAAAATCTAATTTTATGCATGCATAGTAATTTGTTTTGGCATATTTATTTTTAACTTAGCAACACTAATGGAAAATCAAATGGTGGCACAAATCATATTTATAGTAATTACAGTGGCTGCAGTAGCTCTGTTTAGCTATAATATTAAAAAAGTTATCCGAAACATACAGTTAGGCAAGCTGGTAAACAGATCAGATCAACCTCAAAGAAGGTTTATGACGATGCTTAAAGTAGCATTTGGTCAAACAAAAATGTTTTTCCGGCCAATCCCCGCTTTTCTGCATCTGATAGTGTACGCAGGCTTTGTTATTATTAATATCGAAGTTCTGGAAATTTTGATTGATGGGGTATTTGGGTCTCACAGAATATTTTCTGGTGCAGGTTTTATTTATGATTTTCTAATTGGCTCGTTTGAAATTCTAGCACTTGGGGTATGGGTAGGCTGCGCTGTCTTTTTAATCAGAAGAAACATTCTTAAACTTAAGCGGTTTAGTGGTGTAGAAATGACCAAATGGCCTAGATCTGATGCTAATTATATCTTAATATCTGAGATATTATTAATGACTGCCTTTTTGCTAATGAATGCTGCTGATGCTAAACTCCAGGTTATAGGAGCCCAGCACTATACAAATGCCGGATCTTTCCCCGTTAGTCAGTTTCTGCAAGATCTTTTACCAAGCTCAGAAACAGCCCTTGTTGCTATTGAAAGAGGTTGCTGGTGGTTCCATATCATCGGGATACTTCTATTTTTAAATTACCTGCCCTATTCTAAACATTTCCATATTTTATTTGCTTTCCCTAATACCTATTTTTCCAATTTGGAACCTAAGGGCGAGTTTACTAACATGAAAAGTGTTACAAATGAAGTAAAAGCTATGCTTGACCCTTCATTTACTCCTGAAGAGGCTGAACCGGGTCGTTTTGGTGCAAAAGATATAAACGATCTTACATGGGTAAACCTGATGAATGCTTACACATGCACAGAGTGTGGAAGGTGTACTTCTGTATGTCCGGCAAATATTACGGGTAAGCTTTTATCACCCCGTAAAATAATGATGGACACCAGAGACAGGATGGAAGAGGTTGGGAAAAATATTGACAAAACCGGCAATGGTTTTGATGACGGCAAATCACTAATCGACAGTTACATTAGTCGCGAAGAAATATGGGCTTGTACAAGTTGTAATGCATGTACAGAAGCCTGCCCTATTAACATTGATCCTCTGGCAATTATTACTGAACTGAGAAGATATGCAGTAATGGAAGAGTCTCAATCGCCGGCAAGCATTAATGCCATGCTTGGCAATATTGAAAACAATGGTGCCCCGTGGAAGTATTCTCCGGCCGACAGGTTTAATTGGGCAAAAGAAAGTTAATTAAAGTATCAAATCTATTATAGCTTAAAGATGAGCGAGCAACTAAATTTTGAAGTACCTACAATGGCAGAAATGATAGCTAAAGGCGAAGAGCCTGAAATATTATTCTGGGTTGGCTGTGCAGGCAGTTATGACGAGAGAGCACAAAAAACTACTCGAGACATCTGTAAAATCCTACATCATGTAGGTATTAAATATGCTGTATTAGGTACTGAAGAAAGCTGCACCGGAGATCCAGCAAAAAGAGCAGGGAATGAATTTCTGTTCCAAATGCAAGCTATGACTAATATTGAGGTACTGAATGCTTACAACATTAAGAAAATAGTTACTGGTTGTCCTCATTGCTTTAATACAATTAGAAACGAATATCCTGGATTAGGCGGGAGCTACGAAGTAATTCATCATACCCAACTTATCCAACAGTTAATTGATGAGGGCAAGCTAAAAGCAGAAGGAGGAGAAAGCTTTAAAGGTAAAAAGATAACTTATCACGACCCATGCTATTTAGGCCGCGGAAATGGCATTTATGAGGCTCCACGTAAGGCTCTGGAAGTGCTCGATGCACAACTTGTGGAAATGAAACGCTGTAAAACTAACGGATTATGCTGTGGTGCGGGCGGAGCCCAGATGTTTAAAGAACCTGAAAAAGGTAAAAAAGACATTAACATTGAGCGTATTGAAGAAGCACTTGAAATTAAACCAAATATTATTGCTGCCGGGTGCCCTTTTTGCATGACGATGATGAGTGATGGCGTGAAACTGAAAGACCAGGATAAAAATGTACAGGTTTTAGATATTGCTGAAATTACTGTTCGTGCAAATGGCTTGTAATAAGCTATATATTGCTTCTTTAAATTCCGGCAGTAACGGGAACTGCTATTATGTTGGCAACGATCAGGAAGCTATTCTTGTAGATACAGGTATTTCTTGCAGAGAGACCGAAAAAAGAATGCTACGCCTGGGTTTATCAATGAAACATGTTAAGGCTATTTTTATTTCTCATGAGCATACGGATCATGTCCGTGGATTAGCTACCATATCGGCTAAATACAATTTACCTGTTTACATAACACAGGGAACCTTAAATGGATGCAGGTTTAATATCCGTGAAGATCTTATAAGGCTTCTGTATAGCACTCAAAACATATCTGTTGGAAGTTTGCAAATAACCAGTTTCCTTAAAATACATGATGCCTCTGAGCCACATAGTTTTGTGGTTTCGAGTGGCGGCACTAAAGTTGGGGTGTTTACTGATATTGGAGCGGCTTGTGAGCAGCTTATTTTTCATTTTAAACAGTGTCATGCTGCGTTTCTTGAAACAAATTACGATGATGACCTATTAAGCAAAAGTGCCTATCCGTATTTTCTAAAACAAAGGATTAGCGGAGGCAGGGGCCACTTATCAAACAAACACGCACTGGATCTTTTTATAAATCACAGGCCGTCTTTTATGACTCACCTACTCTTATCGCATCTATCAAAAGATAATAACAATCCTGAATTAGCACATAGCTTATTTAGTGAGCATGCCGGAGAAGTTGAAATTGTTGTAGCCTCGAGGTTTGTTGAATCTGAAGTATATACTATTTTTGAGCAAGTAAGCGAACATTCGCCTTTCTGATCTGATCTGAAAGTTCAGTAAGCTCCTCACCTTTTATATTTTTTACAGGAATAGACATATAATTTGCCATACTATCTACATCATCTTCATTTTTATCATTATAGGTTTGTACAATTACATCATCTCCTTTAGTGTATAAAAATAATGCACCTGTTGTATCCGTTGCTTTATAATCAAGGTCTTTAAATTTTACCAGGTTGAAAGAAAAATATTCGACCTTACCACTCTTAAAAAATCGTTTGTATCTACAAAAGCCACTGTTAGTAACATTAAGCTCATAATGTTTTACTTGTACTATTTCAGGCTCTTCATTGTAGTGGCTTACCAATAATTGCTGGATATAACTGGTTTGCTCATCAAGTAATTTAATTTTAGAATAGCCCATGAAAAGAAGGCATATTACTACGGAGAGGCATATTTTCAAGTTTAATGTAAACTTTTTCATGGCGTTAAGGATTTAACATAATCAATTTAAATATTTTTGTATTTTTGATCTATGAGTTTTTCTCCACAATCCAAAATATGGATATACCAAAGTAACCGTGCCTTTACAAATGATGAGGTACAGGCAATACAGCAAAAATTAAATGATTTTACTGTACAATGGAAAGCTCATGGCCATCAGTTAAAAGCGAAAGCAGAGGTATTATACAATTTCTTTATTATATTTTTTGTGGACGAGGCATCTGCAGGCGTTACCGGTTGTTCAATAGATTCGTCTGTTAGGATAGTTAAGGAAATTGAACAAGAATATGGCGTTGATTTGTTCGATAGGTTTAATATGGCCTACAAATTGAACGACAAAGTTATTGTTACCAACAAAGAAGACTTTGAAACATTGGTAAACATAAAAGCAATAGGCCCGCAAACTATTGTATTTAACAACATGGTACAAACATTACAAGAGTTTGAAACCAAATGGCAAATACCATTTGAGCAAAGCTGGCACAGTAAAGTTTTTGCTCATTTACTTTAATCAGATTTATTATCTGTTAAAAATCCAACGGCCCCAGCCTTTTCATATTTTTCATTATCAGAAATTGTCTGTGTCTGATATATTGGGTTGGGTTTCTAGGTGTCCATCTTCTTGGATTAGGAAAGCAAGCGGCAATTACAGCTGCCTGCGACTTGCTAAGTTTACTGCATGATTTATTAAAATAAGACTGGGATGCAGCTTCAGCACCGTAAATTCCATCTCCCATCTCAATTACATTCAAATAAACCTCCAATATTCTTTCTTTGCTCCAAAGTATTTCAATTAATAATGTAAAATAAGCTTCGAAGCCCTTACGAATCCATGATCGGCCTGGCCATAGGAATACATTTTTGGCGGTTTGCTGAGAGATTGTACTTCCACCCTTTATCTTTTTGCTATTTTTATTTGCGGCAAAGGCCTTTTCAATCGCTTTTAAGTCGAATCCAAGATGTTTAAGAAATAGCTGATCTTCTGCAGATACTGCTGCCCGTTTCATATTATCCGATATATCTTCAAAGTCAACCCATTTCTTCTCCATTTTAAATGGCTTATCATTTGAGCTACGCTCCAGGTTGCGTTGGATCATTAAAAGGGTGATTGGCGGATTCACAAACCTGTAAACTAGCACCCAAAGTACCGTAACCATTAGAAACCAAAGAAATACTTTAGTAACAATGGTTGTAATTTTTTTAAATAGAGGAGATTTTGAGTTTGTTTTACCGGTTGCCCGTTTACGCTTTGCCATTGGCCAAAGGTAAGATATAGGGTGATAATTTTAAAGCCTTCCGGAAGATTGTATTCAAAAAAAAACGCCTCTTTTAGAGGCGTTTTTTATATCAGAAGATAGATGATTACTCAGCTACAACTGCGAAAGGAACTTTAACTTTCACTTCTTTGTGTAAGTTTAAATTGGCAACATAATCACCAACAAATTTAGGTTCAGTTTCGAAAGTGATACGACGACGGTCAACATCAAAACCTTGTTGTTTTAATGCGTCAGCAATCATGATCGTGTTTACTGCACCAAAAATCTTACCTGTTTCACCAGCTTTAGCACCGATTGAAAGTTTAACATCAGCTAAACGCTCAGCAATGCCTTCAGCATCTTTCTTAATTTTATCTTGTTTAAAAGCGGCTTGCTTTAAGTTTTCTGCTAATACTTTTTTAGCTGAAGGAGTAGCCAACTGCGCAAATCCTTGAGGGATTAGGTAGTTACGGCCATATCCTGGCTTTACAGAAACGATATCATCTTTTTCCCCTAGGGATTTGATATCTTGTTTTAAAATAATTTCCATCTCTCAGCTCCTATTTTAATTGGTCAGCAACGAAAGGTAACAAACCGATGTGGCGAGCGCGTTTTACAGCTTGAGCCACTTTACGTTGAAATTTCAATGAAGTACCGGTTAAACGGCGAGGTAAAATTTTACCTTGATCATTGATAAACTTCAATAAAAAGTTTGCGTCTTTATAATCAATATATTTAATCCCGTTTTTTCTGAAACGGCAATATTTCTTTCTGTTATCGTCCACTTTTGGAGCGGTAACATATTGTATTTGATCCTTTGCCATTATACTGCAGCCTCCTGTTTAGGTTTTTTGTTAAAAGCACCACTGCGTTTCTTTTCGTTATAAGCAACCGCATGACGGTCTAATCTTATAGTTAAGAAACGTAGAACACGCTCATCGCGTTTAAGCTCTAACTCTAACTTGTTAATTAATTCACCTGAAGATTTGTACTCTGTAAGGTGGAAAAATCCGCTTGCTTTTTTTTCAATCGGATACGCTAATTTTCTCAAACCCCAATTGTCCTCTTGAACAATTTCGGCACCGCTGTCAGCAATGATTTTGCTAAATTTGGCAATAGCCTCTTTTGCAACTTCTTCTGACAACAACGGGGTTAGAACGATAACAGTTTCGTACTGATTCATTGTTATTATTTATTTTTTTAATTTTAATCCACGCATTTAAATACGGGGTTGCAAATGTAGCAATAAAATTCTATAAATCAAAAACACTTAATGCTTATCAAACAAGTAATTAACACCAAATGCAAAACGACTAACTGTTACCTTAACAGTTTGGTAATCTGTTAAAGAGGAATTTAAATAATAGCTTCCTGAAAATTCAATCTTTTTGCCCATAAAAAAACCAATATTAATTTTTGGAGAAAAACTAAATGTATTAAAATCTATATCACTTTTTCTTATTTTGAGTTTCCCATCCCAAGATGACATGAAGCTATTGCTATAATTGGAAATGTTAGCTGATATACCTGCTCCGGCATAAAACTTGAACATATTACTATTGTAAATAGTATAGATTACCTGGGGAGCTATTGCTATAGTTAGTTCATCGAAAGAATGTTTTATATCTGCACTCTTATTCGATATTGTATTTTTGCTCATCAACAAAGTTGCGTCGATTCTGTAAATAACTTTAGCAATTAATGGTTTAGGCATATAATCAACTCCAATCCTTATTATTGGGCTATAAGATGTTTTTAATTCATCACTGTTATTTGCCAATGCATGACTCCCCTTATATTTGAATGAATTCATACTTAATCCCACACCAGTAAAAAACCTCGTGTCTTTAGCTTTATATTCAACAGCAGTCTGATTATTTATTTTAGATACGACCTTAATTAAATCATCTGCATTATAACCTACCCATTCTAACTTTACATCCTTAAGTGTAAGGTCTTTTTTATATTTCTGCATCAACTTATATAGCTGAAGTTGAAACTTATTTTCCGTTATCGCAATCCCCTGTCTCTCATAATAAATGTTTCTAATCAATTCAAGGGGTGCTATATCGTCCTTAGACTGAATATAGAACCTAGTTTTGATATCATCTGTATACATAAATAAAGTCACATTTTCCCCAGATTGCAATACCCTAAGAAACACCGTATCATTTCTTACTGAAGTATCCCTTCCTACCCCTATTCTATTTAAATTATCATTACTTGTACTAATATTTACTATCTCACGACGATAAGAATAAAAATTTTCTACAACATATGCTTTACAATCTTTTAAGGGAAACACCTTAGTTTTACTCTCTAAATCTGACCTGTAATATACTGCATTTGGATTTAGAGATTCTTCATTGAAACTAATAAAACCACGTATTGTGTCTTGAGAATTAGTTATCAGATAACCTTTGCGAAATGTTGTTTGGGCAATACATAAGCACGGGACAATCCAGAATAGGATTAATAGAGAGCGTTTCATAATTTTTTATTTCCACAAACATATAAATAATCTAACATATTTATTTTCCCACAATTCTATATAGCTCCGTAAAAAATTTCTAATTTCGTTGGCGAATGGAAAATTTTATAGTATCAGCCCGTAAGTATCGCCCGGCAACGTTTGAAACCGTTGTTGGACAACATCACATTACTGGTACGCTAAAAAATGCCATTAAAAACAATCAGCTGGCCCAGGCATTTTTATTCTGCGGGCCTCGGGGTGTAGGAAAGACTACTTGCGCCCGTATTTTGGCTAAAACTATAAATTGTACTAATTTAACTGATGATCAGGAAGCTTGTGGAGCATGTGATTCATGTGTTTCGTTCCAAACCGGTCACTCATTTAATTTTCATGAACTCGATGCTGCATCAAATAACTCGGTTGATGATATACGTAGTTTAATTGAACAGGTCCGTATCCCGCCACAGGCCGGTAAATATAAAATCTATATTATAGATGAGGTTCACATGCTATCTGCTAATGCCTTTAACGCATTTCTGAAAACGCTTGAAGAACCACCATCTTATGCCATTTTTATATTAGCTACCACTGAGAAGCATAAAATACTGCCTACTATTTTATCAAGATGTCAGATTTTTGATTTTAATAGGATACAAGTTGACGATATATCTGGGCATCTTAATAAGATTGCACAGCGTGAGAATATTTCTGTCGAGGCTGATGGATTACATATTATAGCACAAAAGGCTGATGGTGGTTTAAGAGACGCGCTCTCTATGTTCGATCAGATTGTAAGTTATACCAATAAAAATCTAACCTACAAATCTGTAATAGACAACCTGAATATTCTTGATTACGATTATTATTTTAAACTTACTCAGAGCTTAACAAGCGCAGATGTTAGCAATGCGTTAATTTTATTTGATGAAATTTTAAATAATGGTTTTGATGGCAATAATTTTATAAACGGATTAGCCGGCCATCTTCGTAATCTACTGGTTGCTAAAGATCCTCAAACTACCAAACTTTTAGAGGTAAGTGAAAATATTAAACAGAAGTATATTTCTCAAAGTCAGCAAACGCCTGTTTCATTTATACTTACTGCATTAAACCTTGCCAACCAGTGTGATCTTAATTATAAGAATAGCAAAAATCAACGGCTGCAGGTAGAGCTGGCTTTAATAAAGATGTGCCACATCCCTTCGGTACTTCAACTAGCCCAGCAGCCTAACAATCACTCCGCAACTGACACAGATCAGATTAAAAAAAAAACTAATGTAAGTTCCAGCGAACCTGCAAAAAATGTAGTAGCAGAGATTGAAAATAAAGCACCGGAACCAGTTAAACTTTCAGAAGTTGCACCATTGCCAAAACAAGATCCGTCTCCTCTTCCTTCAATTCCTGTTACAAAAACAATCAATACAGCACCTGCAACAAAGATTGCACTGAAACCGCTAGCTGAGATAAAAAAGGTGGCCACATTAATACCATCGTTAAACGACATTGGCCGCGTATCAGATGAGGAAGATGGTGATGAACCAAAATATATAAGCGGTAACTTAAGGGAGGCTTTTACTTATGAGCAGTTATTAGCTCTGTGGACGCAATATGCAAATAAGGCAAAAGATGATGGTAAGATAAACATATATACTTTACTTAGCAGTTCAGATCCAATACTTGATTCTTCGGAAGAAATTATAGTTCACGTTGAACACAAACTGCAGGAAGGCTTATTACAGGAAGAAATGATTGATTTTCTTAATTTTTTAAGGCCAAACCTAAAAAACTTCAGCATTACAATTAAAGCTAAACAGGTGGCTAGAACTGTAGTGAACAGGCTTTACACCAATACCGAAAAATACCAGTATATGATTGAAAAGAATCCTAAACTGGAAGAGATGCGCAAACGCTTTAATCTTGATGTTAATTCTTAAATAGGTTTCCCGGACGGATTGTCGTTAATAGGATAACCTTCTTCATCTAAATCATCCCTTTCATCCTCCGGTGTGCGCGCCAATAGCTGATCTTCTGGCTCAAGTTCCAGACTTTCTATTGTATCAATGTGCATCGCAGCACTTTCAAGGTTTTCTCCAATTTGCTTGTCTTCATCGTAAGCTGAACCATTGTATGGATTTGCTTCATCATAGGTAGAAATACTATCCTCACCATTTGGAGCAGAGGTATCGTAAGGCAATGGATGATCATACTCGCTATCAGATCCTCTTACATCAAATTCAAAACTGTTTCGGCTCTTGTCGTATGATAAATTATTAAAGTCCTTAGTCTCTCCTAATTCTGTAGGATGAAGTTTGTCGAGTGCTTTTCTTGGCCCTGGAACATTGTTTTGGTCTGCGCTCATAATGGTAATTTTTATATAAACTTAGATAAAATTGTTTTTATATACAATATGGCCTTTGCGGGTATTATGTGTTAATAAAACCTAAAAAAACATTTAATTGTTTTCAGTTTTTGAATGAAAAAAAGAGGCCAATTTGCATGTGCAAATTGGCCTCTTTTTTTGGTTATTTTTAGCTTATAAATTTGCCAAAGCAGTATTAAATGTTTCGCTTGGACGCATTGCTTTAGACGCCAAATCATCATTAGGATGATAATAACCTCCAATAGTTTGTGGCTTACCTTGCGCTCCAATTAATTCTCCGGAAATCTTTGCTTCGTTTTCAGCCAAAGCTTTAGCCAACGGAGTAAATCTTGCTTTTAACTCAGCATCTTTCGTTTGTGCTGCTAAGCCCTCTGCCCAATATAAAGCCAAATAAAAGTGTGAACCTCTATTGTCTATCTGACCTACTTTACGGGCCGGAGATTTATCGTTAGCAAGGAACTTCTCAGTTGCTGCATCTAATGTCTCAGCTAATACCAAAGCTTTTGGATTATTTTGAGTTTGCCCCAAATGCTCTAAGGAAACCGCTAAAGCAAGGAATTCTCCTAATGAATCCCAACGTAAGTACCCCTCTTCAATAAACTGTTCGATATGCTTTGGTGCTGAACCTCCTGCTCCCGTTTCGAATAAACCACCCCCATTCATCAATGGCACAATAGATAACATTTTAGCTGATGTTCCTAATTCCAGAATTGGGAATAAATCGGTCAGATAATCACGTAAAACGTTACCAGTTACTGAAATTGTATCTTCTCCTTTACGGATTCTATCTAATGTAAATTTAGTTGCTTCAACAGGAGATAAAATGCGAATATCCAGGCCTGTAGTATCGTGATCCAATAAGTACTTATTTACTTTTGCAATAATCTCTCTATCATGGGCTCTGTTCTCATCTAACCAGAACACAGCTGGTGTAGCTGACAGACGAGAGCGGTTAACCGCAAGTTTTACCCAATCCTGAATTGGCGCATCTTTAGTTTGACACATACGGAAGATATCACCTTTTTCAACTTTTTGATCAAAGAAAAGCTGGCCACTAGCATCCGTTACTCGGATTGTTCCGTTAGCTGTTGCCTGGAAAGTTTTATCATGAGAACCATACTCCTCTGCTTTTTGCGCCATCAGGCCTACATTTGGTACTGAACCCATTGTAGCAACATCAAAAGCACCATGAGCTTTACAGTCATCAATTGTAGCTGTATAAACACCCGCGTAGCAACGATCTGGAATTATAGCAATAGTATCTTGCTGTTTGTTGTCCTTATTCCACATCTGACCTGAGGTACGGATCATTGCAGGCATAGAGGCATCAACAATCACATCCGAAGGGACATGAAGATTAGTAATTCCCTTATCAGAATTTACCATAGCCAATGCGGGACCATTTTCAATTGCCTGAGCAATTGCAGCTTCAACCTCTGCCTGTTTAGGATTCCCAGCAATTTTAGCGTAAACATCTCCTAAGCCGTTACGAGTATCTATATTTAACTCTTTAAATAAATCTGCATACTTAGCAAAAACATCTGCAAAGTAAACTTCAACTATAGCACCAAAAATGATAGGATCAGAAACCTTCATCATTGTTGCTTTCAAATGTGCTGAAAGTAAAACTCCAGCTGCCTTCGCTTCCTGGATTGCTTTAGCTACAAATGATTTTAAGGCCGAAAGGTTCATTGCAGAACTATCAATAACCTCTCCGGCTTTTAGCGGAGATAATCCTTTTAATTCAGTAACTACACCATCTGTACCTACAAATTCTATTTTAAATTGAGTAGCTTCTTTTACAGTAACTGATTTCTCAGATCCATAAAAATCACCCTCAGTCATGCTCGCTACCTGAGTTTTAGAATCTGCAGACCATGTTCCCATTGAGTGTGGATTAGCTTTTGCATAATTCTTAACTGCTTTTGGTGCCCGGCGATCTGAATTACCTTCGCGTAAAACCGGATTAACTGCCGAACCTAAAACTTTTGCATATTTGGCTTTGATGGCCTTTTCTTCTTCCGTTTGGGCATTATCAGGATAATTGGGAACAGCAAATCCCTGCGACTGCAATTCGGTAATTGCACCAACCAACTGTGGGATAGAAGCCGAAATATTAGGCAATTTGATAATATTGGCCTCAGGTGTGGTAGCCAACTGCCCCAGTTCTGTCAAAGCATCTGCAATTTTTTGGTCTTCCTTTAAAAACTCAGGAAAGTTTGCCAAAATTCTTCCGGCTAAAGAAATATCTCTGGTTTCTACATCAATACCAGCTGAGGCTGTAAAAGCTTGTACAATTGGTAATAATGAATAGGTTGCCAACATTGGCGCTTCATCTGTTTTGGTATAGATAATTTTTGATGTATTTGACATATTTTTATAAATACGATTATATGAATAAAAAATAAAGCAGTATTGTTTATGATAAACGTGCTTTCTACTAAAATCGCCTAAAGATATAATAAACGGATGAATTTCATGGTGTTTAACTATTATTAACTGGTAAATTTTAGCTTTGTTAAAGAATGAAAACACTTTTAGCCGGATTATTTGCATTTACAGGAGTTGTAAACTTTGCCCACGCCCAACAGGATTCAACCAGACGATTAAACGAGGTTACTATAAGGCCTTATTTTACTACTCAAACTTTAATCAGATCGACAGGTACAATTGGCCTTGTTGATAGTGCTACACTTGCTAAGCAATCTGGAAATTCTTTTGTCTCATCAGCCAATACAATTCCCGGGGTTAGAATGGAAGAGCGTTCTCCAGGAAGCTATCGGTTGTCTATAAGAGGTAGCTTACTGAGGTCGCCTTTTGGCATAAGAAATATCAAAATTTACCTGGATGATTTCCCGTTAACCGATGCCGGAGGCAATAGTTATTTAAATGCATTGGATGTTGCAGGGGCATCACAATTACAAATTTTAAAGGGTCCACAGAGTAGCATTTATGGGGCCAATTCAGGCGGTGTTGTACTAATACAGCCACAAGGCAGCAATGTTCCAACTGATAGCACTTCTGTAGCATTAAAATTGGAAGGAGCTTCATTTGGAGGTTTTCATCAAAATGTATTATTACAGCATCAATCTGGGAAATACAAATTAAACGTTACCCAAGCCTATCAGCAAAGTGATGGCTACCGTGATCACAGTAGTATGAATCGCAAATATTTTCAAGCTTTGCAAAAATGGGATTACGCAAAAAATGCAAATATAAAAGCGTTGATATTCTATTCAGACTTACATTATAACACACCTGGTGGATTAACCGCAGCCCAATATTTCCAAAATCCGAAATTATCTCGTCCCGCAGCCGGACAAACTAAAAGCGCTATAGATCAAAATGCTGGTATTTATAGCAAAACCCTTTATGGTGGTCTTTCTAATAATTGGATAATCAATGGAAATCTTAAGCATGTAATTTCCATATTCTCATCTTATACTGATTTTAAGAATCCTTTTATAACCAATTATGAAAAACGGAAAGAGTTTACACTTGGACTTCGATCTTACCTTGAATATACCAGAAGTACATCTGACGTGGATTGGAAGTTTAACCTGGGTTTAGAGAGCATGAAAACAGGCACCGATTTTGACAATTATGACAATAATTTTGGTAAAACAGGTGCTGTGCAGGCTTCTGATAAGCTAAATGCAAATTCTAATTTTGCTTTTGCTCATCTAAGTATCGATGTTCTTCAAAAACTACTTGTTGAATTATCTGCAAGCGCAAACCTCTATGGGTACAACTATAAGAGTATTGCTCCGGTTGCCATTCCAAAAAAAACCAACAAATTTGATGTTCAGTTTATGCCCAGAATTGCTTTATCTTATCTACTTGATGATCAGCTATCCATAAAAACTTCTGTAAGCAAAGGGTATTCTCCTCCAAGCCTTGCTGAAGTAAGGGCATCTAACAATGTAATAAATGTTGATTTGCAGCCAGAATATGGCTGGAATTATGAATCGGGCATAAGCTATGTGGGTTTAAACAAAAGGTTATTTCTTGATGTAACCGGCTTTTACTACAACCTTAAAAATGCAATTGTTAGGCGCTCTATTTCAGTTAACGAAAAAGAGGCAGAATATTTTACAAATGCTGGAGGCACAAAACAATGGGGCATTGAAAGTTCTCTTGCATTCTGGATTATCCCGCTAAATAATATAAATTTTATTAAAGCATTGCAATTAAGAAGTTCATATACCTACAGCCATTTTAAATTTGATCAGTATTTTGATAAGGCTAATAATTTTTCAGGCAATGATCTTACAGGTGTTCCAAAAATGACAATTGTAAGCAGTACAGATTTACAATTAGCACAAGGATTTTCTGTGTTTTTACAGCACAACTACACATCAAGCATTCCTCTTAACGATGCAAATACAGTTTACGCAAAAAAATATCATCTGATACAGGCCAGGATCGGGAAAAAGGGTCTTAAACTGGCTAATGTTCCTTTTGAACTTTATATAGGAGCAGATAATTTATTAAATCAAAAATACAGTTTAGGGAATGACTTAAATGCACTTGGTGGCCGATATTTTAACGCCTCTGCAACAAGGAACTTTTATGGCGGGTTGTTAATATGTTTATAACTAGTTGATAACTATTTTTTTCTCACCTTTCATTTTAATTTAAATGTTTGTAATTTGTTGTTAGACAAGACAAAACCATGAACTCTAACAACGAAACCCTATTTTCGGAAAAACAACGATTTGGCCAAAAATGGATCTGGGCAATCCTTATTGGAGCTAACTTAATATTCTTTTACGGTGTATTCTATCAAATTTTTTTAAGAAAATCATTTGAAGATAACTCCATGAGTAATATGCAATTGCTTATGGCCTCTGGCCTAATGCTATTGGTTACCCTTGCAATTCTAACCTTAAAGCTAGAAACCTATATAAAGAAAGATGGGATTTATGTCCGTTTTTTCCCATTTCATCTTACATTAAAAAAATATTCTTGGGATAATATTCAAAGATTTTCAGTTAGACAATATGATCCAATAATTGAATATGGAGGATGGGGTTTTAGGTTTGGCTTTTTAAAAAAGGGAATGGCATTTAATGTTTCAGGGAACAAGGGAATACAACTTGTTTTGAAAAATGGATCAAGACTACTAATTGGAACTAATAAACCGGACGAAGCATCGGAAACGCTAAAAAAATTAGAGCAACGGTCAGTTTTCAATTAACTCGTGCTTATTTTTTAAATATGCGGTGGGTAGGATATCTTCTATGTCTTAAATTATTAAATATTAGGGCTACCAGAAAAAGAATCATTATGCCCGACAACACTGGAGACAGCACATACATGTAACCCAGTGCTTTAATTTTTTCACTACCAATTACAGCTATTAATGCAGTTGCCCCACCCGGAGGATGCAATGTTTTTGTAATTTGCATTGCTACTATAGAAAGCGAAACTGCCAAAGCACAGGCCAACCATGCCTCACCTGAAAAAAATTTAGCAACTGTTACTCCAATTATTGCTGAGACCAAATGGCCCCTATTAAATTTCTTGGCTGGGCCAATGGGCTATTAATAATACCATAAATAAGAACAGATGAAGCGCCAAAAGATCCTATCAGATATAAATTATCATTGGCTACTAAATACTTACTATTTAACAATCCTATTAAGCCTATACCTACAAATGATCCAATAAAAGTTAGAATGTGTTCTTTTGAATCAATTAATGTTTCACGATATAGTACATACCTTGCCCTGCGATAGTGCTTCCTTATTCTCTTTCTCGGCATTGCTCTTTAAAATATGGCGCAAAAGTAAGGTTATATCCAGCTATTTACTAGCAATTATCTAAATATCACCACATATTATTAATCAGGAACAAAAAAAGTGAACCCAAAATGGGCTCACCTTTCAGTTTTTTAGCTAGTAACCTGCTGTAAAACGTTGCCCAAGATGGTTACTGTTTTCAAGCTCATCAACTAGTACCACCGCTAAATCCTGAACAGACAAGATGCTTCTCCCCTCTTCGTTAAATACTGGATTATTTGTACCTAAACGATACTTACCTGTACGGCCATTAGTAATACCAGGATGCATTTCAATAGCCGGGCTGAAGAAAGTCCACTTTAAATCATTTTCTTGCTTAAGTGTATTTAAATAATCTCTGGCGGCGGTGGCACCCGCTTTATAATCAGCAGGAAAGTCTGGCCCGTCAACTAATTGTTTACCGTCGATTTCAAGGCTTCCTGCCCCACCAACAACAATTAAACGATCAACTCCCGATGCCTTAACTGCTTTCTGAATAGCTTCAGAACCAGCTATAAAATCGCGGTACAAATTAGGGTTAGTCCACCCGCTATTGTAAGCACTGATTACAGCATCTGTTCCTTTTAGCACTTCTGTTAAAGCGGATGTATCACTAACATCAATCTTTTTAACAACCAAATTGTTGTTTTCAACTTTGATTTTTTCAGGGCTACGCACTATAGCTGTAACCTCATGGCCCCGATTAAGTAATTCTTCTAAAATAGCAGTTCCTACAAAACCACTTGCTCCAATTAATGCTGTTTTCATGTTATTTTTATTTAAATTTTATTATTAATGTAATATTTTTTATTACAGTTTAGTGCAAAAAAAATCAATCAAATTGACTGCTAAAATCAGCTAGCGTTTGAGAGGAAAGTTCTTTTACTAATGCCTGCTCTGTTGAATTATATAAATTATTCAAATGTGTATTCATCTGTTTACCCACTGCACATTGCGGGTTGGGCGTATTCTTCGAAACACCTAACAAGTTATTCTGTTTTACTGCATTATAAATATCTGCCAGATTAATTTCTTTTGCTGATTTACCTAAAGAACTTCCGCCATTTTTTCCCTCTTTACTATCTACAAATCCATGATTTCGTAAATTACTTAATTCCTTTCTTACCAAAACCGGATTTATATTTATGCTTCCTGCCATATATTCTGACGACAACAATTCGCCCTTAGCTCTTTCAAGCAGAGTAAGGATGTGTAAAGAAATAGCAAATCTGGAGTTATTCATTCTGTAACTATAATTATTACAGTACAAAGGTAATGTAATAATTGTAAATTCCAAATACAGTATAGGACAAGTTAATACCTTGCTATGTGTTAGAACGTCGATGGTTCGTCGATTGTTCGGCATAACCTCGCAAAAAAGGTACTTTTGCCGAACAATCGGCGCAGTAAAGCCGAATTATCCAATAACTAACCCGGTCGTGTCCTATACCAATTACAGAAGTAGCCATTACTTAATGATTAGCAAGTTTCGGGTTTTACTGCAGGTTTTGTCAATGTATTTTTGTTATATTAAACTAAAGATTATGGAAACATCAAGCCAAATTGATTATAACAGAATTGCTGAAGCAATAGCATATTTAAAACTTAATTTTAAACAGCAACCTTCACTAGATCAAGTTGCGGAGCATGTTAACGTAAGCTCTTTTCATTTTCAACGGATGTTTAAAGAATGGGCAGGTGTTAGCCCTAAGAAATTTCTACAATACCTTTCTATTGAATATGCAAAAGGCATCCTTAAAGATAAAGCCGCTACCTTATTTGATGCGGCTTATGAGACAGGACTATCCGGCACCAGCCGCTTGCACGACCTCTTCATAAATATTGAAGGAATGACCCCAGGTGAATTCAAAAATGGCGGAGAGCAACTTACCATAAATTATAGCTATGCAGAAAGCCCATTTGGTTCCCTGATTGTGGCATCGACAACAAAAGGAATCTGTTACATGGCTTTTGCTGATGATCAAATTGAAGCGCTGACACGGTTAAAAAGCACATTTCCTAACGCTAAATACTATCAACTATTAGATATAATACAGCAAAATGCACTTTACATTTTTACTCAAGACTGGAGCAGATTGAATGAAATTAAACTTCATTTAAAGGGCACGCCTTTTCAACTAAAAGTCTGGGAAACTTTACTAAAGGTTCCAATGGGAGGATTATCAACTTATGCAGATATCGCTTCAGCAATTAACAATCCTAAAGCCAAAAGAGCCGTTGGCTCTGCCATCGGGAATAACCCTGTTGCTTTTTTGATTCCATGCCACAGGGTTATCAAATCAACCGGAGAATTTGGACAGTATCATTGGGGTAATTGCCGCAAAACTGCTATGCTGGGATGGGAAGCTGCAAAAGTAGATTCACAGCAATAAGTACATATTATTCTTTTTTTGAGAGGCTTCTCCACAGATAAAATACCATATAGCTTTCCCATCTCGGATAATCTTTAAAAAATGTCTGAATTTCTGTATGCTGTTTTTTATCTGTAATGATGTTATGGTTTAGCAAAGAATTGAGAAGTCCTGCATCCCCATAAGGAATACATGAGTGTTCCTTCAAAGATTTCATAAGGGCATAGTTTGCAGTCCAAACGCCAATACCCTTGATATTATTCAAAGCTTTTTGTCGTGCGCTAAGGTCTGGCAAAGCGAGCAATTTATCTTTACTTATTTCTCCATTGGCAAAGGCTTTAGCAATAATAATAAGGTATTCGGCTTTACTTCTTGAAAATTGCATTTCTTTCAAATCATCAGCACAAAGCGTTGCCAATATCTCAAAACCAGGAAACACATAATAATTAACCCCATTAAATGGAACACAGATCCCATACTTTTCCACCAAGCGCCTTTTTAATTTATATGCAAAGGTTAAATTGATTTGTTGCCCTATTATTGCCCAACAAATTGCTTCAAATAAATTAGGAATTCCTATTAAACGCAGCCCACTATAGGAAGTGATCATATAAGCTAGCCTTTCATCATTTTTTAGTAATCGATAAAAGGATTCCATATCCTTTTCAAGATCAAACCAGTCAGTTATAAATTCTTTAAGCTTTTCTACACCGGGTAGTTCCAAATTACCTAAAAGCACTTCAATCTGCAATTGACCTTCGTAAAAAGCTACACTAACCAATAACTGCTTACCTTCAATTTCAATAACCTTTATAACCCGATCTGCATCAACCTTATGCATGCAATCATCAAAGTTCCTATCCAAAAACCACAAACATTCTTGAAAATCAAAATTCCCAGGGACTTCAATAGCTATGATCTGTTTATTCATATCTCAAAAGTATTCATTTGTTTATATAATAAAATCTGATTCTTGCCTCTTTTGGCAAGGCTCTTGTAGTGCAAATACTATCAATATAGCATTATGAAAAAATCCATTCTATTTTTTACAGGTATTGCAACTCTGCTTACAGTTGCCTGCAATAGTAGCAATACTGACAATAAAGCTGTAGACAGCTCTTCAATAACATCAATTGACACTACACTTACACCATCTGTGCCTGTTCACGAAAAAATATCCCAATGCTATATCTATACTAAAAAAAGAGACACTGCAAGACTTAAAGTGAACACAGAAAATGAAGAGTTAACTGGTGATTTAAGCTACAATCTGTTTGAAAAAGATAGCAACAAGGGGACCATCTCTGGAGAAATTAAAGGCGACACGATAATTGCGGAATACATTTTCGATTCGGAAGGGATGCGTTCAACACGCGAAGTTGTATTCCTGAAAAGAGATGGCAAGCTATATGAGGGATTTGGTGAGGTTGAAGAAAAAAATGGCAGAACCAAATTTAAGGATAGAACTAAATTAAAATTTGGAGATGGTATAGTATTTTCTTTAACTGACTGCAAATAAGTTAAAAGTTTTCAAAACGTTCCCAAAAGCCATCAATAGGGAGCTTAGCAAATATATTTATGGGTTCTTTTTTTACAGGGTGGATAAAGTGTAATTTTCGAGCGTGCAAACAGATACTTCCTTTACGGCTTCCCCTAGGATAGCCGTATTTATTATCGCCAACAATAGGACATCCCATGGTTGATAACTGCACTCTTATTTGATGAGAGCGTCCTGTAAGGGGATCAACCTCTATCAGATAATAACCTCCAAGTTCTCCAATTAACCTATAACTTAATTCCGAGCGTTGGCTTCCCGGAACTTCTGCATTATGCGGTGTAACAACATTCTTTTGAGGATTTTTAACTAACCAATGAACAAGGGTACCGGAAGTTTTAGCAGGCTTGTTTCTGACTATAGCCCAATAAGTTTTTTTTACTTCCCGATTCTTGAATATTGCATTCATTCGTTCTAATGCCTTACTGGTTTTAGCGAAAAGTATTACTCCACTAACTGGTCTGTCCAAACGATGTACCACACCTAAAAAAGCACTGTTAGGCTTATTATATTTTATAGCAAGATATTTTTTAACCTGTTCATCAAGAGGTTCATCTCCAGTTTCATCAATCTGCACAATATCACCTGCACGTTTCAATATCGCTATCAGGTGATTATCTTCATAAAGTACGTCCTTATCAGTTACTGGCATTAATACTGTTCTTTTTCGTTCGGAAAATCTTTTGCTTTAACATCTTTTATATAGGACTGTGCTGCACCTAATATACCATCGTACAGATTTACATATTGGCGTAAAAAACGTGGTTTAAACCCTTTTGTTAAACCAATCATATCATTAACAACCAATACCTGTCCGTCGCAATCCGGGCCTGCACCAATTCCTATAGTAGGAATTTGTAAACTATCAGAGACTATTTTAGCTAATTTCGCAGGTATCTTTTCAAGCACAATAGCAAAACAACCAGCGTTTTGAAGAGCAATTGCATCTGTTTTTAATTTTTCAGCTTCGTCTTCGTCTTTCGCCCGAACAGTATAAGTTCCAAATTTATAAATAGACTGAGGTGTTAATCCAAGATGTCCCATTACAGGAATTCCTGCTGTGATGATGCGTGAGATTGATTCAGCAACCTCTGTACCACCTTCAAGCTTTACTCCGTGAGCACCGGATTCTTTCATGATTCTGATAGCAGAATTCAGTGCCTCTTTAGAATTGCCCTGATAACTACCAAATGGCAAATCAACTACTACGAAAGCTCTTTTTGCTCCTCTAACTACACCCTGAGCATGGTAAATCATCTGATCAAGTGTTATAGGCAAAGTAGTTTCATGGCCTGCCATTACATTAGAAGCCGAATCGCCAACTAATAATACATCTAAACCAGCATCATCAAGAATTGTGGCCATTGAATAATCGTAAGCAGTTAACATGGCTATTTTCTCACCACTGGCCTTCATTTCCTGAAGTATATGTGTAGTTATGCGTTTAACCTCTTTGTTTACAGACATAGTTCTAAAGTTTTGTAAGGGCAAAATTAGTTTTTACATTCGAAATAAAGACAGTTTTATCGTTTTTGTGACATTTTGTTAATGCCTTTATATCTATGCAGATATGATCATATTATTACAGCAAGATTTAGAACACCATGCAGGGTCAACAAACTATCTAAAAAAAAATCTTGATTTAAATCCTCAAAAACGTATCTTTGTATCCCGAAATGAAGGGGTCACTTAACAGCACATTTGTTAACTACAAAAACGGCATCAAAGCCGTTCCAGAACCATCATTTTTCCCTTTTTTAATCCCAATAATTTCTCTTAATAATTACCATGACTAATTACACTAAGTTACCTGCAATTTTGTTACTGGCTGACGGCACAGTTTACTACGGTAAAGCCGCTGGAAAAATCGGTACAACAACAGGCGAAATCTGTTTTAATACAGGGATGACAGGATATCAGGAAATTTTCACTGATCCTTCTTATTTCGCTCAGATTATGGTAACCACCAATGCACACATTGGTAATTATGGTATCCACAAAGATGAAACCGAATCAGAAAGCATTAAAATTGCTGGCTTGGTTTGCAAAAACTATAACATCGGTTTTAGCCGCAAAGAAGCATCTGAATCAATACAGGATTATTTTCAGAATGAAAATATTGTAGGTATCTCTGATATTGACACTCGTGCCTTAGTTCGTCACATCAGACACAAAGGCGCAATGAACGCGATCATTTCTTCGGAAATCACTGACCTTGAAGAATTAAAAAGCAAATTAGCGGAAGTTCCATCTATGGATGGCTTAGAACTGTCTTCAAAAGTTTCAACTAAAACTCCTTATTTTTATGGATCACCAGATGCTACATATAAAATAGCAGCATTGGATTTGGGTATCAAAAAGAACATTTTACGCAATTTTTCTGACAGAGATATTTATGTTCAGGTTTTCCCTGCCAAAACTACCTTTGAGGAAATGGATAAATGGGGTGCTGATGGTTATTTCATTTCTAATGGGCCTGGCGATCCTGCAGCAATGCCATATGCTATTGAAACTGTTACAAAAATATTAGCTGCTGATAAACCACTTTTTGGAATTTGCTTAGGCCATCAGTTACTTGCTGAGGCAAATGGCATCGGTACAATGAAAATGTTTAATGGCCACAGAGGTTTAAATCACCCGGTAAAAAACATCATTAAAAATCATTGCGAAGTAACTTCACAAAACCATGGTTTTGGAGTTATCCCCGAAGATGTAAGGAAATCAGACAAAGTTGAGATCACTCACATTAATTTAAATGATCAGTCAATCGAGGGTATCCGCGTTAAAGGCAAAAAAGCATTCTCTGTGCAATACCACCCTGAGTCTTCTCCAGGCCCGCATGATTCGCGCTACCTTTTTGACGACTTTATAAGTATGATCAAAAACGACCTGAGCTGGTAATATTCATCGGCTTAAAATATCATTTTACCGACATTTTAGAAGGTTTAGCAGAATAGCATTTTCTATTCGTCTAAACCTTCTTACATTTATAACATGGATAAAACAAATGCCATTATCAGTGTAAAAGAACTGGTAAAAAAGTATGACGACTTTACTGCTGTGCAAGGTATCAGCTTTGAAGTTTATGAAAATGAGATATTTGGACTTTTAGGGCCAAATGGTGCAGGAAAAACCACCACACTTGAAATTATTGAAACGCTCCGTGAAAAAACTTCAGGAGAAATTATTGTTGACGGTTATTCTGTAGACAAAGACGCCAACAAAATTAAAAGGATTATAGGTGTACAATTACAAGCAGCAGGATATTATCCAAACCTAAATCTGGTTGAGTTAATGGAACTGTTTGCTGGCCTATACGGGGTTGATGTTAAACCTATGGAGATGCTCGAAAAAGTAAATCTTCAAGATAAGGCAAAAGCTAAGTACAAGGCGCTTTCTGGTGGACAAAAACAACGTTTTTCTATAGCTACAACTCTTATTAACTCTCCTAAAATCATTTTCCTTGATGAACCCACGACCGGATTAGATCCTCAGGCCCGCCGCAATTTATGGGATTTAATTATTGACATAAGAAATAATGGCACAACAGTAGTAATCACCACACACTATATGGACGAAGCTGAGCAGCTATGTGATCGTGTTGCTTTTGTTGAACGGGGTGAGATCATTGCTCTGGATACTCCTGACAATCTGATAGACAACCTTATCAATAGTGGTTTTGAACGTAGTAAAGAAGTTAAAAAAGCTAATCTGGAAGATGTTTTTATAAACCTGACAGGCAAAGAATGGCGTGAGGATAATTAATAAAAGAACATGAGCAAACCATATAATAATACTAAAGCTACGCTGGCTCTTGCAAAAGCAAGTTTCCGCTCGATTATGCGCAGCCCTTCGGCAGTTGTTTTTACACTTGCTTTTCCATTGATCTTTATTCTTGTTTTCGGCTTTTTGGGTAAAGGTGGCGTAAAGGTTGACCTAGCAATTGCTCCAGAATCAGATTTGCAAAACCCTATAATAAATGCACTTGAACAAATCGGCGTTGTTCATATCATAAAAGACAAGGACAAGGCGGAAATAAAAACAGGACTCGAGAAAGGAAATATAGACGCCGTTATTAATGTTCAAAAAAATAGCCTGGGCAAGCCTGCCTACCTTGCCAATGTTCAGTATACTTCTGCTTCAATAGATAAGGGAACGATACTTAAATCAGTATTGAACAACCTAATGTATACTTTAAATTCAAAAGATATCACCCCTACCATTGCACAATTAAACGAAAGCACTGTTCAAGGCCGCATCTACCGTACTATTGATTTTATTTTACCAGGGCAACTTGGCTTCTCTTTGTTAAGCACAGGGGTATTTGGAACAGCATTTGTGTTTTTCAGCTTAAGACAAACCTTAGTTATAAAACGTTTTTTTGCCACTCCCGTTAGCCGGGCAAGTATTGTATTTGGAGAAGGAATTGCAAGAATAGGCTTTGCACTTTGCGGGGCAGTATTTATTATACTTATTGGACATTTCTTTTTCCACTTCACCTTAATACATGGCATCATTACAGTGCTAAATATGCTTTTACTTGCAATCATAGGACTCATTGTATTTATGGGTTTTGGATTTGTGGTATCGGGAATAGCAAAAAGTGAAAGTACCATTCCCCCAATTTCAAACATCATTACGTTGCCCCAATTTTTACTATCGGGAACTTTCTTTTCTATAGATGCATTTCCTTCGTGGCTCCAGCCAATAAGCAGGGCATTACCCTTAACTTACCTGAATGATGCGATGAGAAAGGTAGCTTTTGAAGGAGCTGGCTTATGGGATGTGAAACATCAGATTCTTATTATGATAATCTGGGGAGTTGGCGTGTATGCTGTTGCTGTTAAGGTGTTTAAATGGGAATAGCCTGCTCATACCAGCGCATTTTTTTCTAGGAAAATTGAATATTTGTCTTTAAATTTCTATATAAAAACAAATATTCTTCAATTAATTTAACAACCAGGTAGTGATAGAATCAAAAATTCATTACCACTAGACTAAATTAAACTCCTATGAAAAAATTAGCAGCAGAATTTATTGGGACATTTTGGCTGGTCCTTGGCGGTTGCGGCAGTGCCGTTTTAGCCTGTAATTATCCTGGCGCTGGCATCGGCTTTGCAGGTGTAGCACTCGCTTTTGGTTTAACCGTAGTAACCATTGCTTACGCCCTTGGCCATATCTCCGGAGCCCACCTAAATCCGGCAGTTTCAGTTGGTTTATGGATTGGAGGACGCTTTGATGTAAAGGACTTAATCCCTTATATTATTTCACAAGTTCTTGGTGGCATCGCAGCTGCGGGTGTATTGTATGTTATAGCTACTGGAAATGGCAGTCCAATTGGTGGATTTGCAGCAAATGGATATGGAGATCTATCACCAGGAAAATATAGCATGACAGCAGCATTAGTTACCGAAATAGTAATGACCTTCATTTTTTTAATCATTATTTTGGGTGCGACGGATGAGAGAGCTCCTAAAGGATTTGCCGGATTAGCAATAGGACTTGGCCTTACGCTAATACACCTAATCAGTATACCTGTAACTAATACTTCTGTAAATCCTGCAAGAAGTACAAGTCAGGCACTTTTTGTTGGTGGCGAAGCATTAAGCCAGCTTTGGTTATTTTGGGTTGCACCTATAATTGGCGCCATTATAGCTGGAATAGTTTACAAAGCAATTTTTGCTGCTAAGCCCGAAAACACTTAAACTTAACTATCTACAAAACAACATAGTATCAATAAAAACATTAAATATTTACCAATGAAAAAGTCGTAATTAAATTAATTACGACTTTTTTGCGTTTAATTTTTAACTTTGGATATCGCCTTAGTAATTGTAAATTTTACACTAAGGGTTATTTACAAATAAAAACCAATAAAAATGAGTTTAATAATTGATGTTCGCGCGCGACAAATCCTTGACTCTCGCGGCAATCCTACGATCGAAGTAGATGTAATTACAGAAAATGGTATCCTTGGTCGTGCAGCAGTACCATCAGGAGCTTCTACTGGTATGCATGAAGCTGTGGAGTTAAGAGATGGTGATAAAAAAGTTTACTTAGGGAAAGGCGTTTTAAAAGCTGTTGCCAATGTGAATGATAAAATCGCTGATGAATTAAAGGGTGTTGATGTATTTGAACAAAATGCTATCGATAGCTTAATGATTAAGCTTGACGGAACAGAAAATAAGGGAAATCTTGGTGCTAACGCTATTCTAGGTGTTTCTTTAGCAGTTGCTAAAGCTGCAGCTCAAGAAAGCCGTCAGCCATTATACCGTTATATAGGAGGTGTTAATGCTAACATTCTACCTATCCCGATGATGAATATTGTAAATGGTGGTTCTCACTCAGATGCTCCTATCGCATTTCAGGAGTTTATGATCATGCCTGTTGGTGCATCTTCATTCTCTGAAGCTTTAAGATGGGGAACAGAAGTATTTCATAACCTAAAAGCCATTTTGCACGACAGAGGTCTTTCAACAGCTGTTGGTGATGAAGGTGGATTTGCACCTACTTTTGGAGGTACTGAAGATGCTGTTGAAACTATTATCCAAGCTATCGAAAAAGCAGGCTATAAAGCAGGTGAACAAATCTTTTTAGCTTTTGACTGTGCAGCTTCTGAATTCTATAAAGACGGAAAATACGACTACACCAAATTTGAAGGTGATAAAGGAGCTATCCGCACAAGTGCTGAACAAGCTGATTATCTTGCATCTTTAACCGAAAAATATCCTATTATCTCTATTGAAGATGGAATGGATGAAAATGACTGGGATGGCTGGAAAATGCTAACTGATAAAATTGGCGACCGAGTTCAACTTGTAGGTGACGATTTGTTTGTTACAAATGTAACTCGTTTACAATCTGGAATAGACAAAAACACCGCGAACTCCATTTTAGTTAAAGTAAATCAAATTGGTTCATTAACTGAAACAATCAATGCTGTTTCATTAGCGCAAACTAATGGCTATACCTCGGTAATGAGCCATAGAAGTGGTGAAACTGAAGATACTACTATTGCGGATCTTGCTGTAGCGTTAAACTGTGGTCAGATTAAAACTGGTTCAGCTTCACGTTCAGACAGGATTGCAAAATACAATCAATTATTACGTATTGAAGAAGAATTAGGTTCTGCAGCACGTTTTATTGGTAAGGATTTCAAATTCTTAAAGAAATAAATTCCTATCCTTAATATTTTTTTGGATATATATTCAAAAACAAAATGCCCCTGTACTTTTGGTATCGGGGCATTTTTGAAACATATAATTTGCTTTGATAAAGTTGCAAAATGTTGATAAGTGAATAATACTGATTTTGATAAAGATCAAAGGTTTTAGATCTTCGGGTGTTAATTTTATATATTTGTGCATATGATTCGTTTGCTTGAACTTTTACGAAACAAATATTTTCTAAGCGTAGCTGCATTTGTGGTATGGATGTTATTTTTCGATAAAAATGATGTAATAGCTCAGTATGAATACAGATCGCAGGTGAACAAGCTTCAGGAAGAAAAAGACTTTTATGTAAAGGAAATTGCTAAGGTAAAGAAAGATCTTAACGAGTTAAATACCGACCTAAACACTGCGGAAAAGTTTGCACGTGAAAAATATTTTATGAAAAAGGACAATGAAGATGTCTTTGTTATCATCAAAGAAGCCCCGAAAGACTAATAACCAAACCTAGGTAACGTTACTTTATACCTTACTACAACTACTCTTACAGTAAAAATAAACCCAATAACAGCAACCTTTGCCAGATCCTCTTTCAAGTTAAAATATAAAAGAGAGAAATATAATATCCCTCCCATAATACATACTGTGGCATAGACTTCTTTTCTGAATATTACGGGAATAGTATTTAGTAGTGTATCTCTTATAATACCTCCAAAACATCCTGTAATGGTTCCAAGGGCAATGCAAATGCCAGGGCTTAAACCAAAAACTATTCCTTTCTGAATACCAAGCATTGTAAACAAACCCAGACCTAATGAGTCAAATAAAAAAAGAGTTACTTTAAATTTCTTTATATGGGTTTTAAAAAAAATGGTGGCAATAGATGTCAGTAAAATTAACAGGCAATAATTTACGTCCCTCATCCATGCAACAGGGGTATCGCCCAGCAAGAGATCGCGAACGGTTCCTCCGCCAATAGATGTTACAAAAGCAATAATGAGTACTCCGAAAGGGTCCAATCTTCTTTGCATGGCAGCAAAAGAACCAGATATCGCAAAGGAAATGGTTCCTAAGATCTCAATGGCATCCATAGTACTTACTTGCATACTTCTTTGCTTAAATTTCTCCGTTTCTTTTTCTTAAAAACCACTCTAGTGTAAGCATGGTAATTATTAATGCAAACACCCACTTAAAGTTAATTAATTCTTCATATTTACGATCTTCGTAACTTAAAGTTTTTACATGTTCGTTTTTTTCAATATCATTCAAAATAAATGATAAATTCTGCGGCATATACATCTTACCTCCGGTTTGCAAGGCCATGGTATTAAGCAACTGATGGTTGGCAATTGTTTGCTGATATTCGGCAACGAGTGTATTTACATAAAATATTCCTTGTGCACTATATTTTTTACTCCCTAGAGTTGTAGTTGCAGTATAAGTATAATTTCCTGCGGGCAGCATTCCTGCATCTAGTTGATACGCTGTTTCAGTTCTGGAAAATAGAAAATTATAAACCTTTCCTTCTTCATTTTTTAATTGAATACTTACATCGGGAGTATTTACCGCAACATAGCTATCATTATAAAGAACTGCATTTATTGGCACATTTTCATTTTCATCAAAAGTATTTTTGGCCATGTAAACTTTAAACTTACGCTTATCGTCTTTAGCAGAGATATATTGGACAGCATTTGAAATTAAAGTATTAAAAGTATTTAATTTCTGCTCATTCTGAGCTTCTGCTAACCTCCAGCGCCATATACCTTCTCCTATTAAATAACCTGCTCTTTTTCCCTCTCCGCTCATAAAAAATAACTGCGGAGATTCAGTTTTAATCTTTCCAATCCGTTGTTTTAATGCAACTAATGCTGTACCGTTTATCTTCACTTCTCCAAAAGGTGACTGAAGAGGGTCAAATCCTTCAATTTCCTTGTCAATTGACGCGCTCATTTCAAAAGCTGTAAAACCAGTATTGACCATAGAAAAAGCTTCCTGCAAGGTATTGTTGTTTCCATTAAAATTTACCGCACCCTGCATTTTATTAAAGGCATATAAATTACTTTGAGCCCCCAGTATGTACCATACTGGCACACTACTTTGCTGAACTTTATTAATAAATCCCTCACCATCGTTTTGAAGATCTGGAAGCTGATACAAAATAATTAAGCTATAGTCTTTCGGATTAATAACATTCAAATCGTCTCGCAAAGCAATCTTCAATTCATAATGCTTATTTACTGTTATGGCCTGTTTTAAAGCTGCAATGTCTGGATGTGGACCAGCTGAAGCAAGCAATATTTTTTGCTTCGCATCAATTACCTCAATAAAAATGCTTTGCGTGTTGTTACGTTCCGATATCTCCTCTTTTAATGGAGTAAGCTGAATGGTATATTTCTGAAGGCCCAATCTAGAAGCTTTTAGCTTAATTGGAATGTTCTTTACAAATGCACTTGAATTAATCTGAATCTGATCCTCAAAAATCTTTTTGCCCGCTTCAGTAACCAAAATTTTGGATACTTCACCTTTACTCTCAAAGGCCTGCACTTGGACTTCAACAGTAAATTCATTATCAAGATAAACCAGACTATTGTGATTTACATTTGAAATCATCAAATCATTTTTCGGAATTGTATCTCCCAATGCAACAGTATAAACAGGAGCCTTAAGTTTATTCAAGTCATAAAGTGGACTCCCTCCGCGATTAAAAATACCATCTGAGGATAAAATTATCGCTCCCACATTTCGGTTTAACAATTCATCATTTAACTGATTAATGAACATTGAAGCGTTACTAACCTGACCATTATTCTTGAAATCATAGCCAGATTTTATACTATCACTAAAATTATAAATCTTTACTTCATACTTTTCAGACAGTTTGTTAGCCAAATTTTTCATATCTCTCTCATACTGGTCTTTCTTAAAGCCATTAGGTTCAATCGTTCCAACAGATAGAGAATTATCCTGACCGATAATAATTACAGGTTTTTCGAGATTGTATGACACACTTCTAATTAAAGGAAGAAACAGCAATGCTGCTATAACGCTTACTACAGTTGTCCGTATCACAAACAACCCATAACGCAGCCGCTTAGCTAAATGCTCCGTTTTACGGTACAATAACCAAGCAAAAAGAATACCTGTTAGCAAGCAGCCTAATAATGCCAATAAAGTGTATAAGCTAAAAGAATCGTTCATACGTATTTGGGTAAAGATGCTAAATTTTAAAATGCTCGCACAATTTTATATAAGTTTGTTCATAGTAAAACCAACGCCTTATAATGAAAAACTATTTTCACATTATTTTACTCCTAATGATGTATGCACCAACACTAGCCCAATCTGATTTCAAAAAGCAGCAATTGACATTTGAACGTGTTAAACAAGCTTATGAAGAGAAATGGAATAAGCTCCAAAATGACCTTAAAAAAGATGAGATAGGTAAGCGGTTTAGCCTATACATAGCAGCCTACAAAGCCGAAGGGAGATTAGAAATATGGTTAAGAGGTAGCGCCCAAAAGCAATATAGGTTATTCAAAGTATTTCCTTTTTGCAAGCATTCAGGTATTCTGGGACCCAAATCAAAAGAGGGTGATAAGCAAACTCCTGAAGGATTTTATTATATCACCGTATTTAATCCTCTAAGCAACTTTCATCTTTCTTTAGGAATAAACTATCCTAACAAAATTGACCTGTTAAGAAGTGCGAATCAAAAACCAGGAAACGATATATACATTCATGGGAAATGTGAAACCGTTGGCTGCATCCCAATAACAGACGACAAGATGAAGGAGCTTTATGTTTTAGCCGTTGAGGCACGAAATGAAGGGCAAGATCAGATTCCTGTTCACATTTTTCCTTTTAAAATAACTGATATTAATCTTGAGAGATATTTAACCCAGTTCCCTCAACACCGTTCTTTTTGGACAAATCTTCAGTTGGAATATAACTACTTTGAAAAACATAAGCAAGTACCAAAAATACAGTACTGAACAATTCCTGTCAGTTTAAATAAAAAATGGTGTCGGGATTAATTCAGACACCATTTTTAAGTATTTATAATATCCTTACAACATTCCGCCGCAAACAGACAATACCTGACCTGTAACGTATGAGCTCATATCAGATGCCAGGAATACACATGCATTCGCTACATCATCCGTCTCGCCTGCTCTTTTCAAAGGAATACCTTCTTCCCAACCTTGTACCACTTTTGGATCTAATACATCCGTCATTTCAGTGCGGATAAATCCAGGAGCTATAACATTGGTACGGATATTACGTGATCCCAATTCTTTAGCCAAAGATTTAGAGAATCCAATTATACCTGCTTTAGATGCAGCGTAATTTGCTTGTCCGGCGTTCCCTTGAACTCCTACAACAGAGCTCATGTTAATGATAGATCCTTTGCGCGCTTTCATCATCACTTTAGAAGCAGCTTTAGATACATTAAATACCGATTTCAAGTTTACATTAATTACTTCATCCCAGTTCTCCTCACTCATTCGCATCAATAAACCATCTTTCGTTATACCTGCATTATTTACAACAATATCTAATGCACCAAAATCAGCTACTATATCATTGATTAGTTTTTCAGCTTCATCAAATTTAGAGGCGTCTGAGCGATATCCTTTTACTTTTGTACCAAAACTTTCTAACTCTTGTTCTAAAGCCTCACCTTTTTCTACTGATGACAAATAGGTAAAAGCTACATTAGCTCCATGTTCAGCAAATTTTTCCGCTATTTTGCGGCCAATTCCTTTAGATGCACCTGTAACAAGTGCTGTTTTTCCTTCTAATAACTTCATCTGTATTTCTTGTTTGGTTATATTCAATTAATTATATCAATTATAAAAAGTGATTAGATTGATGGTTCCTGTTGGCTAAGACAATGAAAACTTCCTAACCCCCAAATAATATCTGTAGAATCTATTCCTACAACTTTTCTATCCGGGAAAACCCCTTGAATAATTTCAAGAGCTTTTTCATCATTCACGTCTCTAAAAGTAGGTACAATTACCGCAGCATTTGCAATATAAAAATTAGCATATGAAGCAGGCAGCCTTGTATCCTCATGGATTACCGGAGAAGGCATCGGCAATTTTACAATATTCAAAGGTTTTCCATTTAATAGCCGCAAAGTTTTTAATGTCTCCAAATTCTCCTGTAACAGCAAATAATTTTCATCCAGAGGATTACTCTCAACAACCGTTAAAACTGTATCCTCGTTCACAAACCTCGTAATGTCATCAATATGGCCGTCAGTATCATCCCCAACTATCCCATCGCCTAACCACAACACCTGTTCAGCACCATAAAATTCCTTTAAATACTCTTCAATCTGTTCCTTATTTAAATGAGGGTTTCTGTTTTCATTCAGCAAACATGCTGTAGTGGTAAGTATCGTCCCTGCGCCATTAAACTCAACAGATCCACCCTCCATTACTATATCAGGATGATAAACGGATAAATTAAAATGCTCAGCTATTTTGGTTGGAATTACATCATCAAGCTCATAAGGAGGGTATTTACCTCCCCATGCATTATATCCCCAGTCTACTATTGCTTTTTTTCTGTTTGCCTTATTTAATAAAAAAGCCGGACCATGATCTCTGCACCAGGCATCATTACTCGGATTAAAATAAAATTCAATCTGGCTTAAATCAGCTCCCACTTTTTCCAATTCAGAAATGGCAAAAGTTTTAGTTTCTTCATTGTTAACGTTAATTCTAACCTTTTCGCCGGTTGCTACAATTTTAATAAACTGGCAATAAGGCTCATATATAGTTTCAATCTTACCCGGCCAGGATTCTTCCTTATGTGGCCAGCTTAGCCATGTCGCATCATGTTTTTCCCATTCAGCAGGAAAGCTAAAGCCTAGTTTTTTTGGGCTGCTGTTAAATATTACTTCGTTAAAAGATGACATTCTCTAATTCTTAATCTTCGTCAATAAATCTTTTAGTAATTGGCTGATAAGAGTCTATTCTACGATCTCTTAGGAAAGGCCAGTGTTTACGGAAAAAATCCGACTCAGATAAATCCAATTCTACTACTTTAGTTTCTTCATTTTCATGTGAACCTAAATAAAGTAATCTGCCCTGAGCATTTGTTGCAAAACTTCCGCCCCAGAATTTCATAGCTCCATTTTGCTCAAGTCCAACACGGTTTACACTCACCACTGGCACTCCATTAGCAACAGCATGAGAACGTTGAATGGTTTGCCATGCATTATACTGATCTTTATTTGTTTCTTCATCCTGATCTGTAGCCCAGCCTATAGCTGTTGGATAAAACATAATCTCAGCACCCATTAAAGCTGTGATACGGGATGCTTCAGGGTACCACTGATCCCAGCAGATCAGTATGCCGATTTTTGCAAATTTTGTCTGGAATACCTTATATCCTAAATCACCTGGTGTGAAGTAAAACTTCTCATAAAAAGCAGGATCATCAGGGATATGCATTTTACGATATTTACCAAGATAAGCTCCATCAGCATCTAAAACAGCTGTAGTATTATGATACAAGCCTGCTGTACGCTTCTCAAATAAAGAAGCAATAATAACTACACCCAACTCTTTAGCAATAACCTGTAAAGCATCGGTAGAAGGGCCGGGAATAGCTTCAGCTAAATTGAAGTTGTCATAATCTTCAACATCACAAAAATATAGAGAAGTAAAAAGCTCTTGCAAACACACAATTTGTGCTCCTTTTGCAGCGGCTTCTCTGATTTTTAAAATTGCTTTATCTAAATTTTCTTGTTTATTACTGGTACAGCTCATCTGCACCAATCCAACTTGTACTTTTGCCATTCTTTATTAACAAATAATTTAGCGCAAAGTTAGCCAAAAAAAATAAAAGATAGGAGGATTGAACCAGGCTAATACTTAAGAAGCTACAGCATCCCTGTACTCCTGTTGAAGCTCAAACAGGCATTTAGCACACAAACAACCATCATGTAATTCGCTAATATACTGAACCTCATTTAAGTTTAACTGCACAACACTACATTGGCATTTAGTGTAAGAGTTAGCTTTACACTCTATTGGTGTACCACAACGCTCGCAGGGTATGATTTCGTGTTTAGCCATTAACCACAAAGATACAAGATCATGAACTAATGATACCTGACTGCTTATAAAAAATGACAAATAGCATATTAAACATAAACCTCGTTGCAGATTATATTAAGAATGAAAAAAGAATTTTGTTAGACAATAGTCTAACCAAGTCTAAGGAGAGTCTGACTTGAGCCTGAGGTGAGTCTTACCTGTTTGCATCTCCAACTAGATTCCTTTATGGTTATTTAAGTTCAGGATGAGGAAGCACAAAAAAAGAGCAGGTATTTGGTACCTGCTCTTTAAATATATTAATTATTAAATAGTTATTAACCTGAACAGCTGATGCAGCCTTCTTCCATAGAGCAAACCGGTCCTTCAACAATTTCTTCAGCACTTTGTTCAATATGCTCAGGAATTACCGGCTCCATATTTTTACCAGCCTGGTTCTCTACTGTAAATTTAACAGCTTGAGAAGCAGCTTGAGTACGCAGATAATACATACCCGTTTTCAATCCTTTTTTCCAAGCATAGAAATGCATTGAAGTCAATTTAGAAGTATTTGGCGCATTAATGAATAAGTTTAAAGATTGAGACTGGCAGATGTAAGCACCTCTGTCGGCAGCCATATCAATAATACTACGCATTTTTATTTCCCAAACGGTTTTGTACAATTCTTTAATGTAATCAGGAATCTCAGCAATGTCCTGAATAGAACCATTAGCTAAAATAATTCTGTCTTTCATAGCCGGAGTCCATAAACCTAAAGCTACAAGGTCCTTTAATAAGTGTTTGTTAACAACAATAAACTCTCCACTTAATACCCTTCTGGTATAAATATTAGAAGTATACGGCTCAAAGCACTCATTGTTACCCAAAATCTGAGATGTAGAAGCAGTAGGCATCGGAGCAACAAGTAATGAGTTGTAAACACCATCTTTAACTACTTTTTCACGTAGGCTTTCCCAATCCCATCTGCCGCTATCTGGTTTCACGTTCCAAAGATCGAACTGGAATTTACCTTCAGATAAAGGAGAACCTTTAAATGTTTCATAAGGTCCGTTTTTAACTGCAAGATCATGAGAAGCAGTCATTGCAGCGAAATAAATTGTTTCAAAGATTTCTTTGTTCAATTCGCGTGCACCTTCACTTTCAAAAGGTAAACGCATTAAAATAAATGCATCGGCTAAACCTTGTACACCTAAACCTACCGGTCTGTGGCGCATATTAGAATTTCTGGCTTCTTCTACCGGATAATAGTTATAATCGATGATCTTATTCAGATTTAAAGTAGCCTGATAAGTAACATCATATAATTTTTGATGATCAAATTCACCGTTAATTACAAATCTTGGTAAGGCCAAAGATGCAAGATTACAAACTGCAACCTCATCTTTAGATGTATACTCTATAATTTCGGTACAAAGGTTAGAACTTTTAATTGTACCCAAATTTTGCTGATTAGACTTACTGTTTGCAGCATCTTTATACAACAAGTAAGGAGTTCCTGTTTCAATTTGAGAATCAAGGATTGCAAACCATAATTCCTGAGCTTTAATAGTTTTACGTGCTCTACCTTCTTTTTCATAACGCTCATATAAAGCATCGAACTCTTCGCCAAAACAATCAGCTAAACCTGGCGCTTCATGCGGACAGAATAAGCTCCAGTCTCCATTCTCTTCCACACGTCTCATAAACAAATCACAAACCCACAGTGCATAGAACAAATCACGTGCACGCAATTCTTCTTTACCATGGTTTTTACGTAAGTCTAAGAAACTTAATACATCAGCATGCCAAGGCTCTAAATAAATTGCAAAGGCACCTTTACGCTTACCTCCACCCTGATCTACATAACGTGCGGTGTCATTAAACACCTTTAGCATTGGTACAATACCATTACTTGTTCCGTTAGTACCACCAATGTAAGAACCGGTTGCGCGAATGTTGTGAATGCTTAAACCAATACCACCAGCACTTTGTGATATCTTGGCAGTTTGTTTCAATGTATCATAAATGCCTTCAATGCTATCATCCTGCATAGTTAACAAGAAGCATGACGACATTTGAGGTTTAGGTGTTGCTGCATTAAATAAAGTTGGAGTGGCGTGGGTAAACCAACGCTCGCTCATCAGGTTATATGTAGCTATAGCACTTTCAATATCACCTTTATGTATACCAACAGACACGCGCATAAATAAATGCTGAGGACGTTCAACTATCTGTCCATCAACCTTTAACAGGTAAGATTTTTCAAGCGTTTTGAACCCAAAATAATCAAAACCAAAATCTCTGTCGTATATAATTGTGCTATCTAGTGTATCGGCATTTTCTTTAATCACCTCCCAAACATCATCGGCAATAAGAGAAGCCGATTTACCTGTTTTATTGTCAATATAGTTATACAACATCTCCATCGTTTTAGAGAAAGATTTAGTTGTATTCTTATGAAGGTTGGATACAGCAATACGTGAAGCCAATAAAGCATAATCCGGATGTTTGGTTGTTAAAGAGGCTGCGGTTTCAGCTGCAAGGTTATCCAATTCAGAAGTTGTAACCCCATCGTATAAACCTTCAATCACCTTTTTGGCTACATCTATCGGATCTACAAGTTCAGCATTAAAACCATAGCATAACTTTTCAATACGGGCAGTTATCTTGTCAAACCTTACCGCTTCCTTGCGGCCATCTCTTTTTATTACAAACATATTTTTCAGGTATTTATGGTGCATATTGAGCTTGTGATGAGCAATCTCAGCATAGGCACCGATTAATTATTTATTTATATTCCCTATCGCCTAACCCGATAAGTTTTAAAAATCATCGTCTAAAGAGAAAGCCGCAGCTTTATCTTCTGTTGAGGTTAATACGCCACTTTTTTGATAATCACCAACTCTTTTCTCAAAGAAGTTTGTTTTTCCTTGTAGCGATATCATTTCCATAAAATCAAATGGATTGGTTGCGTTATAAATCTTAGTATAACCCAATTCCTGTACCCATCTGTCTGCAACAAACTCAATGTATTGCGACATCAGTTTTGCATTCATTCCAATTAATGCTACTGGTAAAGCATCTGTAATAAATTCTTTTTCTATTTCTACGGCATCTTTAATTATACCATGAACTTGTTTTTCTGTAAGCTTATTCTTAAGCATACCATATAACAAACAAGCAAACTCGCAGTGTGACCCTTCATCTCTTGAGATCAACTCATTGCTGAAGGTTAGTCCTGGCATTAAGCCTCGTTTTTTTAACCAGAATATTGAACAGAAACTTCCGCTAAAGAAAATACCCTCAACAGCTGCGAAAGCTACAAGGCGCTCTGCAAAATTACCACCCTCAATCCAACGTAATGCCCATTCTGCTTTTTTCTTAACGCAAGGAACTGTTTCTATTGCATGAAATAATCTATCCTTTTCATCCGGATCCTTAATATAAGTATCAATTAACAAGGCGTATGTTTCAGAGTGAATGTTTTCCATCATAATCTGGAAACCATAAAAACAACGGGCTTCAGGTAACTGAACCTCACTCATAAAATTTACAGCCAGGTTTTCATTTACAATACCATCACTGGCAGAGAAGAAAGCTAAGATATGAGAAATAAAATGTCTCTCTCCATCATTTAGGTTGTCCCAATGTTTCTGATCGTCTGAAAGATCAATTTCTTCCGCCGTCCAAAAACTAGCCTCACTCTTTTTATACATCTCCCAAATTGCCGGATATTTAATCGGTAAAAGAACAAAACGATCTTTGTTTTCTTTTAATAATACTTCTTCTTCTTGCATAAGCCTTTGTTTAACCTAGTGAATGATTGAACCATGAAAACCCTTAATAAACGCTAACAGTCGACAAAGCCATACTTAATTTAAAGATTTTAAAAGACTTGAATTTCTCCGGCAACCTTAATCAACTAAATATTAAAACTTTAACTGAAAATCTTCGTGTGATTTATTAAAGAATTTTACTTAAACAAATATAAAGTATGAGGCCTTTTTTGCAGAACAAAGTTGTTAACACGTTGTCAGATTTGGTTGTTTAAAACATCAGATTTCAGTCATAATCAATCAGCAAAAAAGCTAATTATTTCTTTTTTAGGGGATAGTAAAAACTTTTGAATGTTAATAATTTAAAAAAGCTGACTTTCTATCCCCAAAAGTTTAAAATTTACTCAGTCTCCGGCAGATAGCTAATTTCAAGTTTAGCAACCCCTTTTCCGTAAAACCCAAGCTCTTTTGCAGCTCCGGCTGAAAGGTCTATTTTAAATTTTCTGGAGTGAGGCCCCCTATCATTTATTTCCACATCAACCGACCTTCCATTCGCCGGATTAGTAACTGTTACAATTGTCCCAAATGGTAATGACATGTGCGCGGCTGTCATTTTTTTAGCCCGATATCTTACACCGCTTGTAGTTCTTCGTCCTTCAAACTTCTTTGCATAATATGTGGCGTAAACGGTTTTAGAGATTAATTTAGAAGATAGATTGGATGACGATACTGCTGTGCTTTCAGTGGCCGATTCTGATGCCGTTCCGTCTGAAATATCCTGGGAAAAACCCATAAAAGAAATTAGCATACCGCATAACAATAAACAATACTTCATATTTACTATAGTTGGTGAACGTGCAAACATAAGTAAACTAAATACTTATAAACAAGTAATGCCCGACAAGTTATCATCGGGCATTATACTTATGTCATTCCAAAAGATTTTATTTCTTATCGGGCACAAAACTCATAGAAATTGAGTTCACACAGTTGCGGGTATTTTTAGATGTGAAACCTTCTCCCAAAAACACATGCCCTAAATGTGCTTTGCAATTTGCACACACAATTTCAGTACGTTGCCCATCAGCATCAGGTATCCTTAGCACAGCACCTTTAATTTCATCATCAAAACTTGGCCATCCACAATGCGATTCAAATTTTGATTCTGAACGATACAATGGCGCATTACATCTTCTGCAGATATAGGTTCCTTTTTCTTTGTTATTCAACAACGCTCCGGTTCCAGGATATTCAGTACCCTTACGTACTATTACATCCTCTTCTTCTTTAGTTAATTTATTCCATTCCATACTTTCGGTAGTTTTTTTGATTTCTTCTTTTTTAGGCTTTTGGGCACATGCTACAAAACTGGTTACCACTAACAAGCCTGCTAACATAAATGTTTTACTGATTAAAGCTTTCATTTGTATATCATTATTTAATACAAGATACGGACTAAAGTTGCCTGCGGTTTCATCTTAGAAGTAATAATAATGTCAGTTATAAAAAAAGCTCCGATGAATGAATCACCAGAGCCTTTGCATTATACAAGAAGATCTTTAATATTTTATTTCTTTAACTGAGCGGCCATAGCTTCTCCAATTTCAGCAGGGCTTGCTACAACATGAATACCGCATTCAGCCATGATTTTCATTTTTGCAGCGGCTGTATCATCAGCACCACCAACAATAGCACCAGCATGACCCATTCTACGTCCGGCAGGAGCAGTTTGACCAGCTATAAAACCCACAACAGGTTTTGTACCATTTTCTTTAATCCAACGTGCTGCTTCAGCTTCCATACCACCACCAATTTCACCAATCATGATGATACCTTCAGTTTCCGGATCGTTCATCAACAACTCAACCGCTTCTTTAGTAGTTGTACCAATAATCGGGTCACCACCAATACCAATAGCAGTAGTAATACCTAAACCTGCTTTTACTACCTGATCAACAGCCTCGTAGGTTAAAGTACCAGATTTAGAAACTACACCAACAGTACCTTTTTTAAAGATGAAACCTGGCATAATGCCTATCTTAGCTTCATCAGCAGTGATAACACCTGGACAGTTAGGTCCAATTAAGCGACAATCTCTGTCAGAAATATATTCTTTAACCTGAATCATATCCTTAGTAGGGATACCTTCAGTAATACAAACAATAACTTTAATACCTGCTTCTGCAGCTTCCATGATAGCATCAGCAGCAAATGCAGGAGGAACAAATATAATAGATACATTAGCACCGGCCTTATCAACCGCATCCTTTACAGTATTAAATACTGGTTTATCTAAATGAGTCTGGCCACCTTTACCTGGTGTAACACCGCCAACAACGTTCGTTCCGTACTCAATCATTTGAGAAGCATGATAAGTACCCTCATTTCCTGTAAAGCCTTGAACAATAACTTTTGAATCCTTATTTACTAAAACACTCATGTATCTTTATTTTTTTGTGCAAACTTAGATAAAATAGTTTTCAATTACAATTTTATCCGCCTATCCATTAAGCTATCTTTTTTTCTACCCTTCTTTCAGGTATAAGCCAGATTATTACAACAAAAATATAACATACTAACTCCGCTTTAGATGATCAGTAAAATAACAAAGAGATATTAATTCAATATTTTTTCAATAACCCGCTAAATACTCATTTATTTGTAAGGGTAAAATTACCCTTATCACAAAATCATTATATGAAACCGCTTAAAATCTATTTCAAAATATTACAAACGGGAAATGGAAAATACCTGAAAACCAAAAATGAAGTAAATAACCTAATTGTGGATGTTATTGACAGGAATCCAACCAAATCTTCAACAGCAATACGTGAAATTACGATTGAAGATTTTAAAAATAATGATAAAGCTCAAAAGGTATTACGTACAAGTGACCGCTTCTTTATTGAAAGCATTTCGGATATTGAAATTGCTATTACATTCTTGCCACAAGAGAAATTATCGCAGGAACAGTTCTACACACAATGGAGGTATATTCAAAAATCTGAACCTTATAGACTTGTACAATATTTAGATGAAAATAAACTCGTGGTATACAGCGAGAAAACAAAAGTGCTGCATACCATAAAGCTCGACAAAGATGTCTCTGTAGTAGTTGAGGAAGAATAATTCCTTTTACTTTTTAGCAGATCTCTTTAAATTAGACAAGTCTTTTATTTCGATATTTTTAAAGTCCACGGGCTGGCCTTCACTTTGCAGCGCGATAAAGCCACTGCTTAACAGTTTGCCATCTATTTTAATTTTAGGATCATAGCCATTTGCCACACCACCACCAATCTGAGGCTTAGAGTATTGCAACACAGTATCGCCATTAATAATATGGGTTATTAAAGAATCTCCAAGAACAATCAACTCCCCACGTACCCACTGGTCACCATCATAAGTTTTAGAAGTAGAATTTAAACAGTGTGAATCTGCTATTTTCCCTTTATAAACTACATTGGTTCCTGGCGAACACATATTACCTGTAGGCCTTGGATTTCCATCACCCAGACCAGCAAGAAGCTGCATCTCGATAGAGATTGGCCAATCTTGTTCTTTTAGCATTGTCCTCGGATCTTGTGAGTGAAACATCACACCACTATTTAACAAAGTATAATCCGGAGCTCCTTTTTGCAGTTTTCCTACAAAACGGTATTCAAATTTCAGATGATAATAAGAGAACGGAGTCTTATAATAAAGGTGTGCAAACTGATCATTAAAATCTCCGTACTGATCATACCGAACTTTAATGATACCATCTTCTACCCTAAAAGTATTTCCAAAATTCACACCAAACTCATGATGATGTACCTTTACAAACCAATCTTTAATATCTTTACCATTAAACAAAGAAACCCAACCTTTTTTATCATCAGATTGGTTTGAACTAGATTTAATTCCTCCGCAGCTCGCAAAGATAAAACAGGAAATCAGGGCAATAAAAGTGGTTCTTTTCATAATTGTGTGTGGGTTTATTTAGCTGCTGGCAAAATACAATAAAAAATTAAATATCTGATTCCTCAATACCTTCAATAGTGATTGGTTGAATAGCCAGCTTGTATTTCTCTTCATCAAACTCGTTTTCACTTTTAGCAATTACAATCGTTGCAATTCCATTTCCAATCATATTAGTTATGGCTCTTGCCTCTGACATAAACCTATCTACCCCTAACAAAATAGCAATATGTTCAACCGGCATTAATTTTAATGCCGTCAGGGTCGAAACCAACACAATGAATCCACTTCCCGTAACCCCGGCAGCCCCTTTTGATGTAACCATCAAAACAGCTAATACACTAAGTTGCTGCCCAATAGAAAGATCAACGTTAAAAACCTGACATAAGAATATCACTGCCATAGAAAGATAAATTGCTGTTCCATCCAGGTTAAAAGAATAACCAGTGGGTATAACCAAACCAACAACAGACTTATTACAACCAATAGCCTCCATCTTCTGCATCATACTAGGCAGCACAGATTCGGAAGACGAAGTCCCAAGAACAATCAAAATTTCCTGGCGGATGTACCTTAAATAATGCCATAAACTAAACTTATAAAACCTGCAGATAGCATTTAGGACAACAAAAATGAACAAAAAACAAGTCAGATAAACCGCTCCCATTAGTTTAGCCATCGGCAACAAGGTATCTAATCCATAAGTACCCACACTAAAGGCCATACCACCAAAAGCACCAACGGGGGCAAGGCGCATCACCACTTTCATAATATTAAAAAACACCTGTGCTACCTTATCAAAAAAACTAAGTACTGAATGGCCGCTTTCACCCATTCTATTTAACCCGTAACCGAATAAAATAGCAAAAAACAGTATTTGTAAAATATCTCCTTTAGTAAAAGCCTCAAAAACGTTATGAGGTATAATATGAGAAAGAAATTCGGCCCAGTTAATTTCTCCTGCCTGTTCAGTATAAGTTTTTATTTTACTTACATCACCGTTGGCGGGATGAACGCCAACACCCGGCTTCAATAAATTGGCAACTACCATTCCAATCACAATAGCTAAAGTTGTAACTACCTCAAAATACAATAGTGCCTTACCACCAACACGTCCAACCTTTTTCATATCACCCATATGGGCTATTCCAAGAACTATTGTTAAAAATATGATCGGGGCAATGAGCATACTGATCATATTAATAAAGCTTTGGCTTATAAGTTTAGCATGTGGAGCAAACCCAGGGAAAAAACTTCCAACAAAAATACCCAAAGCAATAGCTACTAAAACCTGAAAAGTAAGGTTCGAAAGAATAGATTTCATAGTACTATAATAGTGAAATTTTGTTTAATGTAATTAGCTTTATGGCATGGAAAACAAAAACGAGAACCCCTATGTACAATTCAATCATAAAATTCTTAAAGATTGGAAAGACAACGGAGTAAATTACATTAAGCTTGTAGAGCTGGAGACGAGCTTGCCTGTTAAATTTTTTGAGCTTATTCCTGATTCTGAAATTCCTGACTCTGGCGAAACAATATACCATATAGAATCAGACGACATTACTGAATTGCTTGAACCTATAGCTAAAGTGAAATTTTTAGTGCACCAAATCTATCTTGAGGAGGAGGAATAAATGTATCCTGAGCTTTTATCCCATATAAAAAGATATGTTCATCTTGAACCCAATGAAGAGAAACTGTTATGCAGCCATATCCAGCATAAGGTGCTCAAAAAGAAAGATTACCTTTTGGAAGCAGGTAAATTATGTATGGGAGATTATTTCATCGTTAAAGGATGTTTAAGGCAGTTCTACATTAACAAAAAACTGAACGAACAAATTATCAACTTTGGCCTGGAAAACTGGTGGATAGCAGATCAGGATAGCTTGCTGAATAAACAACCATCTACAACCAATATCCAGGCTATAGAAGCTTCAGAACTTTTGTTTCTAAGTGAAAAGAATAAAATGATCTTGTTTGAAAAAATACCGCGACTGGAAAGCTACTTCCGCATAATGATGCAAAAAGCATTTGTTGCCTCACAACGGAGAATAGGATATATTTTTAACCAAACAGAAGAAGAACGATATAGGCACTTCTCAGGGCTGTTCCCCGATTTTATGCAGCGTGTACCACAGTATATGCTGGCTTCTTATTTGGGTTTTACGCCACAATTCCTAAGCCGTTTAAGAGCTAAAAAGAGCTGATTTTCTTAACCACGGTTCATTTTTTTAAGACCCTTTATTGCTCAACTTTGTTTTAACAAAAACGAATAGTTATGAGTAATAGAATTAGAATTAATCAAGTAGAACCAGCGGCATACAAAGCGATGTTGGCTTTTGATAGTTATGTAGAACAAAGCAGTCTTAGTACTAAACACAAAGATCTCATCAAAATAAGAGCTTCTCAAATTAACGGATGTGCTTACTGTATTGATCTGCATACCCACGATGCACGTAAAGCGGGTGAAATAGAACAAAGAATTTATGCTCTAAATGCATGGAGAGATACCCCATTTTTTGATGAGCAAGAGCGTGCTTTATTAGCGCTTACAGAAGAAGTAACCTTTATCAGCAACAAAGTATCTAACGAAACTTATAACAATGCGGCTGAACTTTTTGACCATGCTTATCTTGCTCAGATAATCATGGCCATAATTAGTATCAATGCATGGAATAGGATTGGAATCAGCACCGGAATGGAGCCAAAATAACTATACTCCTTCCATGCCGTATTGCTTCAGCACATCTGCTGGCACCCCTTCCCAACGGTTAGGCACATTACCAACATAACCGAGGTCCTTAATCCCGATCTCGGTTGTAAAGAATCCTGAAGCTGTAAGGTTTCGCATCAAACTAAAGAAAGACACTCCTTGCTGCATTCCCGGCTTTACTTTCAGTGGGTAAGCAATATCATCAACCATCTCAATTTGCTGAGTTGGTGATGCATCTTTAAAAGTTTTCTGGTAGCGGTTTAAACATTGCAGATCAAGCCACTTTAGCCCACCACGCATCGGAGTTTGATGTCCTGGCATATCCTTAACAATAAACTCAATAAAATCAGGCACTTTGGCATCCGAAGCACTTCCAGTTTTGGCATCTTTAGGAATAATGATATCTGCCAAAAGCGTTATTGTAGCCATTTCATGTTCTGTAAAGAACTTCCAAGAATTCAATTTTTTATCGCGTTCTACTTCAAATTCCTGTCTGCCTGGCTCGGTTTCACCCCCGGCACCTTCGGCAGCAACTTCGGGTTCTTTTCCCGGCTTACAAGCTTCAAGCACTACACCTGCACTAATTGCGGTAAGACCTAAAGCTTTTAATGAATCACGTCTGTTCATATATATTGATTTGAGATCAGCTAATGTTTAAATTTTTCTTTTGTTCTAAAATGTATTCGGCAGTCCGCATAGAAAGGGCAAGAATAGTCCATGTAGCATTTTTATCGCCTTGTTGTACAAAAGGTGCAGCATCAACCACAAAAAGATTCTTACAATCGTGTGCCTGGCACCATCTGTTCAGTGCAGATTTTTTAGGATCATCACCCATTCTTACTGTGCCAACTTCATGGATAATCTTCCCGGGAGCCTCCAATCCATAGCTTGTTTCTGCACCAGGAGGCTCAGAAGTTACAGCCCCCATGGCATGCATAATTTCTTTAAAGGTTTCCTGCATGTGTTTCGCTTGTTTTACTTCTTCAGGCGCCCATTTATAATTAAATCTAAGTACTGGTATCCCAAATTTATCTACTACATTCGGATCTATTTCACAATAATTACTTTCTCTGGCAATAGCAGTTCCTCTGCCTGCCATCCCAACTCCGGTTCCATAAAAACGCCTGTAATCATCCTTCAATCCAGCACCATATCCGCCGGCTTCCTTCATTTTACCGTCCTTACCAGGTATAGATCCATTCATCCCTTCTATGCCCCAGCCAAATCCATAACCAGGCATACTAAGTCCACCACCATATTCTATATGATAACCTCTTGGAAAATCAAGTTTTTTATTGTCAAGCCACCATGGAGAATATATATGTATACTTCCCGCGCCATCTTCATTGTATCTTTTACGATCTACCAGCTGAGGCAGGTATCCGCCCATGCTTGCCCCGGTAGAATCATGAAGGTATTTACCAACTATTCCACTGCTGTTCGCCAATCCGTCAGGGTGGGCAGCAGATTTAGAGTTAAGTAATAATCTCGCCGATTCACATGCACTGGCTCCAAGGATAACTGTCTTACCCCTTACCTGGTATTCCTGCATGTCCTTTGTATTCACATAAGATACACCTGTTGCCTTTCCGGTTTTATCAGTTAGCACCTCTCTTACCATTGCATTGGTAATAACAGTTAAGTTTCCTGTTTTTACTGCCGGAATCACCAGGCAGGACGACGATGAAAAGTCAGCATAAACTTTACATGATCTTCCGCATTGACCGCAATAAAAACATTGACCCCGGTCCTTATTGTCTTTTAATGCCTCGGTAAGTACAGATCCTCTGCCGGGAATTACGGTTACTCCAACTTTTTGGGCTGCTTTCTTTATAAATAACTCATTAAGTCTTGGTTTTGGAGGCGTCATAAATATCCCATCGGGTTCACTTTCTATGCCTTCTACTGTACCGTAAATACCAATCATCCTATCCACCTTGTCATAAAAAGGTTTTAGCTCCTGATAAGTAATAGGCCACGGATCGGTAAGACCATCTTTCGGTTTAAAATCATCAGGCCCCATTCTTAAAGAGATACGCCCCCAGTGATTTGTTCTTCCACCAAGCATTCTGGAACGGAACCACGCAAACTCAGAATTGTTCTTCTGGGTATATGGTTCTCCATCCAACTCCCAACCACCATATGCGGCATCAAAATCACCAAAATGCCTGGTAGTACCGGCACCTCTTCTTGGCGACTCCCATGGCCACTTCAGTTGTTGAGAATCTACTCTCGGATCAAAATAAGCACCTGCTTCCAGCATTAAAACTTTCAAACCTGCATTGGCAAGTACATATCCGGTCATACCTCCCCCGGCACCTGATCCTACAATGACAGCATCATATTCGACGCCTGATTTCTTGATTTCAAATTCGCTCATTTATAATCTGATTTTAAAAAATAACGGTTTCCGGTAAATTTTATTCCTAGAACCACCATCTGTAACAACAATAATGGTTTAGGTTAAAGTTAAATACGTAATAATAAGTAATATACAAATTTTATAAATCCACCAAAAAAATTGAACTTATTTATAACCACTCTAATTAACCTAATAATCATACAAAACTCATAATTAACAAGATAACCCCATAAATAATTACATATACCTAAATTTGCCTCAATGAAAGTAGACATCTGGTCGGACGTACGTTGTCCGTTCTGTTATATAGGAAAAAGAAAATTTGAGGCTGCTCTTGAACAATTTGAGTACAAGGATAAAATCGAGGTTGAGTGGCATAGCTATGAGCTTGATCCGCATGCGGAAACCACTACAGAAATTAGTGCCTATGATTACCTTGCAAATAGGTACGGAAGATCAAGAGAGTGGGCCATAGAAACTCACGAGCATGTAACAGAAACAGCCGCGGCAGTTGGATTAGAGTTCAATTTCGATATATCGGTAGTTGCCAATTCTTTTGATGCCCATAGGTTAATTCAGCTTGCAAAATCAATGGGACTAGGCAGTGAAGCCGAAGAGCAATTGTTTAAAGCTCATTTTACAGATGGGGTCAACATAAGTGATCATCAATCGTTAATTGAAATAGGCAGCAAAATTGGTCTTGATAAACTATCCGTACAAACCATGTTAAATAGCACAGATTTTACGGATGAGGTGAGATATGATGAAAATGCCGCACAAACAATTGGGATTAAAGGTGTACCATTTTTTATATTCAACCACAAGCTTGCCGTATCAGGAGCACAATCTCCTGAAACATTTTTAGGCGCGTTGCACCAGGCATTCCAGAACAATAACAACGAGAAATAAGCAATGAGGCCGGACTTAGTATCCGGCCTCAAATCTTTTAATCATTAAAAAGTATAACCAATGGCTAAATTAAACCTGCGGCCATTGCCTCTTATATAATTAGGCCCTGTTCCATAAAATTGCGATATGCTTGGGTAGTAAGTCTTGTTCAGTACGTTTTCCATCCCAAAGTTTAGCTTTAATGGTTCACTAACCTGATATGCTGCAGCCAAATTAAATAAGTTATAAGCCTTTACGGGTGCTTCACCTAATTTATAGGCATTGGTTTTCGGATTTGGTTCAAATCGATCTCTGTTACCTATACGCATCCAATTGAGGTCGAAGCTTAAATTCTTAACCCCCGAGTATTTAAGATAAACAGTAGTTTTTGATGGCGAAATCCTGGTAGTATTCAAATATACATCTGTTGGGCCATCAAAAGTTCCATCATTATCAACATCACCTTTTCCTTCTACTTCTGCATAATTCCCTCCTATCAATAAGCTTTTGAAGAGCTCATAATCAATTTGAATCTCATACCCATATACTCTTTCTGGTATACGCTGAGCAATATATTTTCCATTAACCTCTAACAAGTTTGCACCAAGTTTAGAAGTACTATAGTAATAAGCAGCGCTAAGGTTTAATTTGCCAATATTGCTACTAAAACCCGCTTCATAATTATTTACAATAATAGGTTTGGTTTCTAACTGCGCCAAAGTATTACTTTCAGCGGCCCTAAGCACCCTACCCAACTCAAATATAGAGAAGGATTGTGCATAGCTAACAAATGGATTAAAAAATTTAAACTTAGAATACCTTGCACCCGCATTAAAAACCAGAGCATTATAATTTAAGGTTCCGCCTTTAACCGCAATGCTTCCAGCTCCGTTAGCTCCTGTGGCAAGCGTATTAAAATCATCTACATCTATATTAATATTTTCTGTTCTTAGTCCGCCTTTAATGGTAAGATCATTAAACAGATTAGCCGTTGCCTGAAAATATGGAGCAAAATTCACCATATTCATTTTAGGTACCCAGGCACGGCCATCAACCAGGTTTTGAGCAGTATTATCATTCATCAGATCAATTCCGTAATTCACCTGCATCGGAATTTTAGATGTGATATGAAAAGGAGTATTAAGATTTACCCTTGCTCCTTTTTTAGTAGAGATAATTGCCGATTGTCCACTCCCAAAAAATGATGCTGAATTTGAATAGATAGTGTAAAAATCCTGGTAATAAAGATTTGCTGTAAGGTCTGTGCTACCAAATATTTGCTGACTGGTATACTGCAGGTTTGCATTATGATTGTATCGGGTTCCTTCATCAACACCTGGTCTTACTCCATAAATACCAATTGCCGGCGATTCGCCATAAACACCATTTTTGGTAACATAACGAGAATCTTGTCGGGAGCTAAAATAGTTATACATCAGTTCTAATCTTTGCTTTTCAGTAATATCATATCCCACTTTTGCAAAACCGTTGTAGGATTTTGTCTCACCTAACCCATATTCCGGAGAAAGTACGATTCCTTCCGCATCACGGAATACACCGGTTTTCTCAAAAGTACCGCTCACTATATAATCGAACTTTTTCACCTTACCGTTGAATTGTTGGGTTGCACGATAACCTAAAGTGCTATCTCCCTTAAAATTACCCGTCATTCCTATCTGCGAATAACCACCAAATTTCTTTCCCGAATTGCCCTTTTTTGTAATATAGTTAATTAAACCACCTTCTGCCCCATTGCCATAAATTGCTGTAGCTCCTTTTATAACCTCAATACGTTCAATAACTGTAGGATCAATGCTTCTGATGTCGCGACCACCAGCTCTTAACGGCGTTGACTGTGGAATTCCATCTATAAGCACAAGAACATTTCTACCCCGAAGCGTTTGACCAGAATTTCCAGTCTGATTAGTAGAGGTTCCTAATCCAGGCACACTGTACGACAAGATATTCGCCAGGTTTGGACTAATCGTTGATTGTGTATTAATATCCTTCGCTGTAAGTACAGTTACTGAAGAAGGTGTTTGAGCAAGTGACTCCGCTCTTCTGCTTGCCGAAACAATTACTTCTGCCAGTTCTGCATTCTGGTCTTTCAAAACAAATTCAACTCTTGTTGTATCGTTAGCAGAAATCGTAATCTCCTTTTGTTGTTTTTCAAAGCCAGTAATAGAAACACTGATAAAATGATTACCAGCTGGAATTTCGCTCAATATAAATTTACCGTTCTTATCAGAAGTTGTCTTTATATTCAATTTCCTGATCTGAATGTTTGAAAATGCGATCGCTTGATCTAATGAGTCCTTTACAATTCCACTTACAACTCCCTTACCAGTTTGAGCCAACATACTGAAGGGGAAAAATAAAATCGCAACTAAAAAAAACGTTTGTAGATTTTTGAGTTTCATATACTATAATTTGCGGCGCAAATATATACTTATTTAGACTCAATACAAATAAAGTAGGTAATTTAAGTAGAATGATTCCAAAGAAAGGCACTCATTCCCTTATACAGAGGTAGAAATACCAGTAGAATTAAATTGCAAGTCATACAATTTCTTATAATAACCATCGAGTTTAAGTAATTGCTGATGAGTACCCATTTCCTTAATCTCACCTTTTTCAAGAACAAGAATTTTATCTGCTTTCTGTATAGTTGAAAGGCGGTGAGCAATCACAATAGATGTACGGCCTTTCATTAAATTCTCAATAGCACGCTGAATAAGCATTTCTGTTTCTGTATCTACAGAAGATGTTGCCTCATCAAGTACAAGAATAGCAGGATTGTAAACCAATGCCCTGATAAAAGATATGAGTTGCGCCTGTCCTGCAGATAATGTAGCTCCACGCTCCATCACATTATACTGATATCCTCCTGGCAATCTTTCAATAAAATCATGAGCGCCAACTTTTTTGGCAGCATCAATCACTTCCTCCATTGTAATTGCATCATTGTTAAGGGTTATGTTATTAAAGATAGTATCTGAAAAAAGAAAAACATCCTGCAATACTGTGGCAATTTTATTCCTCAAATAGCTCAGTTCATAATCCTGTATCTTTATTCCATCAACTTTAATCTCTCCCTTTTGAATTTCATAAAAACGGTTCAGGATATTTATTGTTGAAGACTTACCAGCCCCTGTTGCCCCAACAAGAGCGATAGTTTTACCTGTTTCAACCTCAAAGGAAATGTCCTTTAACACATAATTCTCTTCATTATAAGCAAACCATACCTTTTCAAAAGAAATATTACCTTTCATTAATTCAGGAGCATATGTGCCTTTGTTATCAGTAATTTCATTGGTATCCAAAACCTTAAATACCCGTTCGGCACCAACCATCCCCATTTGCAGCGTATTAAACTTATCTGCGAGCTCTCGGATTGGTCTGAAAAGCATACCGATATACATAATAAACTCAGTAATAATACCTGGTTTAATAGCAGGATTATTAAGAATTGTTTTTGCACCATACCACACCAATAATCCTAAAGACATGGCAGAAATAATTTCTACAACCGGAAAAAATATAGAGTAATACCAATTAGAGCGAATATTAGCATCCCTATAACGGCCATTAATTTTCAAAAACTTGTTATATTCTTGTCTCTCCCTTGCAAAATATTGGATAATTGACACCCCGGTAATATGCTCCTGCAAATAAGTATTCAGATTAGACACCTCTGTTCTAATTTCCTGAAAGGCAGATTTAATTGCTTTCTGGAAAATAGAAGTTGCAATAATAAGTAATGGCATGGGTAACAAAACCACAAGCGTTAAAGCCCAGTCTTCATACACCATTACACCTATAATTACAATTACCATCAAAATATCGCCAATAATCACAATTAAACCTTCCGAGAAAATTTCGGCAATGGTTTCAAGATCAGAAACAGTTCTGGTAATTAACTGGCCAATGGGTGTATTATCGAAATACTTTAAACGCAATTTAGTAATATGATTAAATACATCTATTCTTAAATCACGAATTGCAGATTGTCCCAAAGTGTTTGTAAGTAAGGTATGACTGTACTGTACACCTGTTTGAATAACAAGCAGAACAAGCATTAGAATGGTCATATTCAGCAATCCACTATAATCTCCGGTAATAATATGATGATCCAAAGTATATCCAATAAGAATTGGGCGTAACGGGGCAAGTGCGGCAAGAAGTACAGTAAGAATTACTGAGATTATAAAAATACGCTGATATGGCTTTACATATTGAAAAACCCTTTTCAACAACCCTACATTAATGACATCACCGGTTATTTTAGACATATTTTATTTTACAAAAGGATAGATAACGCTAACAAGATACAAACCACATGCTGGTACTGATTGGCCGGCATTACTTCTATTCTTACTTTCTATGATTTTTTTAAACTGCTCTAAGTCTATTTCATTTTTTCCAACCCTTACTAAGGTACCCACAATTGCACGAACCATATTTCTCAAAAAACGATCTGCTCTGATAGTAAACAATAAAGACTGTTCCGTTATCTGAAAATGGGCTTCCGTGATTTTGCAATTATTAGTAAATGTTTGGGTATTTGATTTACTGAAACAGGAGAAGTCTGTATGCATTAATAAAATAGCAGCAGCTTTATTCATTGCCTCAACATCAAGTTCTCCTTTATATAGCCATGATCTATCTAGCTTAAAAGGATCCTTATGAAAATGTATATGATAATTATAGGCCCTTTCTGTTGCATCAAAGCGTGCGTGAGCACTGTTTTCAACCTCAAAAATACGCTTTACTGATATTTGATATGGTAATAAAGAATTTATACTAGTAACAGAACGGCCAATAGTTGAGGGCTTAACCTCGCCCTCTTGATGAATATCAAAATGTGCATAAAACTGAGTAGCATGAACACCAGCATCCGTTCTACCGCAGCCAAGAGTAATTATAGGCTGTCTAAAATATGTTGACAATGCCTTATCCAGACATTCCTGTACAGTAATGGCGTTAGGTTGTACTTGCCAACCATGATAATCCGTACCATTATACGATAATTCGATAAAATAACGTTGCGTGTTCAATGTTACAAATCTAATATTCTAAATCTGTTTTTAGATTGCTTAGTGTTTCGCTTTTAATATCTTTGCTAAAATTATGGAATTGATATGATACAAAGAGTACAATCTATATGGCTTTTGTTAGCTGCCTTAACGCTTACTTGTATGTTATTTTTACCTTTTTTAACTAAAAATGTTAATGGAAGTGAATTTAGTGTTTATACAAATGGTCTTCATCAGTCAATTTCTGGCAATGAGGGAGATGCCTTAGTAGTAACACCTTTTTTACCCCTATTTATTTCAAACATTGCAATTGCTGTACTTTGCATAGTTGCAATATTTAGTTTTAGAAACCGAACTATACAAAAGCGCTTAGCTAGTGTAGCTATTATATTAACCTTAGGATTATCATTTTGGGGCTTTAATTATGCTCAGAAAATACCAGGTGGAATTGAAGGTGCCAATTATGGAATAGCAGCTTTTTTACCTATCCTAGCCATCTTATTTTGTGCACTTGCAATCCGCGGAATCCGAAAAGATGAGCAATTATTAAGGTCGGCCGATAGACTAAGATAATTAATTACCTCATTTTTATTTAGTTACACTTCTGTAAAATACCAAATATTAAGCTTACCTTTGCGGCTTAATAAATTATTATACATGATAAACCCATTTAGTAAATTGGGGATAAGTGATGACGTTGTTAATGCTGTAAAGGATTTAGGTTTCGAAAATCCAACACCTATTCAGGAACAAAGTATTCCTGTGCTGTTAGAGGGCAATAACGATTTTGTTGGTTTGGCCCAAACAGGAACAGGAAAAACAGCCGCATTTGGTTTGCCGCTGTTAGAATTGATAGACTTTAAAAGCAATAAGCCTCAGGCATTGATTTTATGCCCTACAAGAGAGCTTTGCTTGCAGATTACCAGCGACATCAAGAATTTCTCAAAAAACATCTCTGGTGCTAATGTAGTTGCCGTTTACGGTGGCGCAAACATTATGCAACAGTTGCGTGAAATTAGAAACGGTGTACAAATTGTAGTGGCTACACCAGGTCGTATGTTAGACATTATTGGCCGTAAGGCTATAGATTTCAGTAATGTGAAATATGTAGTTTTAGATGAAGCTGATGAAATGTTAAACATGGGCTTCCAGGAAGACATAAACGACATCTTGTCAACAACTCCTGATGACAAAAAAACATGGCTATTCTCGGCAACTATGCCACCAGAGGTAAGAAGAATAGCTAGAAATTACATGGATCAGCCGGTTGAGCTAACCATGGGAACAAAAAATACAGGTAATGTAAACATCGAACACGAATACTATACCGTTCGTGCAAGAGATAAATATGCGGCTTTAAAGCGTATTGTAGATTTTAACCCTGAGATTTTTGCAGTAGTATTCTGTAAAACTAAACTTGACACTCAAGATGTTGCTGAACACTTAATTAAAGATGGCTACAATGCTGATGCATTGCACGGAGATCTTTCGCAGCAACAACGTGATAAAGTTATGCAACGTTTCCGTGATCGTAACATGCAGTTGCTTATTGCTACTGATGTTGCAGCACGTGGTATCGACGTAAATAACGTTACTCACGTAATCAATTACTCTTTACCAGACGAAATTGAAAGTTATACCCACCGCAGTGGCCGTACCGGTCGTGCAGGTAAAACCGGTGTGTCAATCTGTATTGTTAACTCTAAAGAGCTTGGCAAAATCCGTCAAATTGAAAGAATCATTGGCAAACAGTTTACTAAAGCTGAATTACCTACTGGTTTTGATGTTTGCGAAAAACAATTATTTGCCCTGGTACACAAAGTTCACAATGTTGAAGTAAACGAAAATCAAATCGAGCAATACATGCCTCGCATTATGGATGAGTTTGCTGAATTAAGTAAAGACGAGGTAATTAAACGTTTTGCTTCTTTAGAGTTTAACCGCTTTTTAGAGTATTACAAAAATGCCCCTGACCTTAACTCATCTGATGAAAGAGGAGAACGTGGTGAGCGTGGAGAGAGAAACCACAGAGGAAGCGAAGGTTATACTCGTTTATTTATAAACCTTGGATCAGTTGATGATTTCACCAGAGGAGATTTATTATCTTTTGTATGCAACAACGGTAAAATAAGCGGTAAAGGTATTGGTAAAATAGACTTAAAAGGTGTTTATTCATTCTTTGAAGTTGAAAATGCAAGTGTTGAATCTTTATTTAGCAACTTTAAAGGAGTTGAATTCAATAACCGTGGTGTAAGAATCGAAAGAACTGCCGACAGTGATGGTGGAGGCCGTAGTCGTGGTGGAAGACGTGAAGGTGGTAGTTACGGAGGCGGAAGACGCGATGGTGGCGAAAGAAGAAGCTATGGCGGCGGTGGAAGACGTGAAGGCGGAAACAGTGGCGGTGGCGGTTTCAGAGATTTCTCTGGAAGAGGCCGTGAAGATAGAGGTGGAAGTGGCAGACGCGATGGCGGAAACGATAGAAAACGCAGATCTTAATTAAAACAGATCTCCTTTATACAAAAGAGGATGTCCAAAAGGTAAAGTAACCTGGACATCCTCTTTTTTTATTAATCGAATCTTAATTTTCCCTTCCTAACTAAGTTGCTCAGTCAATAACCGCATTTCTATATGAGGTGAATGCTTCTCATACAAAATGGCATAAACAGCTCTGCTAATAGGCATATCAACTTTATATTTCTTATTTACATGATGCATTGAGTTTACCGCATAGTAGCCCTCAGCTACCATGTTCATCTCTAACTGGGCAGACTTTACAGTATATCCCTTACCAATCATATTTCCAAAGGTACGGTTACGGCTAAACTGAGAATATGCAGTTACAAGTAAATCTCCAAGATAAGCAGACTCTATAATATCTCTCGAAATCGGATGAACAGCATCCACAAATCTTTTAATTTCCCTGATTGCATTGGATATTAAAACGGCCTGAAAATTATCACCATAACCAACTCCATGGCAAATACCGCTGGCCACAGCATAAATATTTTTCAGAACTGCGGCATACTCAGTACCAAAAATATCATCAGACACATTAGTTTTAATATATCTTGTACTAAGTAACCTTGCAAAGGTTGTAGCCAATTCAAGATTTGTAGATGCAATTGTTAAATAAGATAATTTCTCCAGTGCAACCTCTTCAGCATGGCAGGGTCCGCTTATTACTACAATATCCTCATACGGGATATTATAATTCTGATTTAAAAACTCACCAATAATTAAATTTTCATCAGGCACAATCCCTTTAATTGCAGAAACAATCTTCTTGCCTTTTAATTCCTCTGCACTCACACCCTCCAAAGTCTCTTTTAAAAACGCCGCAGGCACATTTAAAATAATATATTCTGCCTTTTCAATAATTGCTGAGATATTATCTGAAATATTGCCCTCAGGAATCCTGATTTCAACAGAACTCAGATAATTCGGGTTGTGCTTATATTTCTGTAAATGCGTTATCGATTCCTGATTGCGCATCCACCAATAGATTTCCTTAGCAGTAAAATTATCTGAAAGCATTTTTATGATTGCAGTAGCCCAACTACCGCCACCAATCATTGCAACTTTAGGTATCATAACTAATAAATAAAAAACCCCGGTTTATTGTTTTAAACCGGGGGCAATTTACTTATTTTAAATGACTGATATTGCTTACTTTCTATTTAGGAGCGGCAAACAATTGATCCTTAGTAGTTTTTTCTACTTTCATACCGTCCTTTAACCTGTTTTGAATTGCCGAATAAGGACCGGTTACTACTTCCTGATTCGCCTTAAGACCAGATTTAATTACAATATATTGATCATTTTGAATCCCGGTTGTAACCTCAGTACGCTTTACTGTACCGTTATTAAACACGTATACAAACTGCTTCACAGTTTTATCAGAAAGCTTAGTTTTCTGCTTGTCGGCATTTTGATCATTATCAGAAGGCTTATCAGACTTGGTCTTATCTTCAGTAAATACCGACTGAATTGGAACAGCCAGCCCTTTTACAGATTCGCTTTCAATATCTACAGTTGCCGACATCCCCGGTCTGAAAGGCGATGGAAGATCTTTGGCTCCCCCTTTAATATTGCTGTATGATTCAGCCAAAATACGAACCTTAACATTAAAATTCGTTACCTGATCAACAGAACTTGTTGCCGCACCCACATCTTTAGATGAACTTGCTATTTCAGTTACAATACCTTTAAATTTAGTATCCGCAAATGCATCTACTTCTATTATAGAACTATCACCTACGTTTACTCTGTTAATGTCGTTCTCATTTACATCCACGTTTACTTCCATTGATGATAAATTTGAAATACGCATAATCTCTGTACCTGCCATTTGCGCAGTACCAAGAATACGATCTCCTAATTCAACAGACAGCTTAGAAATCACACCATCAACTGGTGCATAAATAGTAGCTTTAGCAAGGTTAGCACCAGCTTCTTTAACGTTGGCACCACCCTCCTGAAGGCTGTATCTTGCACTGGTAACCATGGCTTTCAATCTGGCAATATCAGCTAAAGCTGACAAATATTGTGCTTTAGCTGCGTCAAATTCTGAGGCCGATATAACCTTTTTACCAAACAACTCCTGGCTTCTTTTATAGCTGGCTTCAGTATTATCAAAATTGGCAGTGGCTTGTTTCAGTTGTTGTTCTGCAGCCACAACTTGTGCCTTTTGGGTATTATTTGATGCAACAGCTCTTTCGTATCCTGATTGAAGTACATCTGGCCGTACTTTAATCAGTAATTGGCCTTTTTTAACAACATCACCTTCTTTAACTAAAAGTTCGGTAACCTCACCTGATACCTCAGAGCTTAGTTTCACTTCAGTTTCAGGCTGCACTTTACCACTCGCAGTAACAGTTTCAATAACTTTTCTGTCAGCCGCCTTTTCAATCGTCACCTTTTCAGTCTTATCTCCTCCTATTAAGCCGGTAAATTTTGCTACGGCCAATAAAACGAGAATAACTCCTATTGCAATTAGTATGGGTTTTAGTTTCATTTGAATTTATTTATATTTTATCATTTATAATACAGCCGCAATAAATTGTGCGAATTTATTGTGTTGCTTCTAGAAAACTATTTGTTTGCCTAAGTAATAATCAATCACCTTTGCTTTAAACAGCAAATCGTACTTAGCTCTGATCATGTCTATTTCTGCTTTATTTTTATTTGTTAACGAAGTATTGTAATCTAAAGAGTTAACTAAACCAACGTTGTAACGTTGCTCAATTACAGAAAAGGCCTCTTTTCTTGCATTAAAAGTATTGGTAGTTGATTCGAACGTACTTTCTGCTGCCTTTAGGTCGGCAACGGCCTGATAAATAATTTTATTTAAATTATTTTTTGCCAATTGTTCATCTGCCTGTGTCTGCAAAAAGTTAATTTTGGCTTTCTTTACTCCTATCCTTGACTGTAAGCCGTTGAATATTGGAATGCTAAGTCTTAAACCAACTCCTTTCGAAACATTGTTTTTGATCTGATTACCAAAAGACAGATTCTGAACATCTGCCGGGAGGTTATAATTATAGTTATAAAACGACCCATAACTTCCGCTCAAAGATAACGATGGATACAGATTACCTTTTGCTACCTCAATTCCCTTTTTTGCAGAAGCAGTTTGAAGAGCTGCCAGTTTAATATCCGGGAAAAGATTTATTGCATCTGTATATACTTGTTCTGCATTATAATTTACAGATGGCCTGTTAAATTCCGCTAGTACCGGAGCCTGTACATCGTACCTTGTTGAAGAAGGAATGTCCATTAACTGCGCCAAAGTCAAATAAGAGATGCTAAGTGCATTTTCTGCAGTGGTAACATCCAATTGTGCTGTAGCAGTTTGCGATTTAGATTCCGCTAAATCAGCCAGTGTTTTGTTTCCAACATCCAAAAGCTCTTGCTGTTGTTTCTGTTGTTGCTGAGCCACGGAAAGTTGTTGTTTTGCTGCTGATAAACGATCTTTATTGTACAAAATCTCCATATAAGAAGTGATTACCTGAAGTATCAGATCATTCTTAATTTTATCAGTATTCGCTTTTCCTGCCTCAAGAAGTATCTTATTCTGTTTAATCTGGTTTATTTTTGAAAGACCATTAAACAAATCAAAACCTAAACTTGCTCCCGGACTAAAGCTATAGTTCTGAGTGTTCTCATAGATACCCGTATTACCCAGATTATTACGTCCCCAACCCATATTCTGATCAGCTCCTCCATTTAATGTTGGATAAACTGCAAACTTAGATTGTTTCAGATTTTGAGTAGCCAGGTCTTCACTCAACTGCGATTTTTTTACCTGAAGGTTATTATGTAAAGTTTCTTCTATTGCTTGTTGTATGGTAATAATCTCCTGAGCGTTAGTTTTTTGCACAAAACCCGTTATAAAGGCAAAAGAGAGTGCTAAGGTTAATTTTGGTAATGCACTATAAGGGATAATTTTTTTCATAATTTAGTTTTCACAATATTAATATAAACAACTTATTCATTTTGTAAATTTTCAGGTACAACAAGCCTATTTATTACTTTTTCTCTTCTTCAATTTTATTCAAAGCTTAAAAGAAGCCCATAAAATCAAAATTTTCTCTAAGTTTGAGCATGTACCTGATAAAATCCCCGTTTTTATTAAAATGGTATTACCCATCTTTAACCTGGCACAAGAACCGGGATCAAAAAGTTATTTATTTAACCTTTGACGATGGACCTATACCAGATGTTACAGATTTTGCATTAAAAACTTTAAAAAGCTTTAACGCAAAAGCAACATTCTTTTGCATCGGAGATAATATTCACAAACATCCTGATATTTTTGAGAAGATAAAGAACGAAGGACATCAAATCGGCAATCATACTTTTAACCATTTAAAAGGATGGAAAACACCGGATGAAATATACACTAAAAACTTCCAAAAGTGTCAGGAATTAACCAACACGAATTTATTTCGCCCACCTTACGGTAGAATTAAAAAATCTCAGATAGCCGCCATTCGGGCAATAAACCCGCAAACCCAGATTATTATGTGGGATGTACTTAGTGGCGACTTTGACATCAACCTGGCACCTCACCAATGTTACAATAACGTGGTTAAGCATACCGGCAACGGATCAATCGTAGTTTTTCATGACAGCCTGAAAGCCTACGACCGAATGCAATATGCATTACCAAGAGTATTGAAACATTTTTCAGAACAGGGTTATCACTTCCATTCTCTTTAATTTTTTCATCATTCAGTTAGCCAAGTTTAGGCCAAACCATCTAAAAACCACAATCAACTAAAAAACAAATAGTTACAATAAAAACAAAAAACAAATGTGTTCAAAAATGAACAGCAGTGTTCAGAAATGATCGCTTATGGTTTGCAGATATTTAAATGAATAATCACTCAACTTTATTTAGAATAGGTATAAATAATATAATGATATGCAGATGATGTCCTACCCCTGTTTTTTTTTGTAAATTCGCTACAAAATAATAAGAATAACTTACCCTTTTAACACATATTATCAATGGCTTTTGATATAGAAATGATCAAAAAGGTGTATGCAAACTTTGGCCCCCGCGTTGAGGCGGCCCGTAAATTAGTAGGCAGACCTTTAACACTCTCAGAAAAAATCCTTTATGCCCACCTTTGGGATGGAAATACAAATACCGCTTATACAAGAGGTACTGATTATGTAGATTTTGCTCCTGACCGTGTGGCCATGCAAGATGCTACTGCACAAATGGCTTTATTGCAATTTATGCAGGCAGGCAGACCAAAGGTTGCCGTTCCTTCTACCGTTCACTGCGATCACCTGATCACAGCAAAAAATGGTGCTGAAATAGACTTACCTGCTGCAAACACTGAGAGTAAAGAAGTATTTGATTTCTTAGCTTCAGTTTCAAACAAATATGGCATTGGTTTCTGGAAACCAGGCGCTGGTATTATTCACCAGGTAGTTTTAGAAAACTACGCTTTCCCAGGTGGAATGATGATAGGTACCGACTCTCATACTGTAAATGCAGGTGGTTTAGGTATGGTTGCCATAGGTGTTGGTGGTGCTGATGCTTGCGATGTAATGGCAGGATTACCATGGGAGCTAAAATTCCCTAAACTGATTGGCATTAAACTTACCGGAAAATTAAGCGGATGGGTATCTGCAAAAGATGTAATCCTTAAAGTTGCAGGTATTCTTACTGTAAAAGGTGGAACTGGTGCAATTGTTGAATATTTCGGCGAAGGCGCTACAAGCATGAGCTGTACCGGTAAAGGAACCATTTGTAATATGGGTGCCGAAATTGGTGCAACAACTTCAACATTTGGTTACGACGAAAGCATGGAGCGTTACCTGCGTGCTACCGGCAGAGCCGAAGTGGCTGATGCTGCAAACGCAATAAAAGAACACTTAACTGGCGATGCTGAAGTATATGCAGAACCTGAAAAATACTTCGATCAATTAATCGAAATCAATTTATCTGAACTTGAGCCTTATTTGAACGGTCCATTTACGCCGGATTTAGCAACTCCTATCTCTAAAATGAAAGAAGTTGCAGCTGCTAACGGATGGCCAATGAAAATAGATGTAGGTTTGATCGGTTCTTGTACCAACTCATCATACGAAGATATTTCTCGCGCAATCAGTATTGCTAAACAGGTATCAGAAAAAGGCTTAACCTCTAAATCTGAATACTGTATCAACCCAGGTTCTGAGCAAATCCGCTATACTATAGCACGTGATGGATTTTTAGACGTATTCAAAAGTATAGGTGCAAAAGTATTTACTAATGCCTGCGGACCATGTATTGGTATGTGGGACAGAGTTGGTGCTGATAAGCAAGAGAAAAACACCATCGTACACTCGTTTAACCGCAACTTTGCAAAACGTGCCGATGGTAACCCTAATACTTTTGCCTTTGTTGGTTCTCCGGAATTAGTAACAGCATTAGCTATTGCAGGTGATTTGAGTTTTAATCCACTAACAGATACGTTAACAAACGACAAAGGCGAACAGGTAAAACTTGATGCCCCAACAGGATTTGAACTACCTACCAAAGGTTTTGCAGTTGAGGATGCAGGTTACCAGCAACCAGCTGAAGATGGTAGTAAAGTAGAAGTAATTGTTTCTCCAACTTCTCACAGATTGCAATTACTTGATCCATTTACTCCATGGGAAGGCACAGACCTTAAAGGACTTAAATTGCTGATCAAAGCAAAAGGAAAATGCACAACCGACCATATTTCAATGGCTGGTCCGTGGTTAAAATTCCGCGGTCACCTGGATAACATTTCTAACAACATGTTAATTGGTGCTGTAAACTACTTTAACGACAAAACTGATTCAGTTAAAAATGAGCTTACCGGCGAGTATGGTCCTGTACCTGCAACCCAAAGAGCTTATAAAGCTGCTGGCTTAGGCTCTATCGTTATCGGCGATGAAAACTATGGTGAAGGATCAAGCCGCGAGCACGCAGCTATGGAGCCTCGTCATTTAGGTGTACGTGCTGTATTGGTAAAATCATTTGCCCGTATCCACGAAACCAACCTAAAAAAACAAGGTATGCTTGGTTTAACCTTTGTTAATAAAGAAGATTACGATAAAATATTAGAAGATGACACTATCGACATTATCGGATTAACAACATTTACGCCTAATGTACCTCTTACTTTAGTATTAAACCATGCTGATGGAACTAAAGAAGAAATATCTGTTAACCACAGTTACAATGATCAACAAATTGAATGGTTCAAAGCAGGTGGTGCATTGAATATCATTCGCAGAGAAGCGGCAGCCAAAAAAGCATAGCAGCTCATATCTTAATAAAAAAAGGGTTGATATTTTTAATATCAACCCTTTTTTTATATCAGTTGCCTGGTTACATAATTACCGCAGCCCATCCGCCATTGCGAACCATCTTAATATCAATCTTGTCTCCAGATTTAACCTGTATTGTTTTCTTTCTATAGTCCATTGCCTGGCGACCAGCATTAATTCCATCCTCAAAATAAGTCATTGTATAGGTTTTACCTTTTTCAAGGAAATCAAAATTTAAAGAAACCGTTCTCTCTTTCTCTTTGCCATTCGCAATTGCTCCAACAAACCATTTGTCCTTTTTACGTTTTGCTACAACGGCCACCTCACCTATTTTAGCGTCTAAAGCTTTCGTCTCATCCCATGTAGTTGGCACGCTTGTGATGAATTCAGTACAATCCAGGTTCCTGTAGTAAAGCGTAGGGTTATCAGCCAACATCTGTATCCCGCTTTCAAAAACAACAAACAAAGCCAATTGATAAGCACGTGTACCAATACTTGCTGCATTTGGCCTGGCGGCTCTATATGCATCGGGCTGCATACTTATCATAGCTCCGGGAGTATAATCCATTGGTCCAACAGCATTACGCATAAATGGCAGATATAAACTATTATCCGGATAACATCCTCCCATTTGCTCCATTCCCCTAACACCTTCGTAAGAAATCACATTCGGATATTTATACTCCAGTCCGGCAGGTTTAAATGCACCATGAAAATCGACAAACAATTTATGCTTTGCAGCTTCTTTTGCAACATCCTCATAGTAATTAACTATCCATTGGTCACTACGGTCCATAAAGTCTATCTTAACCCCTTTTACACCCCATTCCTCAAAAGTCTTAAACAATTCCATATTCTTATGAACAGTTAGCCAGGTTAACCATAATACTACTCCAACGTTCTTCTCTTTACCGTACCTAATCAGCTCATGCACATCAACGTCCGGGTTTGGAGTATAAGGATCTGTAGTACTCTTTGCCCAACCCTCGTCCATAATAATATATGGTATACCGAACTTAGCAGCAAAATCTATATAATACTTATAAGTGGCCAGGTTATAGCCCGAAACAAAATTCACATCCGGTCCATAAGGTGCTGCATCGTTCCACCACTCCCAGCTTGCCTGCCCTGGTTTAACCCAAGTAGGATCTTTAATTACACTAGGCGAGGCCAGCTTTAGCGTCATCGTATTTTCAAGCAGTTGTTTATCATCAGAGGTTATCACAAAATATCTCCACGGGAAATTACGGGTACCAGAAGTTTTTGCGATGTAATCAGCCTCTTTAAGAATTTTCAAACTCCGGTCGCCATCATCACCAAATTCAAGTGGAACCTTAGGAAAAGCAGCCGACATCCCATTGTTTCCAGTACCCTTAAGAAACATACAAGGATAATCTGTCAGATCTGACTCGCTAATCAATATCTTATACTTTTTCTTAGTATCTATAAGAACAGGAAGAGTAGACATCTTGTTTTCCGGCTTCCAGTCCTTTGATTCCACTTGCGAATATACCTCCTCGTATGCAGTTTTAAATCCGCCTGGCTGCTGTAAATGAAGTGCATATTCATCCGGAAAGTTCACAGAAAATTCTTCATTCATCACCTCTACACTACCTTTCTTACTGGTAATAAAGCGATAGGCAATTCCATCGTCAAAAGCACGAAACTCTACAGCATAATTACCTTTAAAATTAAGCATCAGCGAGTTATAGTTACTTTTTACTACAGAAAATTTCAAAGAAACATAGGGTTTAATAATTTCATTCCCCTGTCCTTTTTTACTGCTAACCAATTTCGGATTCTGACCCAGAATTTCGTTTCTAAGACTCATTTGCAGATGATTATTTTCTAACAACAAATCACCTCCTGAGGAAATGGAATAATATATTTTGTCGGCTATATTAATAGAAACTTTCAATCCCCCATTAGGAGACTTGAATTCTATACCCTTAGTTTGAGCGCTTAAAGTAGTCGATAATCCAAAAACGACCGCAATGGTTAATACGAGTTTATTAATAAAATTCATGAAAATAGTGGTTTAATCTATAAGGTTAGGTTGTTGTGGTTACAATATATTTGGTTCAGTTTTGTAAAATTAAAGGTAATGATTAATATGCTAAAACCATTTACTTAATATGTCCAAATCGTAAAGTCCTTGTTCCATGTAATAAACCTTTATACTTTTAGTAATCAATTGGATTTAGGGTAAGAAATACATAATTTTTTATGTAAATTCATATAACCAAAATTCAACACTATGAACGTACTCACAAAAATTCAAAATTGGGGTAATCGTCATCACCCAAAATGGCTCGACTATTTTAGAATACTTTTAGGCTTAGTTCTTATTTGGAAAGGTATTGCATTTGCATCAAATCTTCATGCCTTTACCAATATGATGAAAGATGCGATGTTGGGTGTAGCAGTGTCAATTAGTTTAATGGCGCACATAATTATAGTGCTTCACATTATCGGTGGACTGCTTATTGCAGTGGGTTCTCATACACGCATATTTTGCCTGCTTAATTTACCAATACTTATTGTAGCAGTGTTCTTTGTTAATTTGAGAGCAAATATATTTAGCCCCTATGCCGAATTCTGGGTTTCCGTGATTGTACTTATTGGTCTGATTTGTTTCTTGATTGAAGGTAATGGTGTACTGTCGGTAGACCGGGATAAAAAAGCGCTGGTTTAACCGAAGCTAAAACTCATATTCGCAATCAAAGCAATGGTGGGTCTTCTTTGCATAAAAAGGATAGATCATTAGCGCAAATGAAACGATCATTGTTAACAGGCTAAATAGACACTTTCGGGTGCCGGGGCCTTGACAGGGCGTTCAGAGAGCTTTGCTAGGGCCTTGGTAGGGCTAATTGCCCTTGCAACCCCCTAAAAAAGCACTAGCAAAACAAAGTCAAATAAACACCTGCATGTTATTAACTGTTTTGCTAAACTATATCTTATGCAAAAATTTCTGAAACCAGAAACCAGAATCTTTAATTGTTCTACGCTGAGTTTTAAAGTCGGTATGCACTAAACCAAAACGTGCATTAAAACCTTCGGCCCATTCAAAATTATCCATCAATGTCCAGGCCATATAGCCAGTTATGTTAACTCCTTCACTTTTAGCTTTCAACAGGGCAGCCAGGTAAAGCTGAAAGTAAGCTATCCGTTCCGGATCATGAACATGATTACCCAATACTTTATCATGATATGCCGCACCATTTTCAGTAATCATTATTTTTTTTACTCCCGGATAGGAAGCAAATTGCTTAATGATATTGTAAAAGCTATCGGCATTTATTTCCCATCCCATTGCTGTATGTGGTTTCTTTCTGCTTTTTGCTTTAACCTCCCATGCCTGCAGAACGGGGATAAAAGCATTGTACTTTATTGTTAAAGGAAAATAATTTTGCAGACCAATAAAATCAAAATCAAAAGTTAGCCGCTCAGTGTGTCGCCATGTAGAATGCTGAATAGAAAACTTCTCCATCAAATCCCAATCTGCCCCCGGGTAACCCATTCCCAGTGCAGGCTCAATAAATAACCTGTTCATCAGGCAGTCAATTCTTTTTGCCGCTGTTACGTCTGCATCGCTTTGTGTATAAGGGATAACCTCAGAGCAAGAGAAACTAGTCCCAATGTTGGCATTTGGCACAAGAGCTCTTAATATCCGGCCACCATCGGCTTGTGCTATTGCGGTATGATGAACGGCAGAAAAGAAATTGGTTAATCCTGTTTTTCCGGGTGCATGTACACCAAGCATATAGCCAAGAGAAGTAAAGCCAAAAGGCTCATTTAAAACTATCCAATTCTTAACCTTATCGCCATACTCTTTTGCGCATATAGATACGAAGTTATTAAATGAATCATTGATGCTATAGGCATTCCACCCGCCTTCATCTTCCAGTGCATCGGGCAAATCCCAGTGATAAAGTGTTACATAAGGAATTAATCCGTTAAGGAAACATTCATCAATAACCCTGTGATAGAAAAGAATCCCTTCTTTATTTATAATTCCTTTACCATAGGGAAGAATTCTGGACCAGGCTATTGAAAATCGAAAAACCGAAAAGCCAAGTGTTTTAACAAGAGCAATGTCTTCTTTGTACTTATGATAAAAATCGCAGGTATGGGTAGGTTGATGTCCCTTTTTTATTTTGCCTGCTCTTTTAGAAAATGTATCCCAAATTGACGGGCCTTTGCCATAGCTCTCTGATGCACCTTCAATTTGAGCCGCTGCCACAGCAACACCCCATAAAAAATCATCACCAAAATCAGACGCTTTAATCATATAAGCAGTTATTAAAAGCAATATGGCATTATGGTATTAACTTAATGTTAAGCCTATCTGTTTGAGCAACAAAGCAGCGTTAAAAGTTTTGCAGGGCCCATGTTTCAACTTGTAGTCAAACTCCATCTCATCATCTGCTATTTGAATATCAAAATGATAGTTTCTTACTTTATAACCATGATCTGTTTCCATTTCTGAGAGCTGCAAATCATGAGTTGCAAATAATGCTGGAGTATTTTGAGTAATTAATTTTTCTATGAAAACTTTAGATCCAAGGTATTTATCTCGACTATTTGTTCCTCTAAGCATTTCATCTATAAGCACAAATGAATTTGCTGAAATGCTGATAGAATCAAGTATCATTTTTAGTCTGTTAAGCTCCGCTTTAAAAGTTGAGGTATGATCGTTCAGAGAATCCTTAATGCGCATATAAGAAAGCACTTTAAATATAGATACTGACATTTCCTTAGCACACACCGGTGCCCCTGCAAATGCAAGAACCATATTAATACCCACTGTACGCAGAAAGGTGCTTTTCCCTGCCATATTTGACCCTGTAACAATATCAACAGTTGGATAGGATTCCAGATTAAAATCGTTCACTATCCGCTCGCTTTCGTGAATTAAAGGATGTCCTAATTCAATACCTTTCAAATTAAAATCTTCAGCAATTGCAGGGAAGTTCCAATTTGGTTGGTTATAAGCAAGTGTAGCAAATGAAATAAGTTCCTCGAACTGGCTGATTCGGTCTAAACCACCAGATAAATTTGCTGAGGATTTTGAGTACCAATTATTTAAATCTATTGAGCACTTTAAATCCCAAAGGAAAAACAAATTTAAAAAAAAGCCAACTAATAAATTTAGCCGGGCATCAAAGGACTGAATAATAGACGACAGTTGTTTAATCTGTTTACTTACTGGGCTTGCATGCAAGTTTTGATCATTGTTGCTTTCAAAAAACGTTCTGATATAAGTACTTTTCCAGGCTACATCTTCTGTCCATTTTATAGTTCCTGAAATGGAACTTAACAGATCAGAACTTTTTGTAAAACCATAGTAAACAAGATTAATATCCTTTAAATTAAAGAAAATGAGAGCAATATTAACAATGGCTACCAACCCAAAAACTTTCCATACAAGCCCCCCGAATATCGCACCAAGTATAAGCAGACCAAAGGCAATAAAAGGTATAATTTTAACATACAACTGAAGCCCTTTTTTTTGTACAAATTTTAACTGTTCAGGCAACTGATGTTCCAGTTTTTCCTGAATGGCTTGTAACTGTCCTGGCTTATGACTTTGCAATCCAGCCCGGAAGTGGTAGGTTTGATCGATGTGTTGTGTTAATTCAGAAATAGCTTCCTGACGCTGCAAAATAACTTCCTTTTCATTGGGCCTGCCTAGATTATCTGCAAGAATATTTAAGCCTTTTGACGTATTGCATCTATTGATATAAGAGAACAAAGTACCTTGGCCGTAAATATCCAGATCAGAGGCATACGGATGATATTCATTGCTATAGCTTTCTCCATTGTTATATCCATTGATATTAGAGGTTAGGTGATTTACTTCATTCTGATAAACCCACAAAAGCTGTCCCGCATAGGTTAGTTCTTGTTGCACTGAAATTTGCTTTTTTATTAACGCTAAAAATGCAATTACAGGGATAATCATTAAGGCTATTAACGCCCACGAAAAGCCAATATTTATTAAGAGGGCAACTATTATAATTTCGGCAACAAACATGCCCAACCGAGAGAATGATATTTTATTGAGTTTGCTTTTAAGGCTGTCTATCTGATCTTGCTGGGCTTTTACATTATTTTTGTAATCGTTTAAAATGCTATCTTTTGTTCTTATCATTGTATTTTTCTCTATAGAACTATTACGCGTTTGCCGAATTGATAAATATAGGGAATTGATTATTATGCCCCTAATTAGATGAAGATAACACTACTTGTTACAGGAAAAACAGAAGAAAAATATCTTATTGAAGGTATTGAGAAATATTTAAACCGGTTAAAACATTACATTGGATTTAATATGATTATTATTCCTGATGTAAAAAACACTAAAAATTTAAGCGAGGCACAGCAAAAGGTTAAAGAAGCCGAAATGATGTTAAAACATATTAATAATCCGGATACAGTTATTTTACTTGATGAGAAGGGTAAGAAATATACATCGGTACTTTTTTCAAATTATCTGAACAAACAGATGATTGGAAGTGTTCAGCATTTGGTATTTGTGATAGGCGGTCCTTACGGTTTTGACGAGACTGTTTATAAACGGGCTAATGGAAGTATGTCTCTTTCTGATATGACTTTTTCACATCAAATGGTGCGTTTATTTTTTGTAGAACAGTTATACAGGGCTTTTAGTATTTTAAAGGGAGAGCCATATCATCATGAATAAACTGTTTAATTTTATGGAAATTTAACCCCGCTCTCATCATTATATAAAAGGAGATTTATTATGCGCCTACCATCAGATTATAAAAGAAACTATAAGTTTAAAAGCGACAGAGGAAAGGATCGTTTAAGTTATATTATTGCTATTATTATATCTGCAATAGCATTTTTGTTGATTTGGTATCTGGCTTAAAACAGCAAAGCCGGATTATAAAAACCCGGCTTTACTTAATATTGTAATTGCTAAACTACACCCCTTTTTTACTGGTCATGTTTGCTTTTTTAGCTGGCTGTGATGCTTTGGCCGGAGCTTTTGCATTTGCCGGCTTTGGACTAGCTTTTGGCTTCTTATCAATTTTTTCTTCAGCCTTTAATGCTTCCTGCTCTGCACTTACTGATGGTGCCTCTTCCGAAAACAAAGGCAGTTCTTTTAGTAAATGATACCAGGTAACTATTTTTTTCATATCTGATGTATACACCTTTTCCTCATCGTGATCTGGTGCAACTTCTTTAAAGAAAGTTTTTAAAACGGCTCCGTCTGCTTTTGCATCAGGAACATTTCCTTTAGCCGCAGCAATGTTAGCCAACACATCAATAAGCTTCAGATCTTCATCCTCGCCATAAATGGTAATATCTTCTAGTGATGCAAGTTTGGTTGTAGTAATATTAGCTACAATTTTAACTTTTTGAGCATCGAGGCTCTCAAGAACATATCCGCCTTTATTTTGTCCTACTAATTTAAATAGGCCTGGTCTCCCAGATACTGCTACTATTCCTCTTAAATTCATATTAATCCTCTATTACTTCTATTCCTAAAATCTTGTCACCTTGTCTAATGTCATCAACAATATCAACATTTTCTATTACTTTGCCGAATACTGTATGGTTTCTATCAAGGTGAGCAGTGTTGTCTCTGCTATGGCAGATAAAAAACTGTGATCCTCCAGTGTTTCTGCCGGCATGTGCCATTGACAAAACACCACGGTCATGATATTGGTTCTCTCCAGAAAGCTCACAATCAATTTTATAACCCGGGCCACCAGTACCTGCTAAATGTGCTTTTGCAGGATCTTTAGAGTTTGGACATCCGCCCTGAACCACAAAATTTGGTATTACTCTGTGAAATGTAACCCCATCATAAAATCCCTCGTTAGCTAATTTTTTAAAGTTAGCAACTGTATTTGGTGCATCCTGATCATAAAACTGAACAGTCATGTTCCCTTTCTCTGTTTTAATTATTGCTTTACTCATGTTATTTTTTGTAAACGCCAAACTTAGATAAAATAGTTTTTATATGCAATTTATACTAAAAGCGTTATATGTACATTATAATTTTATATTGGTATACAAAAAATATACATTCGTACTTACTGATACAACTTCATGATTTTAAGTTTTAAAAAATTTGGCCTCCTGTTTTTTTTACTTGCAGCTACAATTGCTGTTAAGGCTTCATCCATTCTTATTTATATGGATGAAGATCAAAAAAATCATTTGAAGGCTTATGGCATTGCATACTGGGCTATTAAACAAAATGCAGATGTTAGCTGGCTATTAAATTACAGGGGAGGTAGTTTTTTAATTGGTTATAACAAAACCGTTGAGGATGAGTGTAAAACAAGAGGGGTTTCTTATCAGATACTTGCCGATGGAAAAGTTACGGCAATTTTGAATGAAATTAGCGACCCGCAGGTGAACATGGAAATGGTAAAGCTTGAGAAAGCTCCCAAAATAGCCGTGTATTCGCCTAAAAGTAAACTACCATGGGATGATGCCGTAACTATGGTACTTACCTATGCTGAGATCCCGTATGATGTTGTTTATGACGATGATGTTTTAAAAGATAAATTATCAGCATATGATTGGCTGCACCTCCACCACGAGGATTTTACAGGTCAGTATGGCCGCTTTTGGAGCGCTTTTAGAAATGCAACCTGGTACCGTGAAGATGTTAAAAACCAGGAAGCTACCGCCAAAAGAAATGGCTTTGCTAAAGTATCTCAATTAAAACTTGCCGTGGCAAAGCGGATAAAGGAGTTTTGTACAGGAGGAGGCTTCCTTTTTGCCATGTGCTCTGGCACTGATAGTTTTGACATTGCTTTAAGTGCCGAAGGCGTAGATATTTGCGAGAGTATGTTTGATGGTGATGCGGCTGATCCGCAGGCTCAAAGTAAGCTTAACTTTAATAACACTTTTGCATTTAAGGATTTTAAACTTGATGAGAATCCTAATAATTACGAATTCTCTGACATAGATGCTACGATGAGCAGAACGCTTACACAAGCTAATGATTTTTTTACTTTGTTTGATTTTTCTGCAAAGTGGGATCTTGTGCCAACCATGCTAACTCAAAATCACGATAAGGTGATTAAGGGTTTTATGGGCCAAACCACAGCTTTTAAAAAACGTTTCGTAAAAGCAAGTGTTACGGTTCTTGGTGAAAATAAAGGAGCTGAAGAGGTACGGTATTTAAATGGTGAGATTGGCAAAGGGCAGTTTACTTTTTATGGAGGGCACGATCCTGAAGATTACCAGCATGCCGTTGGGGATCCGCCAACTGACCTGAACCTGCATCCAAATTCGCCTGGCTACAGGTTAATTTTAAATAATGTGTTATTCCCTGCGGCTAAAAAGAAACCTCAAAAAACTTAACTAAAGCGTGGGTACTAATCGTAGAAATTCCAGCTTACACCGAACTTAAACAATAATCGATCTGGCATTGGGTAGCGGTCAACCGTGTAGTATCCCTTATACAATAAACCTTGGTTTACGTAGTCACATTTCACAAATAGATTGGCTCTTCTTAAGCTTGCTTTAACCCATACATCCACAATTGGAGTAGTATCAAACGTTATATCTTTACCAATATAGAACTGCCCGGTTGCGGTTGAATACGCGTATGCTTTATAGGGTGTGTTATAACGAACGTCAAAACCAATATTTGTTTTTAACACCTTGAAAAAGGTTTGATCCAGATAAAAACTATTGAAGGTGTAAATTTCAGGAGTACGTAATTTATCCGGATTATCTGTTTTTTGATATACCAGGTAACTATCTAAGTTAAACTTACCAAATTTGAATTTTTTACCTGCAGTTATTTTAAGGAGATTTATAGAAGAACCCAACTGAAATGGCTTAATGCCTCCTGCATCATCCTGACCAAAATACAAATAGTTATCAATTAGGTAATATTGGGCACCTGCATCAAAGCCAAATTTTTCATTAATAAAATTGAAAGACAGGTTAATGGTTTTACTACGATCGAAGTTATTTTCCCAACGGTAGTGGTTGCCAAAGTAATTGGTATAAGTTTCTTCTGGTGATTTATTTTGGAAATACGCTCCTAAAATAATTCGCCCGACAGATTTGCTTAAAAGGACGTTGCTTTTGGCTTCATATAGAAAATCGCCCACATTTCTTCCCTGAAAGATTTGTTGTAAATCGACATTAAAATCTATTTTGTTACTTAAACGATATCCTGCATTGCCTAACAAGGTAATGTTTTGAAAGGTGGCAGAATAATCATAAAATCTGGTGCGATCTTTATAAAGCACCATTTGATTATAATTATAAAAGTCGTGTTTTATCCCTACATCAAGCTTTAGTTCGTTCTTGATAATTGAACTTCCCTTTGCCCTAAGAAAAAAGCTGTAAATAAACTCATTTTGAATATGCTTATACCTTGTGCTATCGTTAGTAAAAGAACTATCGGCAAGACCAACTCCATTTGGAAAAACAGATTCCCTTAAAGCGGAACTGGCAAAATTCTCGTCCATTTGGAAAGCATATGAATTTGCATCATATTTTAAGGTATATGACACCCTGTTTGTTGGAAGTATTTTTTTTGTTATTTCCTGAGCAACACTATCTATCCGCCCAACAAAATAAGTTTGCTTAAGCATAAAGCCAGTTTGACGCCATATTCGCTTACCTGTTTGCAGCCTAACAGGTTCTGTAAGTTTATCTACAGAATTGTTTGTGCCTGTAAAAATAGAATCATTAAGTATAGAGCCATTCTCCTGGGTTTTAAGGGTATTAAACACCACGCTACTCCATAGGTTATATCTTTTGTTTGGCGATTGATACCAGGTAAAAAGAGATCCATTCAGATCGTCTCCCCTTTGCCTTCTGTAATAGCCATTTGCTCCTATTCTGTTAAAATTTAGTCCAACATTAAAATTACGCTTAACATTTTGAGAATGTATCACTTTAAAAACTTGCTCTGCTTCGCCTGCACTAACATAATAGAGGCTTGTAAATGGTGTTCTTGCCTGGTAATACCGAATATCATCGTGGGTCATGGCGTAATAATCCAATGAATGCATTCCTATATCAAAACCTATGGTTTTTACAGGCTCAAAAAGCATTGGTCTGGCTGCAAGGCCCAGGTTACCTACTCCTACTGTTGGCGTTCTTGGTTGTATTAGTACATTAAAATTTTGAAAGCCGGTTAATGTGGTATCTAAAGCTATTGTTTGGATACTATCTTTTGTAAGTTTAAGTGTAGTATACCTAATATACTTTGATGTAAACACTACAGAATCCCTTCCTTCTTCCTCTTTTTTCCTTAAGGAGTCAAGCTCCTTATTATCATTAACGGTAGTTTTTAAATCTTGCGCAAACAATTGTACACCCCCGAAGATGACAAAGCAAAAAACAAGGAAGGCAATGTTTTTATACATTATAAGGTTGAAATTAACTGGCTTAATATTTTTGTCATTTTAGGTTCTGCAATCTTTGCCGTTTCTATTATTTCTTCGAGACTTACCGGTTCAAGTACTTCGGGAAATCCCTCGTCTGTTAACACAGAAATTGCGAATACGGGAATGCTCATGTGATTGGCCACTATTACTTCTGGCACAGTACTCATACCTACAGCATCACCTCCAATAATTCTTAAATAATTATATTCTGCTTTCGTTTCTAAATTTGGCCCTGTTACGGCAATATAAACGCCTTGATGGCACTTAATGTTATTGTTGTTTGCAATATTAATTGCTTGTTTAATTAATGTTCTGTTGTATGGTTGGCTCATATCCGGAAAACGGGGGCCCATATCTGAATCATTGCTACCACGCAGCGGACTCTCTGGTTGTAAATTGATATGATCATTGATTACCATTAAATCACCTTTTTTGAACTCCGGATTTAATGAGCCTGCCGCATTTGAAACAAATAAATGAGCAATTCCTAAGGCCTTCATAGCCCTGATAGGAAAAGTAATTTGCTGCATCGAATAACCTTCGTAATAATGAAGTCGCCCTTGCATTGCAACTACTCTTTTGTCATTAAGCTTTCCAAAAATTAGCTTTCCGGTATGAAATTCAAGGGTTGATATTGGGAAGTTAGGGATGTTAGAGTACATTAACTGATATTCAACCTGAATCTCATTAACAAGGCCACCCAGGCCGGTTCCTAAAACAATTCCAATTTCCGGTTGGAAATTATCAGTTTTTCGTTTTATATATTCAACGGTTTCGTGTAGTGCTTGAAACATAATCTAAAATCTTTTTATCAAAGGTAGCTTTATCTTCTTCCGGTAATGTTATTTTAACTGGCAAATAAAAGACAGGCAAATTTAAAAGTAATTCTTTTAATACATCATCTAATAAACGCTGAGCATCTTTTTCTGTTGTTATTATTATTTTTTCTTCAGAAGGATGGTTATTAAAGGCATTTACAAGTTGCTGAATGTTTTGTACAGTAAAGCGATAGTGATCTGGATAATCAGAATGATTTATTTGCTTTGTGTATTTCTGTAGCTCCCACAGCAACGGCATAGGATTAGCTATCCCTGTTAACAAGAATACCATGGTATTACCGGACAACGAGGTTAAAGACTGTTCAGCTTTTGAAACAAGGTGCGTAAGATTCCCATAAGTTAGAAAAGAAAATGATACGTTTTGTTGTGCATCTTTATCAAACTTCCTTATACAGGTTTGCTTTTGATGTGCTTCAATATTTTCCGGGCCTTTTGTAATCAACAATGCCTGTGCACGATGATACCCGAAAAAAGGTTCTCTTAAATTCCCGGCAGGAAGCAAAAACTGCATACTCAATAGCTTTTGATATTCAAACAGAAGAATGCTAAAACCTGGTTTTACGCTTCTATGCTGAAAGGCATCGTCGAGTATAATTAAATCGTGGTTGCTTTTTAAATGATTAATTCCCGCAACCCGTTTCTCACAAACTGCAACAGTAACGTTAGGAAACTTATTATAAAATTGCATGGGCTCATCGCCTATCGATTCGGCAGTTGCAGTGGCATCTGCAAGGATGTATCCTGTAGTTTTACGCCCATATCCTCTGCTTAGAATTGCAATACGCTTATCAGGAAATAAATTTACAAGATATTCTGTTACCGGACTTTTGCCAGAACCACCAACAACAAGGTTACCTACACAGATTACAGGCAGATTAAAAGCAGTTTGCTTAAACACACCTATGTCATAAAGCTTATTCCTGATCAGGGTTATTAAGCCATACACTACAGAAAACGGAAGTAATAATAGTCTGAGGTATTTAGTCATGTGCGGTTTCAAAAATAAGAATTATTACGGCTCATTTTATCACCTATATAACGTTTCCTATTTACCAGCGTAATAAATAAAAGGTTACCTTTGTAAAAATAACTTATTACAAAATGCTTAAAGGATTTTTTAACGTACCAGCTCCTGTAAATGAGCCCATTTTGGGTTATGCGCCAGGAAGTAAAGAACGTGAACTTTTGAAGGCCGCTTTAGCCGATGCCCGTTCCAAACAAATTGAAATACCAATGTATATTGGTGTTGAGGAAGTGCATACAGAAGTTAAAGGAAAGGTTACCCCTCCGCACGATCATCAACATATATTGGGTAAATATAGTATTGGAAATAAAAACCATGTAAAGCAAGCTATTGATGCAGCTTTAGCTGCCAAAGCTGACTGGGAAAATTTGGCATGGGAACACCGCGCTGCAATTTTCTTGAAAGCTGCTGATTTAATTGCGGGTCCTTATCGCTACAAGTTAAACGCAGCAACAATGCTTGGGCAATCAAAAAATGCTTATCAAGCTGAGATTGATTCGGCATGTGAACTGATCGATTTTCTTCGTTTCAATGTTAGCTACATGGCCGAAATCTATAAGCAACAACCTCCTGTATCGCCTAAAGGATCATGGAACCGAGTTGAACAACGTCCTTTAGAGGGTTTTGTATTTGCTTTAACGCCTTTTAACTTTACAGCTATTGCAGGAAATCTTCCTACATCTGCAGCTATGATGGGTAACGTGGTAGTATGGAAGCCAGCTGACACACAAATTTTTGCCGCAAATGTTTTAATGCAGATATTTAGAGAAGCCGGATTACCTGATGGCGTTATCAACCTGGTTTACGTTGATGGCCCCGAAGCTGGTGAAGTAATATTTAGTCACCCGGATTTTGCAGGAATTCACTTTACAGGATCTACTGCTGTTTTCCAAAATATCTGGAAAACTATTGGCAATAATATCCATAAATTTAAAACCTATCCGCGCATTGTTGGCGAAACCGGAGGTAAGGACTTTATCCTTGTACATGGTTCGGCAGACCCGGAAATATCAAGTACTGCTATTATCCGTGGTGCTTTTGAATATCAAGGCCAGAAATGTTCTGCTGCATCTCGTGTATATATTTCGAAAACTGTATGGCCAGAAATTAAGGACCTGATGTTACGTGATCTGGCAACATTTAAAATGGGCGGGACTGAAGATTTCAGCAACTTCATTAATGCAGTTATTGACGAGAAATCTTTTAACAAACTAGCTAAATATATTGATGAAGCTAAGCAAGATAAATCTGTAGAGATCATTGCAGGTGGAAATTACGACAAATCTAAAGGTTACTTTATTGAGCCTACAGTTCTTGTTGTTAAAGATCCAAAGTACGTTACAATGTGCGAAGAACTTTTTGGCCCTGTATTAACAATCTATGTTTACGAGGATAAAGATTTTGATAAAGTTCTTGACATTATTGACACTACTTCTATCTATGCATTAACAGGAGCTGTTATTGCTCAGGATCGTTACGCTATTGAAAAAGCTACTCAGCGTTTAAGAAATGCTGCTGGCAATTTCTATATTAATGATAAATGTACTGGTGCAGTTGTTGGACAACAACCTTTTGGCGGTGCCAGAGGATCTGGTACAAATGACAAAGCCGGATCGATGATTAATCTTTTACGCTGGGTTTCTCCACGTACTATTAAAGAAACATTTGATCCACCGAAGGATTATCGTTATCCTTTTTTAGGATAAAAAGATCAAAAAAAACTCCCGGTGATGAACCGGGAGTTTTTTTTTATTTTTCAGCTTTCATTTTAAAGACCGGAGAAATATCATCTCCACTTGATGCACTCACCAGCATGTCTGTAATCAATCCTGTTTTTAAGCTGTAAACCCAGGCATTAACAGAAAGCTCTTGGCCTGAAGCCCATGCATTTTGTACAATTGAAGTACTCATCACATTTGCAGCACTTTCTATTGCGTTTAGTTCAACCAAACGATCTGATCTCTTTTGAGGATCTTTAATGGTCGACATTTCACGCTCATGTATACGAATCACGTCTTTGATATTTCTTAACCAGTTATCAATTAATCCTACTTGCTTATCTCCAAGTGCGGCATTTACACCGCCACACCCATAATGACCACATACAATGATATGTTTTACTTTAAGCACGTTTACTGAATAATCCAGTACGCTTAACAAATTCATATCTGTATGTGTTACCACATTAGCAATGTTGCGATGTACAAAAATATCGCCCGGCAAAGTATTAGTGATCTGATTTGCAGGCACACGACTGTCTGAGCAACCTATCCACAATACTGGAGGAGCCTGACCAGCAGACAAGCGGTCAAAAAACTGAGGGTCTTCTTTAAGAGTTGCAGCAACCCATTCTTTATTTCCCTTTAATAAACTATCGTATGTAATCTGATCTGTATGTTGTTTTTCTAATTTAGCGCACATAATATTTAACTGTTAATTTCTTCAATGACTTTATTGTTTAATTTAGGTACGGTATATTGTTCTTTTATATTTTCTAAAATTACAATAATACCTTTAGTATAAGCATTATGCTTATAGTTAAAAATGGTTTCCAATACATCCGGATCTATGTACCTTGAATTGGATCCGTCGATGATTACATTTGTTTCTTTAGGAATTTTATTTAACACTACCTGAATTGCGGCCTTATTTAAAAAGGATACTTCTTCAGCGAGCTTTATCCTTAAATTCTTTTTATTCCCTTCTTCCTGTATTTTATAGAAATATGGGTTGCGCATGTTGGTACGCAATAAATAAAATATTGAGAATAGCATACCTATAGCTACGCCTTTTAACAAATCTGTTAACAAAACGGCAACTATAGTAATAACAAATGGGACAAACTGATCCCAACCCTTATGGTACATATGTTTAAAAAGCTCTATACGTGCTAATTTATATCCTGTTACCAATAGAATTGCCGCCAAACATGCTAAAGGAATCATGTTTATAATTCCAGGTATAAAAAGAAGAGACAACAGCAACCACACGCCATGAAAAATAGCTGACATCTTTGTTCTTCCGCCTGCATTTACGTTTGCTGAGCTTCTTACTATTACTGATGTTAGTGGTAAACCACCTAATAAACCACTCACCATGTTGCCGGTTCCCTGAGCTACCAACTCTCTATTTGTTGGCGAAACACGCTTAATTGGGTCTATTTTATCAATCGCTTCTATACTTAGCAGTGTTTCAAGACTTGCTACCACTGCAATTGTTCCAGCTACAACCCATACCTTTCCATTTAGTATCTGTGAAAAATCGGGTGCTGTAAATAAACCTGTAAATTCCGACCAGCTGTTTACAACCGGAATCTCTACCATTTGTTTTGCTTGCAAGGCATAATTACTACCTTGAAAAACAATAGTAAGTACAACCCCGATTACCACCACAACTAATGGTGCAGGCACAATACTTAGCTTCTTAAATTTTGGCCAGAAAATCAGAACCAAAATTGATAATACACTAATCACAATAGCCGCCAGGCTAAAATGACTTAATGCCCCACCAATGGCTGAAAATGTATTTTCATTATCTTTTTGGAAGAAACTTTCATCACCAAAAAAATCTGAATCCACACCCAGTGCATGAGGAAGCTGTTTAAGTATCAATGTTAGTCCAATTGCAGCTAGCATTCCTTCAATTACACTTGAAGGAAAATAGTTACCTATTGTTCCGCCCTTTAATAATCCCAACACTATCTGAATTGCACCAGCAAGAACAACTGCAACTAAAAATATCTGATAACCTCCTAATTGACCAATAGCCCCCAAAACAATTGCAGTTAGCCCTGCAGCGGGCCCACTAACACTTAATTGTGAGCCACTTGCACTTGCAACTACAATTCCACCAACTATACCAGTAATTAAACCGGCAAACAATGGTGCACCTGAAGCAAGGGCAATACCCAAACAGAGGGGCAAGGCAACAAGAAATACCACAATACTAGAGGGCAAATCACGCTTCAGGTTCTTTTTTAATATATATTTCTTCACTTCCAATCTTGAAAAGATTGAGTTTCCACTTTGCATAAAACTATGTTTTAATCTTTTAAACTAATTTCAAAAAATTGCATACCAATTCTTAAAATTGGTTACACACACTAAATTAGCTTAAGTTAGGAGGCGGTGTAGGCACCGAAGGATGAAATGGATCGAAATACCGTTTGAAATTATCTATAAAACTATTATTTATACCATATAGATGAAGCACAGATGACCACACATAAGTGTGTTGAAAATCTGCTTTGTAATCAAAGAGCTTTACTTTAGCCTTACCGGAATCTCCATCAGTACTATGTTCAGCTTCAATTTGCATGATTACGGAAACCATGATATTCTTATCAATATGACTAAAAAACACCGGTGCGCCAGAAATTACCATCTTCGCCGAGAAGATACTTAAGAAGGTAATCACTATTAAAAAACGGTATTTTCTTAGAAACATTTGTTTTTACTTTTTTCTAACTCACCAAAAATAGCTCCAAACATTGCTTACTTACAAATTATCATGTAAAAAAAATGTAATTTAGTTGTTGCTTCTCCTTGTGCTATACCCCTACTTTTTAAAATATCTGGAAGCATTTTAAAGAAAAATGCTTCATTTACCGTAATTTAGGCGATCAAAATTCTTTTACTCATTCATGAAAAAAATACTATTAATCCTGATATTTTTTTATCCGGTTGTTCTTTTTGCCCAAAGTAATAATGCTCCTTCTACCTATGATCCTCACGAAATTGCTATAACAGGTTATTTGCAAACACAATTTCAAAAAGCACAATCTGAAGGAATTTCTTCCTTTTCGGGTGGAGATTTCTCAAAAAACTCTGATAGTCGTTTCATGATACGCAGGGGCCGATTGAAGATTGACAGGGCAGATAAGTATTCAAGTATTGTTTTTCAAATAGATGCTACGCAAAACGGAATTCAATTGATGGATGCATTTATACAATTACACCAACCTGATTCAAAAACCCTTCTCTTAACCGCAGGTCTGTTTAACCGCCCTTTTGGCCATTCTATTGTTTATTCATCAGGATATAGGGATTTCCCTGAAAGAGCACGGGTTTTCCAGACTTTAATGCCAAGGGAAAGAGATATTGGCGCTATGGTAACTTACCATCCAAAAAAGCTTTTTAAATTTCTGACAGCAGAATTAGCAGTTGTAAATGGAAGTGGTTATAATGCAAGAGACTATGATTCAAAAAAAGATATTATTGGAAATCTTGGTTTCAAATTCGATAGCCTGGCAAATAAAAAACTTCACCTAGGTTTTGGAGCCTCTATTTATGAGGGCAGTGTGCGGAATAATACAGAGAGTTATTATTCAGCAACAGCCTCAGGTTTTGAAAAAAATACTAGTCCAAATAACGTAGGCTATTTTGGCAAACGAGAATATTATGGGGGTAATTTGCAACTCCAGTATGATAATACCTTTGGCAGAACCATCTTTAAGGCCGAATATCTTCAGGGCACGCAACCTGGTGTAGCAGCCTCGGCAAGTGTAATAGGTCCTCTTTCAAGTACTAGTTTCTCAGCACAGCCTGCAACAGATTTATACCTGCGTCCATTTTCTGGATACTACTTATGGCTAACCCAGCAAATTGCAAATACTAAATTCACTGCACTTGTATCTTATGATGTGTACGATCCAAACAGAGAAATAAGTGAATCGGAAATTGGTGTTGCAGGAAATAACACTACAGCCGGTGATATTAAATTCAGTACCCTTGGCTATGGCATTACCTATCTAATAAATTCAAGATTTAAACTTACATTGTACAACGAGCATGTGGTAAATGATGGCACAAAGCTTCCAGACTATACTGCTGACTTAAAAGACGATGTATTTACTACCAGATTGCAATATCGCTGGTAAATAATTAAAATTATTAGGGTTTAACATGAAGAATAAAATTGAGGCACTTCAGGACAAAATAAAAAAAGCGAATGAAGGTGGTGGCCAAGCGAGAATTCAAAGTCAGCACAAAAAGGGTAAATTAACCGCAAGAGAGCGAATTCATTTTTTATTGGATGAAAATTCGTTCGAAGAAATCGGCATGATGGTAACCCATAGAAGTGTAGATTTTGGAATGGAACGCGAGAAATATCTGGGCGACGGAGTTGTAACTGGTTATGGGAACATAAACGGCCGTCTGGTTTATGTGTTTTCACAGGATTTTACAGTTTTTGGAGGTTCCCTTTCTGAAACACATGCCGAAAAGATCTGTAAAATAATGGACATGGCCATGAAAAATGGGGCCCCTCTTATTGGCCTGAATGATAGTGGCGGAGCAAGGATACAGGAAGGCGTAGTTTCATTAGGTGGTTATGCAGATATTTTTTACAGAAATGTTCAGGCTTCGGGAGTTATCCCTCAACTTTCGGCAATAATGGGGCCTTGTGCAGGCGGCGCAGTTTATTCACCCGCTATTACTGATTTCATTTTAATGGTAGAGAATACCTCATACATGTTTGTTACGGGACCAAATGTTGTTAAAACTGTAACTCACGAGGAGGTTAGCTCTGAAGAACTTGGAGGTGCTTCAACTCATGCTACAAAATCAGGAGTAACTCATTTTGCTTGCCCAAATGAACTGGATGCCATTAATCATGTTAAAAAATTACTGAGCTATATGCCTCAGAATTGCGAGGAAATTCCAACACAATTACCTTATACATTAACAAATGAAAGTCGCTTGTCTCTTAACTCCATTATGCCTGAGAATGCGAATCAGCCTTACGATATAAGATCCATAATAACTGAAGTTGTTGATACAGATAGCTTTTTGGAAGTACATAAAGATTATGCGGAAAATATTGTTGTCGGATTTGTCCGCTTAGCTGGTAGGAGCATAGGAGTTGTTGCAAATCAGCCAGCTTACCTGGCAGGGGTTTTAGACAATCATGCTTCTACAAAAGCAGCCAGATTTGTACGCTTCTGCGATTGTTTTAACATTCCTTTGCTTGTTTTTGAAGATGTTCCCGGCTTTTTGCCTGGTACAGATCAGGAATGGAATGGAATTATTACAAATGGAGCTAAACTATTATATGCTTTTAGCGAGGCAACAGTACCGCGCATTACCGTAATTACCCGCAAAGCATACGGAGGTGCATACGATGTAATGAACTCCAAGCATATTGGGGCCGATTTAAATTATGCATGGCCTTCGGCAGAGATTGCAGTGATGGGTGCAAAGGGCGCTGCTGAAATAATTTTCAAGAAAGAAATTACCAGCGCCGAACACCCTGAGGAAAAATGGCTGGAGAAAGAGAAACTATATTCTGATATTTTTGCAAATCCTTACAGAGCTGCAGAACGCGGCTTTGTAGATGAGGTAATTGAACCTGCGCAAACCAGAATTAAGCTTATTAAAGCATTTAAAATGCTGGAAAATAAAGTTGTTAACCGCCCACGTAAAAAACACGGGAATATCCCATTATAACCTTGATGCCGGAAGTCCATATTGAACAAATCAGAACTGACTTAACCTGGAGGATAAGACATGAAGTGATGTATCCTGATTTACCTTTTGATGCTATAAAATTGGCAAATGATGAAGAGGGAATACATTTTGGATTATTTGTGGGCAATCAATTAGCATCTGTAGTTTCATTATTTAACAAAGGCAACATTTATCAGTTCAGAAAATTCGCAACAATTGTGGAATTGCAGGGAAAGGGGTATGGATCACTTTTACTGGATCATATAATTAGCTTTGTTAAAACTTTTGGAGCTATAAAGTTATGGTGTAATGCACGCGTATCAGCAATTCCTTTTTACAACAAATTTGGCTTCATTCAAACAGATAAAATTTCTACCAATAATGGTATCGACTTTGTCATTATGGAGTTAGAACTCAATAATTAGCTTGCTGCTTAGGCCTTAGTTTCTATATTTGTTTACAATAAAAAATATAAGATGGCAAAGAAAAAAGAAGATAAAAAGAAACACGTAAGTGTAGTAAATAAGAAATCGCTTCAATTTTTTGAAAAATATATCAATAACCCGTCTCCGACAGGGTTTGAATATCCCGGCCAAAAGTTATGGCTGGATTATTTAAAGCCTTATATAGATGAAAGTTTTATAGATAATTACGGAACAGCAGTTGGTGTTATTAACCCTAAAGCAGATTTTAAGGTAGTTATTGAGGCTCATGCAGATGAAATCTCTTGGTTTGTTAATTATATAACAGCAGATGGCTTAATTTATGTAATCCGCAACGGAGGTTCGGATCATCAAATAGCTCCGTCTAAAAGAGTGAATATTCATACGGATAAAGGCATGGTTAAAGCCGTATTTGGATGGCCTGCAATTCATACCCGTAACGGAGGCGAAAAAGAAGAAGCTCCGGCATTAAAAAACATATTTCTTGATTGCGGATGTACATCTAAAGAAGAAGTGGAAAAACTAGGCATTCATGTAGGCTGTGTAATTACTTACGAAGATGAATTCATGGTTTTAAATGACCGCTATTATGTGGGTCGTGCACTTGACAACAGGGCTGGTGGATTTATGATTGCTGAGGTTGCAAGACTGCTTCAGGAAAATAAAAAGAAATTACCCTTTGGACTTTATATAGTGAATTCCGTTCAGGAAGAAATTGGATTAAGAGGGGCTGAAATGATTGCACATAGAATTAAACCTAATGTAGCAATAATTACTGATGTTACTCATGATACTACAACCCCTATGATCAGTAAGATCACCCAGGGAGATTTAGCTTGTGGTAAAGGCCCGGTAGTTTCATATGCCCCAGCTGTTCAAACAAATCTGAATAAATTGCTTATTGAAACAGCTGAAAAGAATGACATACCTTTCCAGCGCCAGGCATCATCACGTTCAACTGGTACAGATACTGATGCTTTTGCATACTCTAATGGCGGCGTTCCATCGGCATTAATTTCTTTACCATTAAGATACATGCATACTACTGTAGAAATGATTCACAAAGAAGATGTTGATAATGTAATTAACCTGATTTATCACTCACTGCTGAACATAAAAAAAGATCACGATTTTACCTATTCCAGGTAAATTTAAATAACTAATTTTTAAGCGTGCCCGTTAATTCGAGGCACGCTTTTCTTTTTGTTTAGATTTCGGGTGCTTTTCTTACTTTTATAAAAAAACTATGTTCCTATGAGTGATCAATCTGCAAAATTCACAGAAAAAATTAAGGCTTCCTATACACCAAGTGGGTCATACATCTATTTGGGGGCAGGTATTCTGGATGGGCAAGTAATTGCTGAGGCTGAGGTTAACCTTTCGCTAAAGATGATGAACAGGCATGGTCTAGTTGCAGGAGCAACGGGCACAGGAAAAACCCGCACATTACAATTGCTATCAGAACAGCTATCCGACGCAGGTGTACCTGTGTTTATGCTTGATGTAAAAGGAGATTTGTCGGGTCTTAACCAGCCAGGGCCAATCAATCCGAAAATAGAAGAGAGAGCGAGTCAGCTTGGCAGGCCTTTCAGCCCTTCCGGATTCCCTGTCGAGATTTTTTCTCTGTCTGGCAAACTAGGTGCACAAATGCGAGCTACAGTTCTTGAATTTGGCCCCACCCTACTCTCTAAAATTCTTGATTTAAATGATACGCAAGCAGGTGTGCTGGCTGTGATCTTTAAATATGCCGACGATAATAAGTTGCCAATTATTGACCTGAATGATCTTAAAAAATTAGTTTCATATTTAGCCGAAGGTCAAGGCGCCGAGGAGATTAAAAGTTCTTACGGCAAAATATCTACCGCAACTTCTGGAACAATATTAAGAAAGATCGTTACTATTGAACAACAAGGCCTTAGTGCGATGTTTGGCGAACGATCTTTTGACATAGAAGATCTTTTTACCAAAACCGATGGCAAAGGAGTAATTAGTTTACTTAATATCTCAGATGTACAAAACCAGCCTGTACTTTACTCTACTTACCTGCTAAGTTTACTTGCTGAGATTTTCTATAACATGCCTGAGGCGGGAGATTTGGATAAACCTAAACTGGTTTTCTTTTTTGATGAGGCACACTTATTATTTAAAAATTCATCAAAAGCATTCCTTGAGCAGATAGAAACTATTATTAGATTGATCAGATCAAAAGGAATAGGCGTATTTTTCTGTACTCAGGCCCCTACCGATGTCCCTGAGAGCGTATTATCTCAACTTGGGAACCGTGTTCAGCATGCTTTAAGAGCATTTACACCTAACGATGTTGATGCGCTTAAAAAGACTGTAAATACTTATCCCAGATCCGAGTTTTACGAGATTGATAAAATGTTAACTTCATTAGGAACCGGACAGGCATTGATAACTGTATTAAATGAAAAAGGTATCCCAACAGAAGTAGCCGCAACAATGCTTACCCCTCCAAGAGCAATTATGGGTCCTCTTAGTGCTGCAGATTATAATAGCCTTATCCAGTCAAGTGAGCTAACTGCTAAATATCAGGAATCAATTGACCCTGAGAGCGCCTATGAAATTCTAACTAAACGTGTAAATGACAAATTAGCTGAGGAGGAATCAGAAGAAATAGAAGAAGCGCCAAAGAAAAATGAGAAAAGTTTAGTAGAACAGGTAATGGGTGCAACTATAACCAGACAAATAGGAAAAGAAATAGTGCGTGGCATATTTGGTATGCTTACAGGGAAAAAACCTCGCAGCAGTGGTGGAAAGGGAATATTTGGATTTTAACCACCGCCATACTCCTATGATACAGTGAGAAACGTTAAAAAACTAATAAAAAAACTATCTCACTTTTTACATTGAATATAAATTGAATCATTATTTTCGCTGCATGAAAAAACCTACCTTATTAATATTAGCAGCTGGCATGGCAAGTCGCTATGGCAGTATGAAACAAATTGATGGCTTTGGCCCCAATGGAGAAACAATTATTGATTATTCTATATACGATGCAATTAAAGCCGGATTTGGCAAAGTAGTTTTCATCATCAAAGAAGAATTTGTAGAAAACTTTAAAGCCATATTTGAACCTAAATTAAGCGGTAAAATTGAAACGGATTATGTTTTCCAAAATTTCGATTTGAAACAATTTGGAATAGAGGAAGAAATCTATCGTGAAAAACCATGGGGAACTGCTCATGCTATTCTATCTGGTAGAAATGTAATTAAAGAGCCTTTTTGCGTAATCAACGCAGATGACTATTATGGCTATGATGCATTTAAAAAAATGGTAGACTTTTTAAATAATGAGGCAACTGATAGTAATTATTCTATTGTTGGTTATCAAATTGGAAAGACGCTATCTGATTTCGGATCTGTATCTCGTGGTGTTTGCAAAACCAATGATGCTGCATATCTTGAAGAAATTACTGAACGCACACAAGTTTATAAAAAAGATGGTGGAATAGTATATGAGGAAAAAGGATCTGAATATCCATTAGAATATAATACCCCTGTTTCTATGAACTTTTGGGGCTTCACTCCAGCAGTTTTTAAACTAACGGAAGATTTATTCAGAGTATTTGCTTTAGAAAATAAAGAAAAACCAAAAGCTGAGTTCTTTATTCCTTTGATTGGTGAGAATCTTGTAAAAAGCGGTGCAGCTTCTTTCAAAGTTATTCCTACGGATAGCCAGTGGTTTGGAGTAACCTATAAAGAAGATAAACCTTTTGTACAGGAATCTATAGATCAGCTGGTAAAAGATGGAACTTACCCTGCTAATCTTTGGAACTAGTTAAACGCTATTAAAGGCAATAAAAAAAGCCTCCTGGTAAATTTACCAGGAGGCTTTTTTTATTGATTAAAGGACTATTTCTTATCGTCTTTTACTTCTTCAAAATCAACATCAGTAACGTTATCGCCACCATCAGCTGCCTGAGCTCCATCCTGAGCACCGCCTTCAGGTTGTGCACCATCCTGTCCTGATTTATACATTTCCTCTGAAGCTGCATTCCATGCATTTTGCAATTCAGCTTGTGCTGTATCAATATCAGCAAAGTTTCTCGCAGCATGTGCATCTTTAAGTTTTTTCAAACCTTCTTCAATAGGTGCTTTTTTATCAGCCGATAATTTATCACCGAATTCTTTTAATTGTTTCTCAGTTGAGAAGATTAAAGCATCAGCACCGTTGATTTTTTCTGCTTCTTCTTTAGCAGCTTTATCAGCTTCTGCATTTTTCTCGGCCTCATCTTTCATTCTTTTAATCTCTTCATCAGTTAAACCTGAAGAAGCTTCGATACGGATTTTCTGCTCTTTACCAGTTGCTTTATCTTTAGCACTTACATGCAAAATACCATTTGCATCAATATCAAATGCTACTTCAACTTGAGGAACTCCACGAGGTGCTGGTGGAATACCATCTAATATAAAGCGCCCAATTGTACGGTTTTGAGCCGCCATAGGGCGCTCTCCTTGTAAAATGTGGATTTCAACTGAAGGCTGATTATCAGCTGCAGTAGAAAAAGTTTCTGCTTTTTTAGAAGGTATGGTTGTGTTAGCTTCAATTAACTTCGTCATTACACCACCCATAGTCTCGATACCTAAAGAAAGAGGGGTTACATCTAATAACAATACATCTTTAACTTCTCCGGTTAAAACACCACCTTGAATTGCAGCACCAATAGCTACCACCTCATCAGGGTTAACACCTTTAGATGGTTCTTTACCAAAGAAAGCTTTTACTGCATCCTGAATAGCAGGAATACGTGTAGAACCACCAACAAGTATAATCTCATCAATATCACTTGTTTTTAAACCTGCATTTTTCAAAGCTGATTTACAAGGGTCAATTGTACGTTTAATTAAATCACTAGCTAATTGCTCAAATTTAGCACGGGTTAAAGTTCTTACCAAGTGTTTTGGACCTGTTGCATCAGCAGTGATATATGGCAAGTTAATCTCAGTCGAAGTTGTACTCGAAAGCTCAATTTTAGCTTTTTCAGCAGCTTCTTTAAGACGTTGCAATGCCATTGGATCCTGATGAAGATCCATGCCGTTCTCATTTTTAAACTCCTCAGCTAACCACTCAATAATGATATGGTCAAAGTCATCACCACCAAGGTGAGTATCACCGTCAGTTGATTTTACTTCAAATACACCATCACCTAATTCTAATACAGAAACGTCATGAGTACCACCACCACAGTCAAACACAACAATTTTCATATCCTTGTGTGCTTTATCCAATCCATAAGCTAAAGCAGCTGCAGTTGGCTCGTTAATGATACGTTTAACAGTTAATCCTGCAATTTCTCCAGCTTCTTTTGTTGCCTGGCGCTGAGCGTCATTAAAATAAGCTGGCACAGTAATAACGGCTTCTGTTACTTCCTGGCCTAAGAAATCTTCTGCAGTTTTTTTCATTTTCTGCAAAACCATTGCAGAAATCTCTTGTGGTGTATATTTACGGTCGTCAATTTCAACCCTTGGTGTATTATTATCACCCTTCACTACCTTATAAGGCATGCGGGATATTTCTTTAGAAACTTCAGCAAAGCTGCTTCCCATAAAGCGCTTAATTGAAGAAATTGTTTTTGTTGGGTTAGTAATTGCCTGACGCTTCGCAGGCTCACCTACTTTACGTTCTCCATTTTCTGCAAAGGCAACAATGGAAGGCGTAGTACGTTTACCCTCGCTGTTGGCTATAACTACAGGTTCGTTACCTTCCATTACGGCTACGCAAGAGTTTGTTGTTCCTAAGTCTATACCAATAATTTTTGACATGCTATTTTTATCTATGTTAATGTTTGTGAAATCTTTATTTACATCTGATTAACAAGCAATGTGCCAATAGAGTTTTGGCAGAAAAAATAGTTTTCCTATAAGATTTTCAATATAAAACTGTCCGAATTACATAATAAAAATGTGACAGTATGACAGAATTCGTTTAAATCTCTTCTTTTAAGAGTTTTTCCAGATGATGATAACTTATTCCAAAATAATCCTTAGTCGCCTCTATCTGAGCAAGTATCTCAGTTTTTTTATTGTTATCAACGCTACCTTTTATACCTACTACTAAAACATTTTTAGGGGTATGAACATCTGATATAAATTCAAATACTTTAGTTTTATAACCAAAATACTCCAGTACTAATGCCCTAATGCCATCAGTTATCATCTCTGCCTGACGCTCCAGAAATATTCCATACTTGGTTAAAAAGGAAACACTATTTTTAGCTTTACCCTTTTCCATTTCTCTTCTGATCTGCTTATGGCAGCAAGGTGCTACAACAATTAATTCAGCCTTTGCCTTTATTCCTTTATAAATGGCATCATCGGTTGCAGTATCGCAAGCATGTAGGGCAATTAACAAATCTATTGAATCAGAACTATAACTATCAATGCTCCCTTGCTCAAATCGCAATTGATTAAAGCTTGCCTTTTCAGCAATTCCATTACACAACTGTACTAAGTCCTCTCTGAATTCAACACCAACCATATTCACACTTAGATTAAGAACATTATGTAAGTAATCATAAAGAGCAAAGGTGAGATACCCCTTGCCAGAGCCCATATCCACAACATTTCGAATTCCCGCATTTGATATTTCCTTAATCAAAGAGCTCAAAATCTCAATATACTGATTAATCTGCTTGTACTTGTCTTGAGAATTTTTAAAAACATTCCCTTCCTGATCTGTAATTTTTAGATCTTGCAAATAAGTTTTTCCCTCTGGCCCGATAATTCTTTTCTTCTCTCTATCATGAGCCAAATTTGGCTTAACATTAGAAATGTTCTGACGTTCTCTTAAGGAAATTGCCCCCTTCTTCCCATGTTCAATAATTACTTCCTTTTCAGTAGTAAATAGTGTACATATCCTAAAATCATTGCTGATCAGATTACCTATCAAATCAGAACCTTCCGGGATACTCAAGTTCTTAAAAATATCGCGGGTTTTATAACGATAATTAAAAGAAAGCACATCTACTCTCTTAATCTTTACTCTACGAACATATATATTCTTAAGCTCTTTTTCATTGCCATGATAATTGCCTAAAGATGCTTTTAGAAAAAGATTTAAAGAGATGCTTTCAGATAATTGATCCAGAAATAATTGGATATTCAGTTGATTCGACATGAAATTAGATTACTGTACAAAGATAGTTTTTTTAAAAACAAAAAAAGTCGGTCCAAATTGAACCGACTTTCGTATTTTGATATGGAAATATTATTCTCCTTTATCTTCTTTTGCTTCTTCAGCAGCAGGAGCTTCTTCAACAACCTCTTCAGCTTTAACTTCTTCGGTTTTTGCTGCAGGAGCGTCAGATTTTTTAGCTTTGCTTCTACCACGACGAGTAGTTTTCTTCTCAGCTGCTTCTGCTTCTTTACCGTAAACTTCGTTATAGTCAACTAATTCGATTAATGCCATTTCAGCATTATCACCTAAACGATTGTTTAACTTAATGATCCTGGTGTAACCACCTGGACGGTTAGCAACTTTTGCAGCAACATCACGGAATAATTCAGTAACAGTTTCTTTATCTTGTAAGTAACCGAAAACAATACGACGAGAGTGTGTTGTATCAGATTTTGATTTAGTGATAAGAGGCTCCACATACGTACGCAAAGCTTTTGCTTTTGCTAATGTTGTAGAGATTCTCTTATGTTTAATTAACGATGAAGCCATATTAGCCAGCATCGCCTTACGATGTGAATCTGTTCTTCCTAAGTGATTTACTTTTTTACCGTGTCTCATTTTTAAATTTATTCAGTGTATACCGTCTCTATGAAATTAATCTGAGGGAATTACACACTATTAACAATATATAATTTATACTTTTTAATCTATTATTCTTCATCCAGTTTGAACTTAGATAAGTTCATACCAAAAGATAAACTTTTAGATTTTACAAGTTCTTGTATCTCTGTTAAAGATTTTTTACCGAAGTTTCTGAATTTTAACATATCAGCTACATCATAAGAAACCAAATCAGCTAAAGTACGAATATCAGCTGCTTTTAAGCAATTCAATGCACGAACTGATAAGTCTAAATCAACCAATTCAGTTTTTAAGATCTTACGCATATGCAAGATTTCCTCATCAACTTCCTTAGTTTCTTCTTTAGCTTGAGATTCTAATACTAAATTCTCATCTGAGAACAACATAAAGTGCTGGATCAAGATCTTAGCAGCTTCTTTTAATGCCTCTTCAGGATGGATAGATCCATCAGTAGAAATATCTAATATTAATTTTTCGTAATCTGTTTTTTGCTCAACACGATAGTTTTCAATCGTGTATTTTACATTTTTCATTGGAGTGAAGATCGAGTCTATCGCAATAACTCCAACTACAGCATCATTGATTTTGTTCTCTTCTGCTGGTACATAACCACGTCCTTTATTAATGGTCAGTTCCACCTCTAAAGTAACAGATTTCTCCATGTTACAGATAACGAAATCTGGATTAAGAACTTCAAAGTTATTAGAGAATTTAGTGATATCTCCTGCAGCAAATTGCTCTTGGCCATTTACTACAATAAAAACTTTCTCAGAATCACCTGAATCACCTACTTTTTTAAAACGCACTTGTTTTAAATTAAGGATAATTTCAGTTAAATCTTCTACAACACCTTTCATTGTAGAAAACTCATGAGATACGCCAGAAAAACGAATACTTGTAATGGCATAACCTTCTAAAGAAGAAAGTAATATTCTTCTTAGGGCATTACCAATTGTTACACCGAAACCGGGCTCTAAAGGACGAAATTCAAATATACCATCGAAATCTGTTGATTTCTGCATGATTACCTTATCGGGTTTCTGAAATGCTAAAATTGCCATTTATAATGTTTTTAGATCGTTATTAAAATTATGCAACATAAAAAATTAATTGCCCGTAGGCAATTAATAAATATATTACTTAGAGTATAACTCTACTATAAGGTTTTCTTTGATGTTTTCTGGTATCTCATCACGATTAGGATAA